>DASTJZ010000018.1:0-49054 GCA_035716185.1 Candidatus Dormiibacterota bacterium
GCGCGCGCGTCTGGTGAGCTTGTCATTGCCCAGCCTCTTGGTTATTACCCGGCGTACGATCTCTTGCTGCAGGGGGCGGTTCCCGGGGAGCCGGTGTCGGGCAATCGGCATGCGCCGGAATTCATCGCCCAGGCCGAGTACGCGGGGCGGGTCATCGGCTTTATCCACGAGTCAACGATTGCACTCGGTCGGCCACACACCATTGAGGGAGAGATCGACCGGCTCCAGACGCGGCTCGACGAGTTCAAACTCTCGTCGCCGGACCTGTATGTCCAGGTGCGCGGTCTCCTGGGCCAGATCGTGGCCAGGGCCAGGCGAACCGAGCCCGAGCCGGCGGTGCCCTCGCACGGGGACTACAAGTACAACCAGTTCCTGTACGACGGCAGCCGCTTCGGGCTCATCGATGTCGAGTACTTCGTGCAGGCGGAGCCCAGCTTCGATTTGGGCAAATACTGTGGACACCTCGTGCCCTCGATGCCCGAGCACTGGTCGGATACGGCGCAGGCCAATGAGGCCCGCCGCATCTTCCTCGATGCCTATCGCTCGATCGTTCCCGACTACGACGGGCGCCGCTTTCCTCTCTACGAAGCGTTGTCGCTCGCGACCCGCGCCCTTGTCGTGACCTGGTCGCAAACCACCAATTGGGAATACACGGCGCAGACGCTAGTCGCGCTTGCCTTCGAGCGTCTCAAGACGCCATGGGGAGAGTGACCGCGGATCAGGGGCCCTCATCCTGGAGCAAAGAACACGAAATACACGGTTTCGTCGGGACTCGGGGGCTCGGACTCGAAGTGGCGAGCGACGATCCGTCCAGGCAAGCGCGCGAGCATCGCGTCGACGTTATGGGTGTAAACCCAAAAGGTCCCGGGGCTCGCGTCCTGCGGCGGTGCTGGGCGATCCCACAGCCGGCGCTCGGACGGGCCGAGCATTCGGTTGTCTCTCCGAGGATTGGCGAGATCGGACATTGCCGTGAGCCAGGAGGAGTGCTCCACCATCTCGCCCACGACCACTTCCGCAGCTTGCTGATTGAGGTAGAGCAGGAGACCAGCCGAGAAAACAAGGTCGTAGCGCTGACCACCGAGCAACCGCCCAAGCTCGGTGACGTCCCCCCGGCGGAGCTGGACACGGGAACCCTGGTCTCTCAGATAGCGGGCGCCTTCACGAACGGCGTGCGCATCCAGGTCGATGCCGTGCAGGATCTCGGCGTGGCGAAAGACCGACGTCTCGAGGTAGCGCAAATTGTGACCGGTCGACGAGCCGACCTCGAGCACGGCCCGCACCTCCTCCCGGCGCCTGTTGAGCGCGCCAAGCGCGTTCACCATCTCTTCGAAGAACAAGAGACGCGAGCGCGGCATGCGATCGAAAGTGGACAGATCGTACTGTTGGGCATAGCCGAGATGATTTCGCCAGAGAAAGGCATGAAAAGCCGAGTCGTCGGCGATTGCCCAATCGGCGAGCGCTAACATGACCAGGCGTCGGCGCCGCTCCGGCTCGAGTGGCATGAGGCCAAGGCCGCCCGCCATGGGCTTGCGCAGCCACAGGGGTAGGGCCCTCGTCGCGGCCCAGAACTGTGCTTTGAGCGTCATAGAGACCCGCATCTTAGATTTTCAATGTGCATTGCTAGCATGGTGCTGGCCGAGCCCCCATCGTCTAGCGGCTAGGACACGGCCCTTTCAAGGCCGGAACGGCGGTTCGATTCCGCCTGGGGGTAATCAGGCGTCCGCCCGTTTCGCTGGGCCACTAAGCTGAGTTTCAATGGATGCGTTGGAGCTGACCCGGCGGGGCGATGAGCTGGCAAAGGCAGGCCAGCACGCAGCTGCCCTCGACCTTTATGTGCGGGCGGCAAAGGCGGTTGAGACGCCGGCCGGCGAACTCTGCCTCAAGATCGCCCGGGCCGCGCAGCGGGTGGGCAAACGGACCGAGGCCTTCGCCTGGCTGGCGCGGGTTGCCGACGTTTCGCGCTCCTTCCTGGACTGGTCGGGCGCCGCCGCCTTGCTGACGAAGCTCGAGGTCAGCGGCCGGCCGTCGGCACGAAGGTCAACTCGCGTCGCCTTGATTGGTAGCTATACGACCGCCCAGCTCGGGTCGATGTTGCGCGTTGCGGGACTCGCCGAGGGCATCGACATCGTGCTCTTCGAGGGTGGCTACGGCCAGTATCGACAGGAAATTATCGATCCCGATAGCGCGATATACCGCTTCGCTCCGGACTTCGTCGTCATTGCGGTTCATCACGGGGCGCTCGAGCTGCCGACACTGAGTGAAAGTCCAGAGGAGGTGCTCGCGGCCGAGACCGCTCGGTGGCAAAGGCTCTGGCAGGTTCTGGCCGAACGATCGGGAGCCCGGGTGATCCAGCACAATTTCGCCATTCCACCCGAAGTGCCACTTGGACATCTGGCGGCACGCGTGAGCGGCTCGCGCTACGCGATGATGCAGGAGCTCAACATCAGGCTGGGCGCGGCCGCGAGCGATGCCGTCCTGATCGTGGACTGCGAGCGCTTGGCATCAACCTTCGGCAAAGGAGCCTGGTTCGACAGCCGGTATTGGAACGCGGCCAAGCAGGCGGTCGCGCTCGACGCGCTTCCGATGCTCGCCCGGCACACGGTGTCCGTGATGGCGGCGGCCCTCGGCCTCAATCGAAAATGTCTCGTCCTCGACCTGGACAACACGCTCTGGGGTGGCGTTGTCGGTGAAGATGGACTTTCCGGGATCGCCCTTGGGCAGGGGACGCCCGCCGCTGAGGCGTTCGTGGCCTTTCAGGACTACATTCTGCAACTGAACGAGAAGGGTATTATCCTGGCGGTCGCGTCGAAGAACAACGAGGCGGATGCTCGGGCGGTCTTCGAGCACCACCCCGAGATGCGTATCCGGCTCGCCGATCTGGCGGCCTTCTTCTGCAACTGGGACGACAAGGCGACCAATCTGCGGCGGATTGCGGAACAGCTCAATCTTGGCCTGGACGCGCTGACAGTGGCCGACGACAATCCCGCCGAGCGCGCGCTCGTCCGCGCGATGCTTCCCGAGGTTGACGTGATCCCGCTGCCCGAGGATCCGTCTGGTTATGTCCGCGCCCTGTCCGACTATTTGCGCTTCGAGACGGCCGCGCTGACCACCGAAGATCGCACCCGCACCCAGCAATATCGGATGCGATCGGCGGCCTCAGCGCTGGCCGCCTCGGCTGAGGGCATCGAAGACTTTTACCGAAGCCTCGAGATGGAGGCCAGGATTGCGCCGTTCGATGAGTTCCATCTGCCGCGGATCGCCCAGCTGATCAACAAGACCAACCAGTTCAATCTCACCACCCGCCGCTATACGCCCGAGGAGCTGCGCGCGTTGATGCGTGATCCGACGGTGATACATCGTTATCTCAAGCTCCGCGATCGTTTCGGCGACCATGGGCTCGTCAGCGTGCTGATCGCTCGCCGCGCTGGAACGAACCTCGACATCGAGACCTGGCTGATGAGCTGCCGAGTGATTAGCCGCACGGTCGACGCCGAGATGCTTGCGCACCTATCGGAGCTCGCTCGCCAGAAAGGAGTCGACACGATTCGAGGGACGTACATTCCATCGGCCAGGAATGCGATCGTCTCCGAGATCTACGGCAAGTACGGTTTCGTGCGCGTCGGCAGCCACGACGGTGCCACCAGCTGGGAGTACGATCTGGCAGGCCAGGGGCCGATCCGTAACGGCTTTATCGCCAACTGGTCGGAGTCCGATGACGCTGCATGACCGCGTGCAGGACATCGTTCGAACCCTCTTCGGCGATGAGGAGATCGTGTTAGACGGGTCGACCGTTCCGGCGGACGTTCCCGGCTGGGATTCACTGGCTCAGGTCAACGTTATCTTCGCCGTCGAAGAGGCGTTCGGGATCGAGCTCGGCGGTGATGAGCTGTCCCGCTTCACGACCATCGGCGAGCTCGAGAGTCGCATCGCGGCAAAGTTGTCGGAACAGGGCCGTGACCGGGAGGCCGCCACCTGATTGCCGGCGCGCGGGGGCTACTGGTTCGCGTTCTCCAGGTGCTGGCGCTCTACACCCCGGGGGCGACGACCATCCGGGTATGGATCCACCGCCGGCGCGGCGTCACCATTGGCGAACACGTCTTCATCGGCGCCGATTCGATTATCGAGACCGATCGGCCGAAACTGGTGTGGATTGGGTCCGGTGTGACGATCTCCATCCGGGTAACGATCATCGCCCATTTCCGGGGCGCAACCCCGGCGGAACGCGGCGAGGGCTCCCAGCGTTATTCCGTGCGGATCGAGGATGACGCCTTTGTCGGTCCGGGATCGCTCATCATGCCGGGGGTCACGATCCGCCAGGGCGCGGTCGTGGCTGCCGGAAGCGTCGTCTCGAGCAGTGTGCCGCCGATGATCATGGTCCAGGGGAACCCGGCGCGGCCCGTGGCCCGCTGCGGGATTCCGCTCAGCCTGGGTGTCTCGGCTGATGAGTTCTACCGAAATCTCAAGCCACTCAAGGAAGGAGGGCAGCTAGCGCGACCGCTGCCTCGGGCGGCTCCATAAGGGTCGATCCTACGAAGACGCGCGTCGTCGGGGTCTTCCCGCCCGAGGCGCTGTCCCAACGCCGGCGACTGTTCGCCGCGCTCGAGCGCGCGTATGCGATCCGGTTCGAAGGGCGACCGCTCGGAGAGTGGGATGGTCTTGATGGAGCGATTCTCTTCGACCGACCTGGTCGTGAGAGCGAGCCTTCCTGCAGACGGATTTTGATCGCCAGCTCTAACCACGAAGCGGCGCATCCAACCGCGGTTCGATTGACCCGGCACAGCAGCCTCGATCGTCGATTGCAGGGCCAGGGTCTCGAGGAGCGTCACCAGGGACCGCTGACCCCCGTCCCGATCACGCCGGATGCCTCGATCCTCGCTGCCGCCGACAACGGCCCACTCTGGACAGTCTCGGGCGCGGGTGCGGGCGTCCGTTATGAGGTCGCCGCAGGACCCGATGACATCGCGTCAGGCGAAGCGCTGCGCGATCAGCTCAAGGCAGGCCGCTTTCTCGGACTCTTGCCGATCGTCCACCTCCTCAGGGAGATCGAACACCCGGTGCCATGGACACCCCCACCACTGCGCGCCGCGATCGTGTTCGACGATCCCAATCTTCGCGCCATGTCGTATGGATTCCTGCGGTTCGAGGAGCTGGTGCGCCATGCGAAGGCTCATCGCTACCACGCGGTGATCGCCAGCATTCCCCTCGACTATGGCGCCGTGCGGACCGCTCCGGCGACGCTCTTCCGCGAGCATGTCGGTCAGCTATCTCTAGCCCTGCATGGCAACAATCACGAGGCCTTCGAGTTTCTGCGAGTTGACTCTGACGAAGAGGCGCTTCGGATTGTCGCTCAGTCGCTGAGGCGGGCGGCGGATTTCGAGCGCCGCACCGGATTGACCATCTCGCGAGTCGTTTGTGCGCCACACGAAGTCTGCGCGAGCACGGTTCTACGCGCCCTGCTGCGACTCGATGTCGACGCGGTCTGCCTGGAGACGCCGCTCCAGCGCCGCCCGGGAATTCCCCGGCTGCAATCGCTCCTCAATGGGTGGGAACCCGCCCAATTTATCGAAAACGGCATTCCTCTTCTGCCCCGTTACCCGCTCTCCTACTCGTTCGACGACATCGTTCTCCGTGCGTTCCTGGACCAGCCGCTGATCGTGTTTGGCCATCACACCGCCGTGGCGGACGGGTTTGGTCGGCTCGAGAAGATTGCGGCGCGGATCAATGGGCTCGGCGATGTTACCTGGGCATCGCTGGCGGCGATCGCACTGGCGAATTTTCAGTGGCGTCGGGTCGGCACCGAGTTCATCGTCAGACCCTACGCGCGCCGAATCCAGGTCGCTGTTCCGCAGGGCACGGAGCGCCTGACGGTCGAGATCCCCCCGCTGGATTCAGGGGAAGGATCGTGGGACGTTGCTGCCGGCCACTCGAGGACGTCGGTGACGACTCCGCCAGACCAGATCACGAGCGTTTCCTTCGACGGGCCTTTTTCGTCCAGTGAATTGATTGAACTGCATCACCCGCACGAGGGCAGCCCACAAGACGTGCCATCTCCGCCACAGCGTGCCTGGCCGGTTGTTCGACGGATCCTCACCGAGTCCAGAGATCGGATGATGCCCCTGCGGCGTCGGCAACCCCGGGTAGCGCTCGACTGATCAGACGCTGGCCGGCTTGCGCGCGGACGCGTTGAGGAAGCAGCCGAAGAGCGCCGGAGCGCGACGCTCGAGAACCCGATAGGGTGGGGAGCCCTCACGTTGGCGCAGCCGTTTACCGATCCAGGGAATGTCTCCGATGATGCTGCCGCCATGCCCGGCGATCTCGATCTCGCTGAGCCCTGCCAATCCCAGCAGCCGGCGCAATGCTCCAGGGGTGAAAAATCGGATGTGCGGGTCGGCCCAAGGTTCCTCGACGGCGAAGACGTAGCCGAACGGGTTCCAGCGACCAAGCAGCGCCAGGTCCAGGCGGCGGCGCCAGTAGGCGACATTGGGAGTCGTCACGACGAGCACGCCACCCGGCTTGAGGACCCGAACCATCTCGGCAACGGCGTGATGCGGAAAGACGAGGTGCTCGATGACCTCGAGAGAAACCACGGCATCGAATTCCCGATCGGGAAACGGCAGCTCAGCAGCGTCGTCGATCTGGCGGGCATCGAGTCCGATGGACCGGGCTTCTGCCACGGCCGATGCCGAGATGTCTACGCCGATGTAGCTGCAGCCGCGTGCGGTGAGCGGAAGGCCCGCGGCGCGACCGTGGCCGCAGCCCACGTCGAGGCAGTGCGAACCCGAAGGGATGAGATGCTGCAACAGGCGATCGACCGCTGGCGGCAGCGTGCTCGGCAATTGCGGCCTGGCCGCGTCGCGCGGGCGCTCCTCCTCAGGCAGCCAGTATCGGTCATAGTAGTCGGCAAGGTTCCTGGGTCCGCCTGGTGTCCCCGGTTTCACCGGCCGTTACCGCTGCGCGGTGGCGGCGTTGACCGCTTCGACCACGCGCTCGCGCTCGTGCCTGCTCAATCCCGAATGGACGGGAATCGAGAACATGTCGGAGGCAGCCTGCTCCGCCACCGGGCAATGGACTCCCGCGAATTCCCGGTAGGCGGGCTGCCGGTGGACCGGAATCGGGTAGTAGACCCCGGTCGAAACCCCGCTTTCGTTCAGGCGGGCGCGCACGACATCGCGCGTGTGTCGGGAGCCCGCGGCCACCCGCAGCGTGTACTGGTGATAGACGTGGGTCGCGTCCTCCATGACGGCAGGCCGGACGAAGCCGTTGGCCGCGATCCCCTCGCCGTAGAAGCGGGCCGTCTCCCGGCGCTGGTTAGTCATCTCCTCGAGTCGTTGGAGCTGGGCGAGACCAATGGCGGCCTGGATCTCGGTCATCCGGTAATTGAATGCCACGGTGTCATGCAGGTATGGCTCGACGCCATAGGCCTGATGCCGCAGACTGCGACAGACGCGAGCGACCTCGGGATCGTTGCTGATCACCATGCCGCCCTCGCCGGTCGTCAGGTTCTTGGTGGCGTAGAAGGAGTACGCCGCCGTGCCGAATGCGCCCAGCGGTCGCCCGCCGATCCGGGCGCCGACCGCCTGGCAGGCGTCCTGGACGAGGGCGACGCCATGCTCCTGCGCCAGCGCCGTGAAGGCGTCGAGGTCGGCCAGGTTTCCGTGCAAGTGCACGGGCACAATCGCTCGCGTGCGCGGTGTGATGGCCGCTTCGGCAAGCACTGGATCGAGGTTCAGCGAGTCATCCACGTCGACAAACACGGGCCGGGCGCCCAGTTGCATGATGGCGTTCGCGGTCGCGATAAAGGTCAGGGGTGTCGTGATGACCTCATCTCCCGGTCCAACGCCGCTCGCCCGGAGCGCGAGGTAGAGCGCCGTGGTTCCGTTCGAGGTCGCAACCGCGAAGCGCGCGCCGACCGTTTGCGCGAAAGCGTCCTCGAAGGCCTTGACTCGCGGTCCCTGGGCGAGAATGCCCGAGCGCATCACCTCGAGCACGGCCGCCTCTTCGGCCGGTCCGAGCTGTGGCCGGGCGATCGGGATCATCGTCGTCATCCAGTTCCTCCAGGGGACGGTTGGGTGGTCAAGCGTTGAGCGAGAACACAGTATCCGGCTCCGTAATTTCCGATCAACGGCATCCCGTTGTCGAGCAATCGCTGTAGCCACGCCTGCAACCGCAAGTCGATGACGTCGGGCAGGCTGCGATTCATGAACGAAAACGGCCCGAAGCCGTAGGTCTGGCCACGCAACCGGGTCAACCCGACCGATTCGATCAGCCGATCGAACGACCGAAGACTCTGGAGGTGGGCACGGACGCTCTGCGCTGGCACCTTGCGGATATCGAGCCGGCGCAGGAGCGTGCTGACGGCTCGTCGCAAGCCGTCCAATGCCGGATGCCGCATTGGATCCAGAAGTCCAGCCAGGGCGGCTCGGTTGTCGCAGCTGACGATGGCATAGCCGCCCGGCTTGAGCACGCGGACGATCTCTTCGAGGGCGCGCCTGGGACTGTGCAGCCATGGCACGACGCCGAGAGCCAGCACGACATCGTACGTGGCCGCGGCTGCCACCAGGGCATGGACGTCGCCGGTCTCGGCCTCCACCCGCTCAGCCACACCGGCGGCTCGCGCATTTGCCCGGATCAATTCGAGCATCGCCTCGACCGGCTCGATCGCGTCGACCCGAAAGCCTCGCGCCGCGACCGCCACGCTGCTCCATCCGGCGCCTGCTCCGACGTCCAGGATGCGGGTACCGGCCGGCAGCACAAGACGATCAAACCAGCGCAGGACGAGCTCGAGGCGCTGGCGATACCGCTGGCCGGCCGCGTCCGCTGCCTGGTAGACATCATTCCAGAAGGGTGCCGCCGAGGTGAAGTGCTCATTGACGACCTGCTGGGAGCGCATTACAACTCGTCAGGCCCGGCTCCTCCGATTTGGTGTTGACGTCCGCAGGCGGCACAGCTGCCGTCAGCGTCGAGCCGCGCGCCGCACTCGCAGGCGTACCCGACGAGCCGAGCCGGGTTGCCGACGACAAGACCAAAGTCCGGAACGTCCCGTGTGACGATGGCTCCCGCGCCGACCATGGCGAAGCGACCGATGTGGATGCCGGGCAAGATCGTGCATCCACCCCCGATCGAGGCGCCTTCGTCCACCCGGACGCCCTGCGCCTGCCAATCGTCGCGCAGCTTGAGATCGCCCCCGGCGGTAATCGCGCGAGGCAGCTTGTCGTTCAGCAGGCTGCTATGGGGCCCGATGAAGACGCCGTCTGCCACCACGGCCCCGCGAAAGACCGAGACCCGGTTCTCGAGTTTGACGCGGTTTCCGATGCTGACCCCGACATCGACGTAGGCGCCCTTTCCGAGGATGCAGTCGCTGCCGACGCGGGCGCCTTCGCGGATCTGGGCCTCGTTCCATATCCGGCTGCCAGAGCCGATCCGTGCCGAGGCCGAGACCTCGGCGCTTGGATGAATGCGCGGCTCCACGCCGGCCCCTGGCTTCTGCGCGAGCACCAGGTAGCCGTTGCCGGCCGACCGGATCACCGGTGTCTGCCGATCCGCAAGCTCCTGCAGACGGGATTGGAGCGAGTGGTCGAGCGCGTGGGGTAGGGCGTGGTTGAAGAACGACAGCGGACCAAAGCCGTACGTCTCACCGCGCATCCGCTTCAGCCCGGCCTGTTCGAGCAGTCGGTCGAAGGCACGCAGGCTCTGCGCTCGAGGACGGATTTCGTGCCGTGGCTCTCGCCGCAGACCAAGACGGCGAAGTCCGTCAGCCGTCACCCGGCGTACCGGCTCCAGCCACGGGTTGTGCATCGGCTCGAGAAGGATCGGTAGGCCGGACCGATTCGCGCTGCTCACGATGGCGTAGCCCTCCGGTTTGAGCACCCTGACCATCTCTTGAACCCCTCGCAGCGGCGTATGAAGCCAGGGGACGACGCCGAGCGCGAGCACCAGGTCGTACGTTTCCCCTTCCATTTCCAGGCCATGGACATCGCCCGTCATCGCATGGACCCATTTCGAGACTCCCTCGCTGGCTGCCAGTTGGCGGATCGACGCGACCATGGCGTCGACCGGGTCGATGGCATCCACCATGAGTCCGCGGCGGGCAAGCTCCACGCTGCTCAATCCCGCTCCTGCGCCGACGTCCAGGACGCGCGCCCCGGGCGGGAGTCCGAGCTCGTCGATCCATCGGAGGGCGATCCTGAGCCGGCTTCGATAGAGCACGCTCGAGGGATCCGCCCGCTGGTAGATCTGCTGCCAGAAGGGCGCGCCCGTCCCGAAATGCTGGTCCACGGCCTGCTGGACCTCTGCAGGCTGCAGCCTCTGCTGCCTCATCCGGTTGCAACCTCCGAGGTTTCGGGAACGGCCGGCGCGGCGATCGGCTCGACACTGGCCTTGCGGCGCCCCGGGATGTGATCGACGAGGGTATCACGCGCGAGCAGGAACATGGAGCTGGCAAAGGGGAGGGGGTCGGTCCAGGCGAAGGTCGACGACTCCTCGACGCCGCGGTAGGAGCTCAGCCAGTTCCTCATGGTCAACCCGTGGTCGCGGCGGTAATGCCGAAAGGCCACCAGGTCGGAATCCTCACGAAACCACCGCCGCCCGTCGCGCGCCTCGATGCCCGGCACGGTGGTCCCGGTGAAATCCCAGTACATCGCCCGCGCCACATCGACGCCGTTGCGGTCGACGAAGAGCCGGAAGGCTCCGCCCAGACGCGGATTCACGTCGAGCACCTTATAACGGCCGTCGCGTGCGTCGAAGCGGAAGCCGATGTCGACGATGCCCTGGTAGGCGACGGCCTGGAGAAACGAGATCGTCTGGTCGATGACGACCTCGTTCTGGCGAAGCTCGCCCATCGCGCAGTGACCCATCCGCGCCGGATGCTGCCGGAGCTTGACCCCTGTGAAAGCGGCGAGGCATCGCGAGCTGGCGTCGAAGTATCCGTTGAACATCCAGACGTCCGCGTCTTCGCCGGGAATGTACTCCTGCAGGAGGACGTTGGGCGCCTCGGGTCTCTCTTCGAGGACCTGGTAATGCCGCAACATCGACGCTTCATCCGAAGCGATCCCCTTGTAGGTGACATCGGGCCGGCTGTGAACCGGCTTGACCAGGATCGGGTAGGTGAGGGTCCTGGCGAGCCGCGCGGCATCGGCGGCGCTCGCCGGGACTGCGATGCCCGGAGTCGGCAAGCCGTGCTGAAAGGCCAGCCGGGCGAGGCCTTCCTTCGAGGCGAGGGCCTCCACCACCGCTACGGGGGTCCGTGGAAAACGGAACCGCGTGGCGAGCGCATCGGCATGCTCGGCGACGAAGGTCGCCCACTCGTCGGTGCCGGCGATCAGGATGGTGCCATCGCCGAGTCGATCGGCGGCCCGGAGGAGGTCGTCGACGACGCGGCCGGGATCGCCGCCAATCGGTCGACCGTCGTCGCCGGCGTTGACGAAGCCCGCCGCGTATCGCGAGACGTTGGGTATCGAGGTCGACCTGTGCGCGAGACCGTAAACCGGGATCCCCAGCCGCCCCAGGCTGCGCATCACGCCCAGACCACCGATCCACCTCGGGGGCACCAGCACCAGCACCGGTGCGTGACGAGCACTCATGGCGTAGCCTCCGCGGACACGCCAGCGGCGATGGCTTCCTGGCCGTCATAGCGAACGACAAGATCGAGGTCGTCGATGTGGCCGAGCACGAAGTCGATGTCATCGATCTGACCGGTCGAGCGAAGAAAGTCGGCGCTGGGCCCATCCCGGAGCACGGCGATGTCGATGCCGTCCCAGCGGCGCACTTCCGTCGTGCTCGCCTCATCCTCTGGTTCGAACCCGTTCGCCAGCAGAGCCCGACCAATCCACGCGCAAGCGAGACTATCCTCCGGCCGTGGAAGGCCGCGAGCTCCAGCGCCGATCAGGGCGACGCGGGTCTGGCGTTCGATCACATCGTTCGTGGTGGCGGAGAGGTTTCGCAAGCACGCGACGTAGACCTCTGATGCACCCGCGGCCAGCGCCAGGAGCCGGGTCCCAGCCGACGACAGCACGATCAGCGGGCGGCGGTCCGTGGTCCGATCCAGGGCGGCCGGTGAGTTGTTCATCGCGAACGTCGGAGGCCGAACCCCAGCAATCTCCCCGGCCAGAAGCGGTGCGGTCAACCGCGCGGCCACGTTCATTGCCTCCTGCTCCGACGGGACCGGAAAGACCCGGCGGCCTTGCGCGACTCCGGTGACAATCGTCGTGGTGGCACGGAAGACGTCGATGGCGACCACGGCATGCGAGTCGCGGTACTTCGTCGCTTGTTCGGGCAGGGCGCTGATCGCGAAGCTCCGGGTCATGAGCTGCCTTCCGCAGGTCTCGGCCGCGATGCGAGCTCTCGCCGGAACGAGTCGGCATGCAGACCGCGGCGATAAATTTCGACCCGAAGGATCTCTTCGAGACGGACGTTGCTCAGGTTCACACCGTTTCCGAAGTGGGTCAGGAGTTCGAACTGGCTTCGCTTGGTGGGCGCCTCGAAGACGGTGCGCTCCATCCCCCAGGCGTTCGCGAAGTGCTCAGCAAAAGCGACGTTCAGGCGCCCGGTCTCGTCGAAGAGTCCGATCCCCTGGGCGCTCTCGCGCCCCTCGATCACGATCTGTTCGGCACCGGCCGCTAGCCATTGACGGCCCCTTTCGGTGAGCCGCTCGAGCGTCGCCTGGTCGAAGGTGCCGCCGTGCTTCTCGCCAAGCTCGACCTGCACGCCGAGGTGATGGCGTTGAGCTAGGTCCATGATCGCCTCGGGCGGGCGCGGCTCGGTGAATCCTTCGCCGACCTCGATGCGCTGGATCCCCAGTGAGGAGCAGAGCTCGACAAATGCCGGCAGGCAGCCGCGGGCCTGGGCGATCTCGAACGGCCCGCCGCCGGTAACGAGCGGAACCTTGAGCCGGTGGGCGGCATCGATTTTTCGATGAGTCGCTGCCTCATCGGCGATCAGCCAGGTCGCCATCGACAGCTTGAGCCGGCTCAGCAGCCGTCCACTCTGTTCCAGGTGGCTGATGACGGTTTGAGGGTCGTAGCCTGGGTCGAACGCGCTGGTGCGTGCTGGGAGGTCGGGCACGCCAAGCGAACGTACGAAGGCCTGAGGGCTCAGGCCGGACTGATCAGCTGGCTGCCGCTGCACGAACCTCGACCTCCTGAGCCTGTTCGCTTGCGATTCCGCCGATCTTGTAATAGCGATGAAGCAGTCGAGCCGCTGTCAGCTGCAAGCGGCGGACGCGGATCAGGTCGGCGACCATGAGGGGCGCCATCAAGGTCCGGCCCACGACGTCCATCGCCCTGGGGTTTACCCGCCAGCCGGCCTGCACCGTCCGGTCGATGAAGCGGTTCAGCTCGCCGCCCGAGAAACTCTCCAGCGGAACCATATGCTTCTGGGCAAGGCGTATCAGCGATCGCCCGGCAGAAAAGGCCTGCCGGCGCACCGTGGCGTAACTCACCTCGTGCAGGTGGTAGCTGAGAGCGGCCGGCTCGAAAATGACCGGGGTGCCATGGTCGCGCGCCACGCGAAGGCCGAAATCCGTGTCCTCCCCTCCGTATTCTCGAAAGCTTTCATCGAGGCCGCCGACGGCAGCCCACGTCCCTCGACGGAGCGACATGTTCGCGCTCCATACATGAGACGTCGTGGGGTGGGCGCGGTCGAGTGGCGCGAATGTGATGTACAGCCACCGCTGGTAGAGCAGGGAAGCGCCCCGCCGGTCGTACCCGGGAGCCAGCGGATAAAACCCTTGCACGAGCACATCGCCAAGTCGCTCGTGAGCATCGAGGTGCGCCGCAATGAAACCAGGCGCGGCCAGCTGGTCGTCGTCCAGGAAGATCAAGACTTCGTGCTCGGCGAGCCGGGCGGCCGCATTGGTCGCGGCCGCCGGGCCCCGATTCTGTTGCAGAACCCAACGCAACCGGTACGCGGGCCTCAGGCTCTCCAGGGCTTCGACCGTCCCATCGGTCGAGCCATCCACGCCGACGACGACTTCGAAGCAGCTCGGCGGGGCGGTTTGGCGGTCGAAGCTGTCCAGGGTCCGAAGTAGCGACGATCGTCGGTTGAAGGTCGGGATGACGACCGAGGCCTTGAGCTTACCCGTCATGGGCGCTCCCCCCCTGAGCCATCACAACATCCAGCCGTGAGCCGGCGCCGATCGCCAGCGCCCGGACCGTGTACCCGCTGATGGTGAGCAACTGAACCACCGAGCCCGCCGTGAACGCGATCGCGGCGCCGATCAGGCCCACCCGGGTAACGAGGAGCAGCCCCAGCCCCACCGTCGCCAGAGTGCCGGCCCCGGTCGCCCAGGCGTCGATGGCGAGGCGGCCCATTCCCCGCCAGGCACCGGAGAGGAGGAGGTAGACACCGTACACGGCCATTCCGGCTGACAGGACGGCGAGTGGCTCGGCAGCCTGCGGATAGCGGCTCCCGAAGATGACGGAGGTGAGCGGCCCACCGAAGAAGACGAAGATCAGCAGCAGCGGCATCGTCACTCCGACTCCCAGGGCCATGACCCGGAGCAAGAAGCCACGCAGGGAGATCTCCGGCATTCGCGACACCCGGGTGATGACGACGCCCGAGACCGCCGAGGGAGCCAGGTACACCGCGTTCGCGAGCGCCTTGGCCGCCGCGTAGTTGCCGGCCGCGTCCGGAGGCATCAACCGTTGCACCAGGATCAGATCGGCTCCGATCCAGACAGCGAAGAACACGGTTTGAAGCACCAGTGGCTGGATGAACCGGGCCACCGCGATGATGTGCTCGAGCTCGACGGTCTCCCGAACGAACCCGAGGGCGAGGGGGGCCAGGGGCTGCACCACCGCAAGCGCGGCCAGGCTGGACAGGCCGTAGACCGTCAGAAACACGGCGGCACTTCGGAATCCGAATGCTGCCAGCACGAGCACCGCGAAGAGCTGAATGACGTTTGCCAGCAGGTAGAAGATGACCATGGCGGCAAACCGCTCCAGTCCTCGCTGGGCCTCCCGGTAGGTCTGGAGGACGGCGATGCCGAGCAGGTTGGCGATGATGCCGATCAGCATCGGCCCGCTGAGCCTGGCGATCACCGCGATGGGCACCATGAGGATGGCGCTGACGGCGATCAGGATGCTGATGACGACCAACCAGTTGCTGAAGTGGAGCTCCTGCTGTCGCCGGTTACCCTGATAGCGCGACAGAAACGCCGCCAGCCCCGAGGGTGCGCTGGTCACCAGGATCGAGGCAAAGCCGACGATAGCCAGCCCGTAGGCGAGGAGGCCGTAGTCGGCCGGCAGGAGCAAGCGAGCCGCCGCGACCGAGAAGAGGAAGCCGACCGCCCGCGCCAGGCTGCCCCCGAAGAAGAGGATGGCCGACGATCGCAGGAGCCCTCCGCGTGGAGCCGCCCGGCTGAGGAGCGTGCTCACCACCCCGGCGATCGGACGCGAGCCGCGTTCAGTTTTCAGGGGCGGTCCGCTCGCCGGCATGGGCATCAGGGATCCGGCCCCCGCGAGCCGGGCGGCCGCTGGCATTGGTGTTTCCCTCCTACTGCCTTATTCACGCTGCGGCCCGACCTGGATATCGAGTGCAGTCAGTGCTACGCGCTGTCACAAATCCTACAAGCGAAGGTGCTATCGGCACAATGGGCCACTCGGCCGATCCGCCATGGGTTTCCTGGTACGCGGCCAGGACCTCGCCCGTCGGTGTCAGCCGGTCACGAGTCGAAGGAAAGATGTTCTGGCTTGCAATCGAGTGGATGAGCACCGCTGACGCCCCGGCCCGCCCTCCCTGCTCCAGGATCGATTTGACGACGCCGGGCTCGACCTCCTGGTTGGTGAAGGCGTTCCCTTCGACAGCGGCGCCGGCTTCGCCGATGATGAACGGCTTGTCGAGGATGGCCCTCAAGTTCGTCAGATTGGGGTGGTCGTCATAGATGTGGACATCGTAAAAGTCAAGGATATCGTCGTAGATCGAACGGTCAGCCTGGGGCTGCCAGTAGAGGGTTGCGTCTGAAACCGTCAGGGGGGCGTCAGGCTGGGCTTGTTTTGCGGCCAGGTAGAGGTCGCGCAGGAATTGATGGACTAGCCCGGTGGGATATCCCGGGCTTACCGGATCTGGGGCGGGCGGGCGCGGTAGGCCGGCGGTCGTCCCCAGGCTGGCATAGGCTTCGTTGAAAAGGTCCCAGCCGGCGATGGTGCGGCGATGCTGGTAGCGCCGCAAGAACTGCTGGGCGGCGACCAGGTACCCCGACCGCATCGCCGGGTGACGGCCGTCGATCGCGGCGAAACGGAAGTTGCCCGGACTTGACCGGACTTCCTGGTCGAAGAGGACGCCGATGACGCGGATCTGGTGGGCGTCGAAGAGGTCCAAGGCCTTGTCCAGACGGGCCAGCGCGTCCTCGTCAAACCGGACAAATCGACCCTGGGAATCCGATTCCATCATCTGGTCGATGGCCAAAAAGAGGCGTACGACGCGGCCAAGATGACGGGCCTGCACGAAGGAGAGGTCGGCGGCCATCGCGGCATAGACCGTCGGCCACTGATCGACGCCAAGCCAGGCCGTCCCGACCCAATCACCGTTCAGTGTCAGCGGGACTCCGTAGTTGAGCCCCTTGTACGAGGGGAGTTCCAATGTCACGGCGGCGGTCGGCGGGCTGGGGCTGGGCTCCACCGTCAGTAGCGTCAGGGCCGCGGCAAGAGTCAGCACCGCAACCACCCGGTAGGGGCGGAACATGACGAAGTCGCGAGAAGTTCGGCGGCTTAGGGTTCGATCACCGCCGGATGCATGGTTCCGGGCTCGGCGAGGGTAATCATCGCGTCGATCCCAACGACACTTGCATCCGCGTCGGCCGGCGCAGCGGACGGCATCCGGAATCCGGTCTTGGGGATTTCGACGGGAACGCGCATCCCGCCGTCTTTCAGCGACCGATCGGCGGCTTCGAGAACCGCCACGACTTCGAGGCCCTGCTGCCCGTCGGTCAAGGGCCGGGTTCCAGTCCTGACGCAATCGACGAAATGTTCGCATTCGAGCTTGAGTGGTTCCTGCCAGGGAATGAAGGGGATCGTAATCTGGCCATTGCGATAGGACATCTGGAATTCGCCGAAGGTGTCCGTCGCCGGGGGCTTCACGCCCTTGTCATAAACCCGGATCTTCTCGACCAAAGCGACATCGTTGTAGACGGCCATTTTCTGGTCTCCGACTACCGTGATGCGTCGCACCTTTGCGGGATCCAGCCAGCTGACATGGATGTTGGCAGAAATCCCGCTCGCAAACATCACCTCGAGGTAAGCGACGTCGTACACCGAGGGCTGGACGCAGGTGCTCCCTCGGGCGCTGACCGCGACCGGGGGCTGTTCCAGAATGTAGGAGAGAATCGACAGGTCGTGCGGGGCCAGGTCCCAGACGACATTGACGTGGCGCTGAAAGAGACCGAGGCTGAGGCGGGCGGAATCGACGTAGTAGACACGCCCAAGCTCGCCGGATTTGACCAGGCTCTTCAGCTGCCTGACGGCCGGGTTGTAGAGGAAGGTGTGGCCGGTCATCAGGGTCACGCCCATGTTCTCCGCGAGCGCGATCAATTCCATTGCCTGCCCCACGCTTGCCGTGAGCGGCTTCTCAACGAGGACGTGCTTGCGCGCCAGGATCGCGTCGCGGACCAGGCTGTAGTGCGTGTCGATCGGGGTCGCGACGACGACGGCATCGACATCGGTGGCGAGCAACGCCCGGTGATCGGCGAAGAGCCTGGTGTTCGGATAGAGCTGCCGGACATGCTCCAGTCGGTCCAGGCGCGGCTCAGCGACGGCGACGAGCTGAGCAGCGGGCAGCTCGTGGAAGTTGCGCACCAGTTGCGGGCCCCAATACCCACAGCCAATGACGCCTACCCGCACTGGCTCATCGAATCGTGAGGTACTCGGTATCGTGTGGCCGTTGCCGTTGCTACTGCCGCGACCGTTGCTATTGCCGTGGCCGGTGCCACTCCCGTTGCTGGTGCCGTGCCCGTTGCCGTTACTAGCGTTTCTCATGAGTGCGGTTGTATCCTTATATGCCGTGCTGCGATTGTTGCAAGGGCGCTGAGCACTGGGCTGGTCCCTCCGCCAGTGATCCGACCGGGGCGCAGCACAACTTTAACGAATTTTGGTGAACCGCCACAAGGATTGACAGAACTTCACGCATCGATACAATCATTGTGCGGACTCAAGAAATCTGTCAATGAGCCAATCCGGGATCGTCCGTAGGCGAGGGGACCGGTGAGGCATCCGGCGACACTGGTCGCGGCTGCGGACGGGATGCCGCCGCTTCCCTGGAAGCGTTCCCTTGACATCGCCCTCGGGGCGCTGTTGCTGGTCGTGCTCAGTCCGCTTCTCTTCCTGATCTCGCTCGCCATCTGGGTCGATAGCCCCGGACCGGCCCTCTACGTGCAGGATCGGATCGGACGCCACGGCCAGCCATTCAGAATGCTGAAATTCAGGACGATGCGGGTTAACAGCGACGACGCCAGTCACCGTCGGGCTGCGGCGGCCTGGTTTGCCGGTCAGCCGGCTGAGCACGGATACAAAGACGCCGGAGACCCGCGAGTGACGCGCACCGGGCGGCTATTGCGGGCGCTCAGCCTTGACGAGCTGCCGCAGCTAATCAACGTGCTCCGGGGCGATATGAGCCTGGTCGGGCCACGTCCCGGCATCGGCTACGAACTCGAGCATTACGCCGACTGGCATTTCAAACGGCTGCAGATACGACCCGGGATGACCGGTCTCTGGCAGGTCATGGGGCGGGATCGATTGCCGGCGGAGCAGATGATGCGGCTCGATTGCCGCTACGTCGAGCGGTGCTCATTCGCGCTCGATCTAAGAATCCTGGCCCTGACCGTCCCTACGGTCCTCGGACTGCGGCACCCCCGAGGCGATAGCATGGATCGCGCGGGGTTGCCGTGACTACAGTGGGAGGGGCGCTGCGACGTCGTTGGTGGGTCATCGCGGCCGTGGTCGCGGCTTGCCTGGTGGCCGGAATCGTTGTGGTGGCCCTGTCCCGTCCCACCTACCAGGCTCAGGCGACGCTGCTCGTCGACGCCCGCTGGGAGGGCGCCACCGACCCCGATGCCGCACTTCGAGCCAGTGACACCCTCAGCCAGGTCTACATTGCCGAAGCCACCGACGAGGGCTTACTGCAAGACGTGATCAATGCGAACGGGCTCGCCATCTCGCCTTCCGCGCTGGCCCGACGCTTCACCGTCGGGACCGTCCACGGCACGACGCTGCTCGCGATCAAGGCTACGTCCGTTACCCCCGGCGACGCGGCAGCCATCGCGAACGCCGTTGCCCAGGCGCTCGTTGATCGGAACACTCGCGAGGTCAAAGCCCGCTTCGATTCGACCATCAAGTACCTCGATGACGAGCTCGCCAGCCTGACCTCGAAGATCGCGGCGGTCGAGGCCGAGCACGTTACCGCAGCGAACGCCAGCGATCACGCCGCCCGTCTCGCGCTCCTCCAGAACCAGTACAGCACCACCTACGCGCAGCGCCAGAGCGCCGCCCTCGGCGAGGATCGCGGGATTGCCACGCTATCGTTGAGTGAGCGTGCGGTTCCGCCAGGCTCGCCAAGCAGTCCGGAGCCTGCTCGCTACCTGCTCGTCGCCCTGGCCGGCGGCGTCATCCTCGGCCTGTTTGCGGCCCTGCTCCTCGAGCGGTTCGACGATCGTGTCTTCACCCCCGAGAGCCTCGCATCCGCAACCGGATCGCCGATGGTGGTCAGCATCCCTAGAATCGCGGCGGAGCGGACGAAGGCATATGACCTGGTCCGCGCGGCGCTTCGCACGCGCTACCCGGATTCCAAGCTGGTCATGCTCGCGGCGGCATCGGCGCGAGATCACGCCGATCGCCCTGCTGCTGAGCTCGCTGCGGCGGCTGCCCATGGCGGTGAGAAGGTCCTGGTGGTTCGGGCGGACGCCGACCAGAACGGAATCCCACATCCAGGGACCGCGAATTCGAACGGCTCGTCCGTGACGACCATCCCGCTGCCATCGACACTGGACGCGATGACGGCGTTCTCGGGGCTCGCCAACGGAAGTAGTCCATACGATTTCACCGTGCTCTCCGTTCCGTCGCCGGATCGAAGTGCCGCCATTCTCTCGCTGGCCGGTTCCACCCGGGTTGCAATGCTGGTCGCCACCTCGCGCCGGACGCACCTGGCCGAAGCTCGTCGGACTGCTGAGCTGCTTCGCCAGGCCGGCGTAAATATCGTCGGAAGCCTGTTCCTCACCAGTCAGAATCGGGTAATGCCGCCAGCACGAGAGGGCGCCGCCAGGAAGCTGTGAGCGCGTCGCCGTTGGTCACGGTGGCGTGGTGTGATTTCCAGGCGCGAACGACAGCGCTCGCCCGAGAGCTCGGTGGTGACGCCTGCTATATCACCGGCGGTCGAGTACGGCAGCATCCACGCTTACTCCCGCTTCGCTACCTTCGTGATGGGGTCCGCACCTGGCAGGCGCTGAGCCGGCGAGATCCCTCGGCCGTCATCGTTGTTACCCCGCCAGTGTTCGCGCCGCTGACGGCCTGGCTGTGGTGTTTGGTTCACCGTCGCCCCCTGGTTGTGGACTGCCATACCGGTACCTTTCACTCTCGCAAATGGGCCTGGGCACGGCCCATCCATCGCTTCCTGCTGGGTCGGGCTCGGGTCGCCCTCCTTCACACCGCCGAGGCCGAGTCGGAGGTTGCCCAATGGGGGGTTCGAACGTTACTGCTTCCCGACGATGTCGTCGATGCGCCTCCACTCACGCCGCACCCTCGCTCGACCCGGCCGGTCGTCGTGGTCGCCGGCAGCCTCGACACGAATGAACCAATCGGCGCCGTCCTCGATGCGGCCCGACTGATTCCAAACGTTGAGATCCGTTGTACCGGCGATCTAAAGCGGGTTTCGCCCGCGATGGTTTCCTCGGCTCCTCCCAACGTCCGCTTCACCGGATGGCTCGACTACGGACAATTCCTGGAAGAACTGCAGCGCGCCGACGTCGTCGCGGCCTTCAGTGACGACCCTGAAATCATGAACCGAGCCGCCTTCGAGGCCGTGGGTTTGGGCCGGCCGCTGGTGCTCTCCGACCTGCCGAAACTGCGCGGTCGGTTTGGCCCGGCGGGGTTGTTCACGGCGAATACGCCGGCCGACATGGCTCGCGGGCTCCTGGAGGCACTCGATGATCGCGAGCGACTGGCGGCACGCAGCCGGGCATTGCGCGAGGCGCTGGTCGGCGATCATGCTCGCGCGCTGGCGGCACTACGCGGTCTGCTGGGCCAGAAAGCCGAATCATCAACCAGATCCTCTCTGGGTGTACATCCTCAGCGCGTGCTGCTGGTCAGCGCCCATCCCTATCCGTCACATCCGCTGCTTCGCCGGAACGTCGATCACTTGCTGAAACAAGGCGTCGAGGTCGATCTTGTCTGCATGCGTGACCAGCGGGACGGCGCCGCTCTGCCAGCCCGAGCCGGGCTGCGAATCAGAAGGTTGCCCGTCAGACATCGCCGCGGAAACGCCCTCTCGTACCTGAAGGAGTACCTGAGCTTCTTCGTAATGGCATTTCCGGTCGTGACGGCATGGTCCCTCCGGCGCCGCCCCGAGGTCGTCCAGGTCGACAATCTCCCGGACTTCCTCGTCTTCGCCGCCGTTGTCCCCCGACTGCTCGGATCGCGGGTCGTCCTGTACATCTACGATCTCTTTCCCGAGATGACGATGACCAGGTTGAAGGCCCCGGCCGGCCATACATTGGTCCGTCTCGCCCGCTTCCTGGAGCGCTCCTCGGCGCGCTTTGCCCATCAGGTGATCACCGTCAGCGAATGTTTCCGCGCCCTCCTCGCCAATCGTGGGATTGATCCGAAGCGAGTCTCTGTCCTGTACAACTCGCAGCCGGTCCCCGGTGGGCTGTTGCGGGTTCGGCCGCAGAATCCTGTGATGATCACGCACGCCAGCCTGGTGGAACGCTATGGCATCCAGGTCGCGATCCGCGCGCTCCCCCAGCTTGTGGCGAAATGGCCGGACATCACTTACGAGGTGCTCGGCGACGGTGAGCACCTCCCGGTGCTGCAGAGCCTGGCTGCCGAACTGGGGGTTGGAGATCGCGTCCATTTCCGCGGCTTTCGCCCCTGGCAGGAAACCATGGAAAGGATCGGGCGGGCGTCGGTCGGCATCGTGCCCGTGATCGCCGACGGATTTGGCGAGCTCATCCTGCCGATGAAGCTCCTCGAGTACGCCGGCGTAGGGATCCCGATCGTGTGCTCCCGACTGCCCGGGATCGAAGAGGGCTTTCCGCCCGATTCGGTCGCCTATTTCACTGAGGGCGACGCCGGCGAACTCGCCGCGCAGGTCGACCGACTGCTGGCATCGCCCCAGGCGGCAGATCTCCAGGTCGCCCGGGCGAAAGCCGCGCTCCAGCGGCTTTCCTGGGAAACGGTTTCTCCGGGATACCTCCGTACCCTGGCGGCGACATGATCGTCGCGCTGCCCCAGCCTCGGCCCTATGTCTCACCCAGCCGGATCGTCTGGGTGAGCGCCGCCGGCTTCACCGTCGTGGTCCTCGTCGCCGCCGCTGCGGCGCACTTCGCGTCGCTTTCGGCGTCGGTCGCCCTTTTCGGCTTGGCCGGGGTGGTCCTCATCGGCATCACCGCATGGCGGCCAGTCATCGGCCTCGCGGTGCTTGCGCTGGCGGTGCCGCTGACAGCGGGGTTCGGTCGAGACACCGTGCTGCCCTTGTTGCGCACGAACGAAGCCCTGGCGGCCTGCGTGTTCGTTGGTGCGCTCCTCCATGAGCTCGACCGCCGGGGCTCTGGACGGTTCACGGGTCTGGACCTGGCGGTCGGGTCATACGCGGTGGGGGCCATGGTGGTCCCAACCCTGGTCCTGTTTGTCACCCATACGGACGCAGACCTCAACGTCTGGCGGACGATCTTCGGTCCGGCCCAGTACGTGGTGGTCTACTGGCTCTTTTCGCGGGGCGCGCTTCGCGGGCGCGACCTGGTCACCGTCCTGAACCTGACCATGCTTGCCAGCGTCATCGCGGCCGTCGTTGGGCTGATGGAGCTGGCAAACGTTCCGGGCGTCCGCGCGTTCCTCTCGAGCGCCTACCCACTCGGCGGCGGCGGCGAGGCATTGTGCCAGTACGGCGCTTGCCGGCCACTGTCGCTGCTGGAGCATGCCAGCGCCTTTGGCGCGTACGCGCTGCTGAACTACGTCCTCGCGCTGGCGCTGGCGGCATGGCGCCACCCTGGCTTCCCGCGGTCCTGGCTTGCCACGGTGATGGCCGCAAACGCCGTCGCGGTGGTGATCAGCCAGACACAGGCGGCGGTGATTGGGCTGGTGGTGGCAACGGTGCTCGTCCTCTGGCACGCCCGCCGGGTTCCTCGTGAGCTGGTTCCGACGACCATCGCGCTCATCGTCGGTATCCTCATCTTTTCAACCCAGGTCTCCGCGCGCATCGAGCAACAATTCGGCGCGGGTGGCGGGACACCGCAGAGCCTGGCGACCCGGTACCAGTACTGGGGCGACTACTTCTTCCCTGACATCGAGCAGCATCTTCTGGTCGGCTCGGGGACGGTCATCTCCGCCTCCATCCCGGCTCCGCTTGTCACCTTCGTCGACAACGAATACCTGCGCGTCGCCTACCGAGCTGGGCTGATCGGCGTGGCATTGCTCGTCATCATGTACGTTTCGATTGCGGCGGCCGGCTGGCGATGGCGACAATCATCCGACCCATCGGCTGGAGCGATCGGCGCCGCGGCCGTAGCCGCGGTGGCCGTCCTGGCGGTGATGGGAACGACGGCTGAGTACCTGACGTTTGCCGGTGTTTCCCAGCAGTTCTGGATGATGATTGGACTGCTGGCAGCCGTCCCGTTATTGGCGGTTGCCCCGACGGCGCCGGTTGCCGTCCTGGGTCCGTCGATCGAGGGCCGAGCCCAGCTTCGGCGCGCAGTCGGGATGTTGATGCAGCCGGCTCGCAGGCTCGGGCCCGAGGGCGCCTTCGTGCGGTCCGCCGCCATCGTTTTCGCTGGAAACACGACGGCCCGCCTGTTGGGCTTTGTCTTCGCCGTGGTAGCCGCGCGTCTCTTACTCCCGGGGGGGTACGGCCTGTTTGCCTATGCTCTGGCTGTCGCCGGTATTGCGTCGATTCTCGTGCTCGACGCGCCCATAGGCCTGGCTCGCTCCTTGCCGCGCCTCCGCGGCGACGTTACCGGACAGATCAGGGTCTTCACCAACACCGTGGTTCTCGTTGGTGGGGTCCTACTGCTGAGCTTGCTGGTGACGGTCCCGGCCGGTCTTCTGATGGGAATGCCAGCCGATCTGGTCGTGGGATTGGTGGCGATCGTTCTAGGAATCGCGTGCTTCACCCTGTATCGCGAGACCAAGCGCGGCCAAGAGCGCTTTGTTGCGATGATGGCCATCTTCGTTTTGGCCAATACCCTCGAGCTGATTGGGATCACTTTTGCCGGCGCTGTCGGCCTGCGCTCTCCGGCACTCTTCCTCGTGCTCTATGGAGCGTCCTACGTTGCGGCGGTCGTCATCCTGCAGCCGGTCGCACCATTCGGCGTCCGCTTCGATGCGCCGGCCGTGACACCCACCGAAGTCAAGACGCTTCTGCGCTTCGTTTCGCCGCTGTTTCTGCAAACGGCATTCCTCACCGCCTGGTTGGGGATCGATCTGTTGCTGGTCGGACACTTCCTCGGCGCGGCGAGCACCGGGCAGTATGCCGTGGCCAAGACCCTGGCCAACGTCTTTTTCCTGATTCCGGCCGCCATCAGCGCCACGTTGCTGCCGCAGGTGTCGCGTCTCGATCACCGGGCGGTTCGTGATTACGTGCTGCGGGCACTGGCCCTGACGGCGACGCTGACCGCGCCGGCGGTCCTCCTCCTGGTTCTGCTTCGTGGGCCCGCGATCACCATCCTCTTTGGATCGCGGTATTCGCAGGCCGCCGGCCCATTCGCGGTCCTCGCCCTGGGCGCGGGGATCTATGCCCTCTACCAGATCCTCGAACACGCATGGATCGGACGAGGGCATCCGATCGTCGACACGGCAGCAACCGGCGGCGGACTGGTGACGACGGCGCTTCTCGGCTTTGTGCTGGTTCCGCACGCCGGTCTGATCGGAGCCGCCTTCGCCTTCACCGCTGGCGCCGCTGTCCAGCTGGTGATGATCGCGGGGATCAGCCTGCTGGCGATGCTGGGCTGGCTGGACCGTGACGGGGCCCACAGCGAGGATATTGGAGATGCCGGCGGAGTCGCCTGATTCGCAAGGGCTGACCGCCACCATCATCATTGGTACCTACAATCGCCGCGTGTCTGTGCTGCGCGTACTGGAGCAGCTAAACCAGCAGACGGCTGCCGGACGGTTCGAGGTGGTTGTGGCAGTGGATGGAGCGAGCGACGGAACGGAAGAAGCAATCGCGGCCGGCGAGTGGGCATTCCCGATCCGTTGGACGGTCGACGCGAATGGCGGCATCGCTGCGGCGCGGAACCGAGCCGCGCGTCTGGCCGCGAACCCTGTCCTCATCGTGCTGGACGATGACCTGCTCGCCGTGCCGAACTTCGTCGCAGCCCACCTGGCTGCCCAGGAGCGGAACGGAGACGTGTTGGTACACGGTCCGACTCCGCTGGCGGCCGGGTTCGACCGAGGCGGTGCGGCACTCCTGTTCGAGCGAACGCGTGCACTCGAGCTCGACGAATCCAGCCACACCCAGCGGGAATGGACCTTGTGGGGTGGCAACTTTTCGGTCCGGCGTCAGCTCTGGCGCGCGATTGGCGGCTTCGATGAAACGTTTCGCGAATACGGCGGTGAGGATACGGACTTCGGCCTGCGGGTTGCCGCGCTTGGAATCCGCTACGTTTTCGAGCCCGCCGCCGTGGCCTACCACCTGCATCGAGTCAGTCAGGCCAGCTTTCGCGCGCGGGCTTTGACGGAAGGACGGGCGCTGGTTCGGCTGGCCGCCAAGCATGGTCGCCCAATCGAGTCCTTTGCGGGTGGCTCCGTCCGACGCCCCCTCGACCGGCTGATCGTCTGGATCTGGACGCGGAGCCCGAAGGCTGGGCAGCGGATCGGCCGGCTGACCAGCGGGATCTTGTGGTTGGCGGACCGGACCGCGCCGCCAGCGCTCCAGGTCTCCGCTGCCCGCGCGGTGCGGCGGCTGCACCGGCTGGGCGGCATGACGCTCGAGCGGACTCCGATCGCGGCCGGCGATTCCGGCTTCAGTAGGGAAGCGTAAGGCAGTAAGGCGCGACGCCAAAGGCGGCGCGCGCCGCTGCCAGGGCGCTGGCCGAAGAGTCGAGCTCGAGCCCGGTGCCGTTGCGGCTGAACCATACGACGGCGCGGACGCGGGGAAATTGTCTGGGGAGCGTAGCGGCCGCGTCCGCGATCCAGTTCGCTTTGCTGCCGCCTTGCTCGGCGCTCGCCCATTCGGGGAGCATCAGGGGTTTCGACGGGTTCAAAGCCGTGAGCCTGGCATAGTCGAGCTTCAACAGGAAACTCAGGGGCTGCCAGGAGCTCCACGATTGGGTGGTCCCGAAGTTGTAAACGTCTGTGCCGAGCCAGTCGATGTACGCGTCCCCCGGGTAGAAAGTCCGCAGATCGGGGAAGCTTCCGTAGGGGTCTCCGCCGGCGGTGAAGACCCACTGCACGTTGCGTGCGCCCTTCAGGGCGAAGCGATCGTGGACATGTCGGAAGGCGGCGATGTATGCGGCCGGGGTGTTGCCGTTGATGTTGGCGCCCCACGGGTACCAGTTCCCGTTCATCTCGTGGGCGAAGCTCAGCAGCACCGGGTGGCCATAGGCGGCCAGTCCGGACGCCCACGAGTCGATGTAGCTATCGAAGGCGCCGGCCGAAATCTGACTCAATGGGTAGGGGTTGTTGGTGGCCGGTGGCTGATCCCAGGGTTCCCAGGTGATCAGCGGCGTCGATCCATGGGCGCGGACCCCGGCAAGAAGGTTCGCAACGGTGGGGCTGTAGACGCCGCTCGAATTGCCCCACTGCGCATACCAGTGGACGATCGCGCTGTGCCGATTGATCTCTCCCTCGAGGGTCGTCAACTGCCCAAACGACCATGGGGCGTTGCTCTGGTACATGCCGAAGTCGATCGAGCATGGCGTAGCCACCGGAGCCGGCCGGGGAGCTGGTGGAGGTGGTGGCGCACTTGGGGCCAAGCGCGCCGGTGAAGCCGTGGCCAGCGGGGTCGGTGCCGGCCGAACCGACACATCTGGCGAGGGCGTTGGGGTCGTTTCAGAGGACGGCGTTGCGATGGTGGGGTTCTGCTCAGGGGTGTTCGAAAGGGACCCCAGCGGCGAGGCGATGGCGGCAGTGGGGCTCGTTTTCGCGCTCGTACCCAGGCGGGCTCCGGAGGCCGGCGGACTACTCGGCGACAGCACCAGGATCGTCGAGCAGGTGAGCGCCAGCGTCAGGGGCACAATCAGTCCGTTCCCGAGCTTCCTCCACACACCTGGAGCAACCGCGGCGGGCCGACCGGCCCGGCCTCGCGGCCCTAACGGCCCAGATACGATAATGTGGCAAGGTAACCCAGCGTGACGTTAGAGGCCTGGAGGTGGGCCTTAAGTGCGAATTGTTATCGAGGCTCTTGACGTTTTCATGACATCGGGACCATAATCTAAGCTGAACAGTAAGAGGTTCAGAGACGTCGTCGTGAAGATCATGAAGTGAGCACTAAACTCAAGAGGGAACTGGAGGGAAACTGATGGGCGGTAACAGACGGCGGGGTGTCATCAAGGTTCTGGGCGCGGCAGGGCTGGGCGCCGCGTTGCTCGCATTTGCCGCCATCGGCGCAAGTGCGATGATCCCGAAACCCGGCACCATCCGGATCGCGGACGGGTACACGTTCAAGGACTTGACCGGCTATCAGTCACCAGGTCCGACTGCGGCGAACTGCAATGCCTACGCGCCCAATACGGCGTTCAGCTTCCAGGTGAGCGTGACCAACGGCTTTGGCGCACGGGACCAGAAGTTCAACGTGCAGATCTTCAAAATGGCGGATCTGAATCCGAGCACTTGCTACAGCGAGGCCAGCCTCGAAACCATGGTGCAGACCGGCCACAACGCGACTGAGACCGGCGTCTACGGGACCGATCAAGCCGGCAACACGCAAAGCTATCACTTCGACTACGGGACGACGAATACCGTGGTGGGCGGTACTACGCTGTCGTGCGGCTACTACCAGTTCGACATGGGGCTGCCCAACACCGGCTCGTTTGCCCCGCGGCCTGGCACCGGCAGCAGCGACACTGGTCCGGTAAGTGGCTTTGTGCTCTTCAATGGACCGAGCTGCGCCAGCACGGGCGGTGTTAGCGGTGGGAACACCAGCGGGAGCACCACCAACTCTGGCGGGGTTTCGGCCTCGACGACCCACCTGGCCAGCACCGGCGCTGGGCCTGCGCCTCTCGCCTTCCTTGGCCTGGCCATGCTGGGCGCGATCATCGTGATCGGTGGCGTACGGCTGGCGTATACCGGACGGCGGCCAGAATAACGTTCGACTTCGCTCGACGATGATGAAGCCGGGGCGAGCCGCTCCGGCTTCAAATGTTTCGCTGGGAGCACACGAAGGAGTGGCGCGGATGGACGAATCCCGTGGTCCAACGGTCGCGCCGTTCGATTCGTAAGAGGCGGGCCAGCACGGGTTCGATCGGCGAACCGGGGCGCCCGGCCCGATCGACGTCGAGCACGTCGCTTCCAAAAACCAACAAGCGTCCGTTCGGTGCGAGCAGCGCTGCCAGCTGAGGCAGCAGCCCCTCGAGGACCGGCTCGGGAATGTGCTGCAGGACCTCGATCATCAGAATGCAGCTGATCCTGGCCCGAAGCTGCGGCGTGCGCTCGAGCAGGTCTAGGTCGGAGAGAAGCTGAACCATCCCGCCACGCAGAGCTGCCTCGAGATATGCCCGGGCGTGGTCGCGCATTGCGGCAGAACGGTCGACGGCGATGATGGTAACCGCGTGCCGTTCGCTGAGTGCTCGCGTCATACGGCCGATGCCACAGCCATAGTCGATGACGGTGTCTCCAGCGTGGACGAGACCAAGGGTGTCGACGATGTCCAGGGTTGCGGCGGTGGCCTTTTCCCAATCGTCGTGCCAGAGGATGACGGCCTTGGCCTTACGGAGGTTGCGATAATCGAAATTGACCCGGTAGTCGGTAAGTCCCCGCTGGCGGTTTACGAACCGAGCGGCATTCCATCGTTGTTCGAGTCGGGCGGCCGGCAGCAAGAGGGCCCGAGGCAATAGCCGTTTGGCGAGTGCCCTCAGCCTGGTGCCGAAGCTCACGCGAGTGAGTGTGATGCTTGAAGCGCCACGTGACAAGCCCTCGATCTCAGGGCTTGACGCTTCCCGCCATGGCTGCCGACACCGCCTGGATCATGGCGGTCCATGGCGCGGAAAAGTCTCCGGCGTTCCAGTTCGAGTAAAGGCCCCAGCAGTTTGGCGCACCGCAGCCATGCCGGAAGTTGTAGTGACTCCATGAGACGCCGTCCCGGTTGAAGCTCGCCAGGTTCGCGGGCACATACGCCAGGTTGGGAGACGTCGAGCCGACCTCGCCAACCCAGTACGGCCGCTGCGTAGGTACCCGAGGGTTGCTCCCCGGATAATTACAGCCGTTCGTTCCAACTGCCGCATAACAGTGACCCGACCAGAGGATACGTGTCCCAGAGACGGCGGGAAGGTTCCAGTCGGCAGAGGAAAGTTCGAGGGCCACGAAGTGGTGCGGATCGGCGGCCCAGATCGCGTTGGCCGTGCCCTGGGCCCAGGCTGCCCACGCAGCAGCTGAGGGCGGCGCCGGTTCATTAAAGATGTCATAGCCGGCGATCGTGGGCTCGTTGGCATAGTGGCTGGCAAAGTCGACCCAAAAATTCTTCAGGGCGTTCTGGTTTGCGGGGCTGCCCCAGAACCCGGCCTGTCCGCCGTATCCGCCGTTCGACCCTCCCGGCGGCGAGAACATGACCGGAATCATCCACAGGTGGTGGGCGCGTGCCCAGGCGACATGCTGGTCGAGCACGGCGTAAAACTGGGTCCGGTTGGTGCTCCACCACGCGTAGTCGAGGCCGAAGCGAACATGATTGCTGCCCAGGCTGCTGACCCTGGCATAGTCGGCCTCGTTGACGTCGATCTTGGTGATGTCCGAGCTGCCAACACACGAGGACCCAGCCGGACAATTCTCAAAGTTCTCGCCAACCAGCAACACCGGCACCCCGCGATAGGTGAGGGTCGAGCCGCTGACAAGCAGGTAACTCGGAGCGGGTTGTGGTGGAGGCGTTGTCGGCGGTGTCGGGGCAGGTTGCGGTGCACGCGTGGCCGGCGACGGCGTAGGTACGCGTTGGCGCACCGGCGCACCGGCCGTCGATGATGTGCCGACGTTCGGCGGAAGGAAGGACCTCGAGGGCTGGGCCGAGGCGGTCAACGCGTTTCGGGAGTTTGAGAAAGCTGGGGGGCGCGGGCCAAGCAGCATCGAGGTCCCTCCAAGGAGTAACACGAAGAAAATCCCGAATGCCGCCAGCCTGGCTGCGTACAACATGCCCCGCTCCCTTCATCAGTAAGCGCGGCCAGCCTTGCGAAACGCGCACTCGACGTGCTACTAACCGGTTAACCGGACGAACAAGCTCGTGACGTGAACTGGCAGCGAAGGCCCACGCGTCACCAGCGGCCGATCGTGGCGGGCGCTTAATCTAAATGTCAGGCGTCAACCACACCAGCATGGGGTGAGTCGATGGCAAAGAGCTCTCTCAGCGACGTTCGTACGACGCAGGGATTCGACTTCATGCGTGAGCTTGGGCAGCAGCTGCGCGTGGACAGCATCCGCTGCAGCACGCAGGCCGGCTCGGGCCACCCCACCTCGTCGATGTCGGCGGCGGATCTGATGGCGGTCCTGATCACCCGCCATTTCCTCTACGACTGGAACGATCCCCAGGAGCCGAACAACGACCACCTGATCTTTTCCAAGGGCCACGCCTCGCCCCTCCTCTACGCCATCTTCAAGGCGGTGGGCGTGATCAGCGACGACGAGCTGCTGACCTTTCGAAAATTCGGCTCGCGCTTGCAGGGGCACCCGACCCCGATGCTGCCCTGGGTGGACGTCGCCACCGGCTCCCTGGGCCAGGGGCTGCCGATCGCGGTCGGGGTGGCGCTGGCCGGCCGCAAGTTGGACCAGCTGCCCTTCCACGTGTGGACCCTGACCGGCGACAGCGAGCTGGCGGAGGGCTCCATCTGGGAGGGACTCGATAAGGCCGGTTTCTACGGCCTCTCCAACTTCACCGCCATCTTCGACGTCAACCGGCTCGGCCAGCGCGGCCCCACCGAATACCAGTGGGAGACCGACGTCTATCGCGACCGGGTGCAGGCGTTTGGCTGCCGTGCGATCGTGATCGACGGCCACGACCTGGAGCAGATCGACCAGGCGCTGGACCAGGCCCGCGAGGCGACCGGTAAGCCCACCGTGATCATCGCCCGGACCGTCAAGGGCAAAGGCTTCAGTGAGATCGAGAACAAGGAAAATTGGCACGGCAAGGCACTGCCGCCGGACATGGCCGACCGGGCTATTGCTGAGCTCGGTGGTATCCGCCACCTGCGGGTCGACGGGCAGAAGCCCGAGCCCGGGATGCCCGCCATCAAGGACCGAAGGGTCGACGTCGCGCTCCCTACCTATACAAAGGGGGACAAGGTGGCCACCCGAAAGGCCTATGGCGACGCGCTCAAAGCGCTGGGAGCTCGCCCAACCGTGGTCGCGATGGACGGCGAGGTGAGCAACTCGACGTTTGCCGAAGAGTTCGCCAACACCTACCCCGACCGATACTTCGAGATGTACATCTCCGAGCAGCAGATGATCGCGACCGCGGTCGGGATGAGCGTGCGTCATTACGTTCCCTTTGCCTCCACCTTCGCCGCCTTCCTCTCGCGCGCCTACGACTTCATCCGGATGGCGGGCATCTCGCAAGCGAATATCCGGCTCTCGGGCTCACACGCCGGTGTCGAGATCGGCGAAGACGGGCCGTCGCAGATGGCGCTGGAGGACCTGGCGGCGATGCGCGCCGTACACAGCTCGACGGTGCTCTATCCCTCGGATGCCACGTCGACCGTGCAGCTGGTCAGGGCGATGGCCGATCTGGACGGGATTAGCTACATCCGCACCACTCGCGGCGCCTACCCAGTGCTCTACGACGCGAGTTCGCGATTCCCCATCGGCGGGTCCAAATTGCTGCGCAGCGATCCACACGACGTGGTGGCGTTGATCGGGGCCGGCGTCACCCTGCACAACTGCCTCGCCGCCGCGGACGAGCTCGACAAGGAAGGGATCAAGGCGCGCGTCATCGACTGCTACTCGCTGAAGCCGATCGACCGAACGACGCTCCAGGAGGCCGGCGCGGTAACCAAACGCCGCTTCGTGGTGGTCGAGGACCACTATCCAGAGGGTGGGCTGGGCGCCGCGGTGATGGAAGCGTTGTCCGCCGACATGGAGCCACCGCGGATCGTGCATCTGGCGGTTCGTGGGTTGCCGGCCTCGGGAAAACCGGCCGAGCTGATGGATAAGGCCGAGATCTCGCCGCGCCACATCGTCGCGGCCGCCAAGCGCCTGTACGGCCTGTAGAAGGAGGTTAACGCCCGATGGTACGCAATCTCTTTAGCTCTCGCTCGTCTGCGCGGATCCTCACCCTGCCGGGTGTCGAGGTTCGCGAACCGGTACTCCAGGCACACCGCGATCGCCACCGGGCTCTCGCCGGCCAGCAGAAAGCGGGCCAGACCCAGAACTTCGTCGTCTTTACCGATGGCACGGCCAGCGGCGACGCCGCTGCCCAGGCGATGCTCAACAGCTGCGAGGCCGACTACGCCGCGACCCAGGCGTGGTTCGGCGGGCTCACCCCGCCCAACCTCCCCATATACGTCTACGCCGATCCCAATGCCGGGGGCGCCTATCACATCACCTGCGCCGGCACGGACATCCACGTGTTGTCGGATCCCCACCTGGCACCCGGATTTCTGACGGCGGAAATCGCGGAGGTCTTCCAGGCGGCCATCGACAACGGCTGGGATTGTGCCGTCACCAACGGTGAATCGCTTTCGCGAGTGCTCGCCTTCGAACGTCATCCCGAGATCGCCGCCGACTTCAATCAAACCGAACAGGACTGGTGGTCAGCCGGGCACCCGGACCACGTCAACGACAACTCGTCCGGGGACACGGACCAGATCGCCAATGGCTGCGGCGACCTCTTCCTTTATTACCTCCATTCCCAGCTGACGTTCGATTGGAGCGCCATCTGCACCGCCGGCGGCCAGACCCTGGGCGCCTGCTATCAAGCGCTGACCACCTACGATCCCCAGCAGGGGTTCACCGATTTCATCACCGCGCTGTCGACCATCGACCAGGGCGGCACGCTCGACCTGCCGGCATCGGGCAATCCCTTCCCGATAAAAATCTAGCCAGCCTCAGTAGGGCAGGTCGTCTTCGCTCATGCCGAAGTGATGGCCCACCTCGTGCCGCATGGTCTCGATCACCTCCCGCTCCAGCTCGCGCTCGTTCGCCGAAACGTTCTCGTGGTTGCGCTGATAGAGGACGATGCGTTCGGGCAGACCGTGCTCGAGCACGGTCGCGCCTTCATAGAGTCCGAGCAGGTCCGGGTCTTCGCCCTCGCGCACGGCGTCCAGGTCGGGCAGGTCATCGACGACGATCATGGTATTCGCCAGCTGCTCCTGGAAGGTTTCCGGGATGGCCGCCAAAGCAGCCTCAGCAATACGGGAAAATCGGTCAGGCTTCACGCGGTAGGGAATGACAAAGCGGTCGGGCTCCAGCTCGGCCGCCCGGCGAAACGCCGCCACCGCGTCAGTCCGCTGGAGCCACACCCTGATACGGCCGAGGAGGTTCCAGGTGGCCGCATCGCTCGCCGCAGCCACCGCCCGCTCCGCCAAATCGAGGGCGTCGCGCATGTCGCCGGCGCGGTAGGCCAGCCGCGCGGCCAGCCGCAGCCATCCCTGGTCGGCGGCTTCGGGCAGCGTGCGGAGCTCGCCCAGCGCCTCGCGAAACCTTTCGGCGATCGTTTCAATCGCCCCGTCAACGTCGCCGTCGCGAGCCTGTTGGACAGCCTTCACCACCCGGTCGCGGAGCCGCGGCCGTCCGCCCGAAAACCAGTGGCTAAGCGGCACGGCGCGCGCCTCGGTCGGCCTGCAAGCCTCTCTTCCGCACCCCGTTACATCGGCAATGGGCCAGCAGACGACGATGAACGCCCACGACTTCGAGAACCACGTGCTGAAGCGCCTCACCGCGCTGCGGCCGGGTTGGACCGTTCGCAAAGGTCCCGAGGCGTTTCAGCTGACCATTCGGCGCGGCCGCGCCGGCGATCTGCGCTTCAACCTCGATGGCTTTTATCAGCAGTACCGCGAACAACCAGGCGCGCTGGACCGGCTCTTCGCGGCGCGGCTGCGCCGTCTCGACCAGGAATGCGATGGCGAAGCTCTCTTCGGCGCCCCGCTCATCCTGCCGGTGCTTCGGCCGGCCAGCTTTCTCGAGTCGGCCGGCGGTCCCGTCGTCTACCGCCGGATGCTCTCCGACATGGTAGTCACCTACGCCGCCCACTACGCGCAGGGGATGCGCTACCTGTTGCCGCAGGACCTGGGCGCCTGGAACGTGGGTCGCGACCACGTCGAGGTGCTGGCCCTCACCAACCTGGCCCTGATGTTCCGGAATGGCATGAAGTTCACCGGGCTGGAGGCCGACCGAAACGGCCGCCCGCAGATGTTGATGCTGAGCTATGTCGATCCCCGGCCCTACGGCGCCGCGCTGATGCTGCTGCCCGAAGTTTGGGCCTGGCTGGAAGAGATGCTGGAAGACGTGCCGGTGCTGGGTGTGCCCGAGCGGGGCTCGTTGATCGCCGCGGGCGAGAAAGCGCAGTTGATGGCTCGGCTCAAGCACGACGTCCAGGAGCGTCATCGGGAAGCCGCCTTCCCGGTGTCCGAGCGCCTCTTCTGCCTCGAAAACGGCCGGATTCGCCAGTACAGCCGCTAGCCACACCGCCGTCCGTACGCTTAGGCGTATGCCCCGTGATCCGGTTGCGGGTGTTCTCGCGGCCGCAGCAGGATGGCCAGGATCAGCCCGGTGACGAACCCGCCGATGTGGGCGAAAAAGGCGACACCGCCGCCGGTCACCCCGATGCTGAGGAACGCGTTCAGCGCCTGCAAGGCAATCCAGTAGCCGATGAAGATGTACGCCGACAGGGTGAAGAAAAAGAACGGCACGATGAAGGTCAGGACGCGGGCGCGCGGGTAGTAGAGGACGTAGGCAGCGAGGATCCCGGAAATGGCGCCGCTAGCCCCCAGCGTCGGAATCGTCGAGGTCGGCGTGACGTACACCTGGAGCAGGCTGCCGGCGATCCCGGAGGCGAAGTAGATGATCAGGAACTTGATCTCGCCGACGTGATCCTCGACGTTGTTGCCGAAGATCCAGAGGAAGAGCATGTTGCCCGCGACATGCAGCAGGTTCGCGTGGAGAAACATCGACGTGATCAGCGTGCCGAGGTGACGGCCGGCGGTGATGTCCGCCGGGACCAGGGCATAACGCTGGATCGCGCTCTGGTCCATCACGGGGTTCTGGGCCAGATAGAAATAGACGCCGAAGTTGATGATGATCAGCCCCCAGGTCAGCAGCGATGGCCGGCGGGTGGGGTTGTAATCGCGGATCGGGATCACGAGGCCAGCGCGCGCGGCAGCAGTTGCGCGTCCTCGAGGAGCCGGCGCAGGGCGGGGAGCTCGCTGCCGGCCAGTGGCGGGAGCGGCGCCCGGGGATCACCGTGGTCGTACCCGAGCAGGCGCAGCCCAGCCTTGAGCCCGGGCACGCCGTACCGCCGGGTCATCGCTTCGCCCAGCGGGGCGATGATGCGCTGTTGCTGACGGGCCTCCTCGAGCCGGCCCTGCAGCGCCGCGTTGCGGATCCGGACCGAGATGGCCGGCGCCAGGTTGGCCAGCGCGGCGATCGCCCCATCGGCGCCCGCCGCCAGTGCGTCGACCAGCTTTTCCCCCGTCCCGGTGAGAATGGTGACGTCGGGGCCAAGCCGCTGGCGCATCACGGGCACCCGCCCAAGGTCCCCCGATGAGTCTTTCACGCCGGCGATGTTCGGATGCCCCACCAGCTCGATGATCCCGTCAGGACCCAGGTCGTAACCCATGTTTGCCGGCACGTTGTAGACCAGGATCGGGATGGGACTGGCCTGCGCGACCGCGCCGTAGTGACGGGTCAGCGCATCCACCGTCATCTGGCGCCGGTAATAGCTGGGCGCGATGACGAGGGCGGCCTCGGCCCCCTCGGCGGCTGCGGCCCTGGTTCGCTCGATGGTCGCGATGGTCGATTCGGCGCCGGTGCCGGCGATCAGCCGCAGCGGCGCCGGCAGGCTTGCCTTTACCGAGCGGATCCACTGCAGGCGCTCCGCTTCCGTCAGTTGGGCTGCCTCGCCATTCGAGCCCAGCGCCACCACGCCGTCGATGCCGGCGGCGCGCAGCGATTCGAAAAAGCCGGTCGGGACTTCAGCCAGCCGACCATCAGCAGCGAAGGCCGTGGCAATCGGCGGGAAGATGCCGTTGAGCCAGCTGACCCTGCCCATCCCGCGATTCTATGGACTGGCGCTCTGCCGGTGCGACTCGTGGATCATCTGACCGTTGTTACGCGCCCGTGACGGCATTGTCGCCGTCAATCCCTGCCTGCCGATGAGCGCGTTAACAAACCGCTGATAGCCTCACAACGTCGTGCTCCCGGCTTCAGCGCTTCCCCGCCGATATAGCCGCCGCGCCTTCCTCGACCGTGGACTGCGGATCGGCGCGGGGATCGGTGGTGCGCTCAGCCTCGCGTCACTCCTCGATGCCTGCGGGCCCGGATCGGGCTCGGCCTCACCGACCCCGCCGCCTGGGGCAACGGTGATCCGTGCGCTGCTCTTCGACCAGGTCGGCTACGACCCAACCGTGTTGCAAGCGCTGGCCAACCGGTTCCGCAGCCTGCACAACGACAAGGTCTTCGTCTCCATCGAGACCGCGCACTACCGCGAGCTCTACGAAAGCATCCTGGCCGCCGGGCTGACCAAGCCCGCACCGTACGACGTGGTGGCCCTGGATCAGGTCTGGGTTCCAGAATTCGCCGACCGGAAACAGCTCCTCAGCCTGACCGACCAGATTCCCGACGACGCGCGTTCCGACCTGATGCCGAGCCTGCTCGACGCCTTCTCCTATAAGGGCATCAACTGGGCGATGCCGCACGTGCTCAACGTGCAGAGCCTCTACTACAACAAGAACCAACTGAAGAGCGCGGGCTTCAACGCTCCACCGAAAACGCTGGAGGACTGGCACGCGCAGATGACGGCGCTGCACACTCGCGGCACGCCCTACACGGACTCCTGGTCGCAGGACGAGGGTCTGGTGTCGGATTTCGTGCGCATCGCCAATGAGTTCGGTGGCGATCTGTTCGACGTCAATGGCAAACCGCAGCTGCAGACCCAACCGGTCCAGCGCGCCGCAAGCTTCATGCGCCAGTTGATCGACGAACAGCTGGTCCGGCCTGAGATCGCGGCCAGCAACGAACCGGACGCGATGCGCGCCTTCCTCTCGGGCGGCGTGAGCTTCACGACCAACTGGAATTTCGTCTGGGGGGCGATGAACGATCCCGCCTATTCGCAGATCATCGGCCAGGGGGCGGTCGCGCCGGTTCCGGCGTCGGGCGCAACCGGGAAGGCGGCGGCATCGGTCAGCGGCTTCCTCGGTCTGGGGGTGCTCGCCAACAGTGCGCATACGGATCTGGCGGTCGCCTGGCTTCGTTACCTGACCAGCCCCGAGGTGCAAGGGGCGCAGACCGGCGAACTGCCCATCTGGACCTCGCTGCAGAACTCGTCGGCGTTCCGCAACGCGAATCCGCAGATCGACATCTTCCTCACCAACCTGGCGAATGCCCAGCCGCGCCCGAAGCTGGTGCACTACGTCGAAGCCTCGTCGGTGCTGCAGCGCCACCTGCATGACCTGGTGCTGGGCGCGGCTACCCCGTTCTCCGCGATGGCCGACGCCCAGGCGGAGTTGCTGGCGCTCCAGACTCGTTTCGGTAGCTAAGCTCGCAGCCTAGGATGGTGACATCGCGTCACCAGATCAGCTCCCCGCCGACTATCGCGTCGGCCTGCTGGAAGCCGTCGTCTTCCTCCTGTTACTGGTGCTCGCCTTTGGGGCGATCACCATCCTCGCCCGAGACCGCTGGCTGACGCTTGGCGCGACTGAATCGCTGCTGGCCCGACTGGCCGCTGCCGCCGTCCTGGCGTCGGTCGCAGTCGGTGGCCTCAGTGGCCTGGCGCTGAACTTGCTGCAGCAGGCGGCGTTTTCCGACAGCAGTCTCTCCACCGTCACGGCGCGCAACCAGGCCATCCTGGGTGTCGCCCTGGCGCTGGCGCTGAGCGTGGTTGGGATTATCCGGCTGGAGATGTACCACCGGCGGATCGTGAGCCCGCCGGCCCAGGAAGAGGACGCCGAATGGAAGGTCGAGCCTCCAGAAGCCGCCGGCCGCCGCTAGCGCTCGGCTAGGACGTCGTCGGGCTGGGGTTGACGACGATCTCCGAGGCCGGGATCTCGCCGTCGAGCAGATTCCATTTGGTCAGGATCTGGCGGTAGCTTCCATCCTTGTAGATGGCCATCATCGCCTGCTGCACCGCGTGGAGCAGGTCGCCATTTTTTGGATCGATCGCGACCCCCTCCGGATTGGTCTTGAATGGGGGTCCGGCGAGGTCCAGCTGGTCGGGCGTCTGCTTCACGAAATAAGCGGCCACCGGTGAATCGTCGAGCGCCGCGTCGACGCCATGCTGCTTGAGGATCAGGACCGCCTGCAGGTCGGTGGGATAGATCTGCTTGTTGATCTTCGAATCCTTGCAGATCCCCCCGTTGGCCTCGTCGATGGTGTTCTCCTCGGGGCTCTGCACCTGCACCGCGACCTTCTTGCCGCAGAGATCGGAAACGCTGTTGATGCCCGATGGATTGCCTTTGCGGACCAGGATCGCCTGCCCGGCGCGGAAGTAGGCGACCAGCGCCACGTGCCGCTCGAGGTCGGCGGTGATTTGCAGCGCCGAGATGATGGCGTCCCCCTTCTTCGCCAGCAAGGCGTCGACGATCTGCGGCGAGTCCGTGCGCTGGATGGTGGCGGTCAGTCCCATCTTGTTTGCCAGGGCGTTGGCAATGTCGACGTCGAAACCGACCGCCTGCTGGGTCGCCGGGTCGATCGATTCCTGCGGTGGATAGGTGGTGTCGGAGAGGAAGATGATCGTCCCGGGTCGGACCAGGGTGGCGGGCGGCGACACACTCGGCCCCGTCGGGCTGCTGGCGGCCAGCACCGATGGGGTCGGCGTCGCGCGGCCGACCCCGGGTCCCGAAGGGGTGCAGGCGCCCAGCAAAAACGCGAGGATTGTGCTCGAGGCCGCCCATCGTAGACGGGCAGCGATCATGGCCCGTCTCCCCGCCCGAGCCGGGTTATTGTGCTGACCAAAATTCGCGAACATTTTACGACCAGCGCCGGGTTCAGAACCGCCCAGCTTCCGTAACATGGGTGAACCCTTGTCCATCACGCTCGACGGCCAGTCGCTGCGCCCCGCTGATGTGGTCGCGGTGGCCCGGCACGGAGAGCGGGTGACGCTGGGGTCGGAGGCGATGAACCGGCTGCGCCGAGCGCGTGGCCTGGTCGATCGCCTGGTGCGCGAGGATCGCGTCGTCTACGGGCTGACGACCGGCGTCGGCGCGCTGAAGAATGTCCGGATCCCGCCGGCCGATGCTCGGCAGCTGCAGCGCAATCTGCTGATGAGCCACGCCGTCGGCGTCGGGCCGCCGCTCCCCGAAGAGGTCGTTCGGGCGGCGATGCTGGTGCGGGTCAACCAGTTTTGCCAGGGCACATCGGGGGTCAGCCCGGCGATCGCCGAGCGCCTGGTTGACGTGCTGAATCACGACATCTGTCCCTGGGTACCGGAGAAGGGATCGCTGGGCGCCAGCGGTGACCTGGCGCCTTCGGCGCACGTCGGCCTGGTCCTGATCGGTGAGGGTGAGGTCCTGTCGAAGGGCGAACGGAAAAACGGCGCCGACGCGCTGCGTGCCGCCGGTATCCAGCCGGTCGAGCTGCAGGCAAAGGATGCCCTCGCCATCCTGAACGGAACCCACTTCATGGCCGGCGCCGCCAGCCTGGTGCTGCAGGACGCGCTGCGCTTGCTGGTGACCGCCGATGTGGTGGCCGCCCTCGGCGTGGAAGCGCTGCGCGGCTCGCGCACCGCCTTCGATCCCCGGATCCACGCCGTGCGTCCGCATCCCGGCCAGCTGGCATCAGCCGCGCGCATCTTCGCGCTGACGGAGGGCAGCGGGATCGCGGAGTCGCATGTCCTCTGTGATCGTGTCCAGGACGCCTACTCGCTCCGCTGTGCTGCCCAGGTGCACGGGGCCTGCGCCGACGCGATCGACTTCCTGCGGCGCGTGCTCGACGTCGAGCTCAACGCCGGGACCGACAACCCGCTGGTGTTTGCCGACGATGACGCGGTGCTCTCCGGTGGCAATTTCCACGGCGAGCCGCTGGCCCTGGGGCTCGACGCTGCCAGCATCGGGCTCAGCGAGCTCGGCAGTATTTCGGAGCGACGCCTGTTCCGAATGCTCACCGGATTCCTGTCCGAGCTGCCGCCGTTTCTGACCCGCCATTCCGGGCTCGACTCCGGCTACATGCTGCTGCAGTACACCGCCGCGGCGCTGGTCACGGATAACCAGCTGCTCGCCGTGCCCGCCAGTGTGCATTCGCTACCTACCTCGGCCGACCAGGAGGACCACAACAGCATGGGATGGCACAGTGCGCTGCGCGCCCGCCAGGTGGCCGCCAACGTCGAGAGCATCCTGGCGCTCGAAGCCCTCGGCTCGGCACAAGGCATCGACCTGCTGGCTCCGCTGAAACCGGGCCGGCTTACCGCCCAGGCGCACGCGGCCATCCGGGAGAAGATTCCGATCCTCGACCACGATCGGGTGTTGCAGCCGGACATCCTGTCGGCGACCGAGCTGGTCCGAAGCGGCCGGCTGGCGAAGGTCGCGCCGCGATGACGATTTCCACGCCGATCAGGGCGGCACGCGGCACGGTGCTCAGCACCCGCGGCTGGCAACAGGAAGCCGCTCTGCGGATGCTGTGCAACAACCTCGACCCGGAGGTCGCCGAACGCCCGCAGGACCTGGTCGTCTACGGCGGCACCGGAAAGGCCGCGCGCGACTGGCCGGCCTTCCACGCCATCGTGGCCGCCCTGCAGCGGCTGAAGCACGATGAGACGCTGCTGGTGCAGTCGGGCAAGCCGGTCGGCATCTTTCGCACGCATGAGTACGCCCCGCGCGTCCTGATCGCCAACAGCCTGCTGGTCCCGCGCTGGGCCACCTGGGAAAAGTTCTGGGAGCTGGAAGCGATGGGCCTGATCATGTACGGCCAGATGACCGCAGGCAGCTGGATCTATATCGGTACCCAGGGGATCCTGCAGGGGACCTACGAAACCTTTGGCGCGATCGCCGCCAAGCGATTCGGGGGCAGCCTGCGCGGCCGCCTGGTGCTGACCAGCGGGCTCGGCGGCATGGGTGGCGCTCAGCCGCTCGCGGTCACGATGAACGAGGGCGTCGCCCTCTGCGTCGACGTCGATGCGACGCGGATCGACCGCCGGCTCGAGACCGGCTACCTCGATCGAGCCACCCGCAACCTCGACCACGCCGTCGCCTGGGCGGAAGACGCTCGGCACGAACGCTACCCCGCCTCGATTGGCGTCGTCGGCAATGCCGCCGAGGTTTACCCCGAGCTGTTGCGCCGAGGCTTCGCTCCGGATATCGTCACCGATCAGACCTCGGCACACGACCCGCTGCGCGGCTATATTCCCGCGCCATTGACGGTGGAAGAAGCCGTCGACCTGCGCAGCCGCGATCCCCAGGAATACCTCGAAATGGTCAAGGACTCGGTGCGCGACCACATCGTGGCCATGCTCGGCTTCAAGAGCCAGGGCGCAGAGGTTTTCGACTACGGCAACAACTTGCGCGGCGAAGCGCTGGACGCCGGCGTTAGCGAGGCGTTCGAGATCCCCGGATTCGTTCCGGCCTACATCCGACCGCTCTTCTGCGAAGGCAAGGGGCCGTTTCGCTGGGTGGCATTGAGCGGCGACCCGGAGGACATCTATCGCACCGACGAGGCGGTAATGGCCGCGCTGCCGGACAATGAGCATCTGCATCGCTGGTTGCGGCTGGCGCGCGAGCGGGTGCACTTCCAGGGACTACCGGCGCGCATCTGCTGGCTGGGCTACGGCGAACGCTCCCAGGTTGGTCTGCGCTTCAACGACATGGTGAAATCGGGTGAGTTGCACGCCCCGATCGTCATCGGCCGCGATCACCTGGACGCCGGTTCGGTCGCGTCCCCCTATCGCGAGACGGAGGCGATGCAGGACGGCAGCGACGCGATCGCCGACTGGCCGATCCTCAATGCGCTGCTCAACACGGCGGCCGGCGCCAGCTGGGTCTCGGTGCACCATGGCGGCGGCGTCGGCATCGGCAACTCGATCCACGCCGGCATGGTCGTGGTGGCCGATGGGACGGCGGCGATGGCCGATCGGCTGGAGCGGGTGCTGACCACCGATCCCGGGATGGGCGTCATCCGCCATGCCGACGCCGGCTACGCCACTGCAATCGACTTTGCCCGCACGCACGAGATCGACCGGGCCACTTGATCCGGGCGGACTTCGTGCTCCGGCACGCCGGTACCCTCGCCACCATGGTGCCGCGTGATGGCGATCTCCTGGGCTGCATCAACGACGCCGCCCTGGCGGCGCGCCAGGGGCGGGTGGTCTGGCTGGGTGACGATGCGGCGCTGGAGTCCCAGGTCATGCTCGACGGCGACGCGCTGGACGCCAGGGGCGCCTGCGTCATCCCCGGCCTGGTCGACGCCCACACCCACCCGGTGTTCGCCGGCTCACGCGCCGATGAGTTTGCGGAGCGACAGGCCGGCGCGTCCTATCGTGCGCAGCAATCACTGGAGCGTGGCATCATGCGAACCGTTCGCGCCACTCGGGCGGCCGATCCGGCCAGTCTTGCTGAGCTCGCTGAGGAACGCGCCGACCGATTCCTGGCCAACGGCACGACGACGATCGAGGCGAAGACGGGGTACGGGCTCGACCTCGACAACGAGGCCCGGGCATTCGATGCGCTACGAGAGGTGTCGGACCGGAACTTGATCCGGATCGTTCCCACCTTTCTGGGGGCGCACGTCGTACCGGCTGGCATCGAGCGGGCAACCTACCTCCGAACGGTGATCGAGGACATGCTGCCCGCCTTTCAGAAACGTGCGGTCTTCTGCGATGTCTGGTGCGACGAGCCGGCCTTCACCCCGGCGGAGACACGCAGCGTGCTGCAGCGCGCTCGGCAGCTCGGCTATCAGCTGCGCGTGCATGCGGCCCAGCTGGCCCCGGGCGAAGGCCCGGATATCGCCGCCGAGATGCAGGCGGCCAGCGCCGACCACCTCGAATTCGCTACGCCTGCCCAGGTCGAAGCCCTGGCGCGCGCCGGCACGGTTGCCGTGCTCTGCCCGGCCGCCAACTTCACGACGCGTGGACCGCGCCCGCCGCTCGAGGCCATGCGCGCCGCCGGCCTGCCGATGGCGGTCGCCTCCGACCTCAATCCGGGGAGCAGCAACTCGGAAAGCCTGCCGCACGCCATGTCGCTGGCGTGTGTGCTGTGGGGCATGACGCCGGTGGAAGTGCTGATGGGAGCGACGGTCCACGCCGCCCGCTCGCTGCGGCTCCAGGGGCTGGCCGGCTGCCTGCGCGTCGGAAGCTTCGCGGATTTCGCGGTGGTCGACGTCGAGACGCCAGAGGCGATCCCCTACTATGTCGGCGTCAATCGGGTGATCGGAACCGCGGTCGGAGGTGCGACCTGGCAGCCCTGGTAGAGTGCGTGCCGAATTTTTCCGAAGGCCGCCGCCTCGAGGTGATCACCGAGATCGCCGACGCCATCCGCGACGCCGGCGCTCGAGTCATCGATGTGCAAGCCGATGCCGCCCACAACCGGATGGTGGTCACCTTCGTGAGCGAGCCGGCGGTCGCGGTCGATGCCGCCCTGGCCGGTGCCGCGGTCGCCACCAGGCGGATCGACCTGCGGCACCATCGCGGCGAGCATCCACGGATGGGCGCCACCGACGTCGTGCCCTTCGTTCCCTTTGCCGATCTCCCGATGGAGGTGTGCATCGACCTGGCGCACGCCTTCGGCGATCGAATGTGGAAGGAGCTGCAGGTGCCGGTCTCTTACTACGGCGAGGCGGCGATTCGGCCGGAGCGCCGCGAGCTGGAGAAAGTTCGGCGTGGTGGCTTCGAGGATCTCTCCGAGCACATCGACGAGCCGGACCGCCGGCCCGATGTGGGTACTCCGAAGGTTCATCCGAGTGCCGGCGCAACCGCCGTCGGCGCCCGCATTCCGCTGATCGCGTATAACGTCAACCTGAAGACAACCGACCTGCAAGTGGCCAAAGACATTGCAAAAACCATTCGCGCCTCATCGGGAGGCCTGCCACACGTCAAGGCCCTGGGTTTCGAGCTGGCCGATCGGGGCCTGGTCCAGGTGTCGATGAATCTCACCGACTACCGGATCACCAACATCTGGAAGGTCTTCACCGCCATCCGTGACGAGGCCCAGCGGCGCGGTGTCGAGGTCGAGGCCTCCGAGATCGTGGGGACGATCCCGCTGGCCGCCGCCGTCGGCGTCGTGAAGGATGCCACCATCGAACCCAGGTTCGGAATGGACCAGATCCTCGAGAAGCGGGTCTGGGCTGCCGAATGACCGCGGTCAGAGATCAATCGGTGGGCGCCTATGTCGAGGCCGTCGCCTCGACCTCCGCGGTGCCCGGCGGCGGGAGTGCCGCCGCTCTCGCTGCCTCGATGGCTGCGGCACTGGTCAGCATGGTGGCGAAGCTCAGCGCCCGGAGGTTAACGGAGGGGGAACAGCGCGAGTCGCTGAATCGGGCGGTCCCGGAGCTCGAGCATCTCGCCAGCCGCCTGCTCGACCTGAGTCAGGAGGATATCGACGCCTATCGAGCCGTGATCGAGGCGCGCAAAGCGAAGCGCGACGGCGCGGACCTCGAACGCGCCTACGAGCGGGCCGCCGAAGTTCCACTCGCGACGGCGATGGCGGCCGACCGTGCCTTGAGCCTGGCCACCGAGGTCAGCCGGAATGCGTGGGAAATGGTAGCGTCGGACCTCTCGACCGCCAACCGGTTGCTTCAGGCAGGGCTCGATGGCGCGCTGGCCAATGTGGCCATCAACCTTCCCGAGCTGAAGGGCGAGGCTGCCAGTCGGATCGAGCAGCGCTATCGTGAGCTCCTGAGGTAGCGTCGATGGGCAATCGATCGACGGTCCAAACGGTTGCGCTCGGGTTCGGCGTCATCTATTTGCTGGCGGGCATCCTGGGATTTCTGACCTCGTCCACGCTGACGAGCAAGCCGCTCTTCGGCATCTTCGAGGTCAACCTGGTCCAGAACCTGCTGCACATCGTGATCGGCGTCGCCGGATTGGCGGCGGCCGGCAGCGCCCAGAATTCCAGAACGTCCTGCCAGGTCCTGGGCGTGATCCTGCTGCTGCTCGGGGTGCTCGGCATTTTTGTTGCCAGCCCGCTCGGGCTGCTGGACATCGGCGGCGCAGACATCGCCCTGCACCTGTTCAGTGGCGCCGTCCTGGCCTATTTCGGATTTGAGGCTCCGATCGGCCGACGTCGATAGACTCAAGCTGATGGCGGCGACGTTTCCCTCGTTCGACAGCCGCACGCTCAGCGTCGATGGGATGAAGATCCATTACTTCTGTGGGGGGACCGGCTCGCCGCTCGTCCTGGTCCATGGCCTGGGCAGTTCGGCGGCGGTGGAGTTCTTCTTCAATCTCGAGCCGCTGGCCGCCAATCATCGGGTGCTCGCCATCGACCTGCCCGGCTTCGGGCACTCTGACAAGCCGATCCTGGAGTACACCATCGACCTCTTTGTCCGCGCCGTTCGTGACCTGATGGCCGCTGAGCAAATCGATCGGGCTGCCGTCATGGGTGTCTCGATGGGCGGTCGGGTGGCGCTCGGGCTTGCGCTCGAATCCCCCCAGAGCGTCGAGCGGTTGATCCTGGTCGACGCGCTGGGCGTCGGCGCGCCGCGCCGGGTGCTCGCCTATCGCGTCCTGTTGACCAGGGGGCTGGGCGAGCTCACCCTGTCCGGCACGGCACGGGCCTTGCGACGGATGAAGCCGGCCACCATCCGCCGCTTCTGGGGCTGGTATCTGCGACGTCCCCAAAGCATGGACTCACTCCTGAGCGACCAGCGGATCGCCGACCACGGCATCTTGCTCTCCAGCCCGGAATATCGCGCCGCCTATCTGTCGGCGTTACGATCGATCGCCGGAATGCGCGACCTGCGCGACGGGGTCAGCGTGAAAGACCGGCTGAAGGAATTGCGGATGCCGACCCTGCTGGTCTGGGGCCGCCACGACCACATCTTCCCGGCGGCTCACGCCGAGGCGGCGCTGGAACAGCTGCCCGACGGCCGGGTGGAGATCTTCGAGGCCAGCGGACACACTCCCCAGATGGAGGAACCCGAGCGGTTCAACCGGCTGGTCCTGGACTTCCTGGCCAAACCGGCCGTCCGCAAGGGCCGGGGCGCGGCGTAACCGATCAGCCCAGCGGGTGGCCCAGCCGGGCGGCGTAGTAGGCCAGCAACCAGTCGAATAGCAAAACCAGCCCACATATAAATAGGATGAGCCCGGCCAGGCCGGGAAGCAGTGGCCATAGCCGCTTGGCCCGATACCGGGCGAATTGGGGGAGGGTGAGCCAGAAGGTCGAGCCGAACAGCGCAACTCGACGCCCGGACCTGAAGGCGATCCGCAGCAGCAGCAGACCCGCCAGGCAGGCCAGAAGCCCGAAGATCAGCATCAGGGCGCTACCCATACGGGTTGTGGACAGCCGGGGGGAAAAGCCCAACCGGCTGTGGTAAACTCCTTGACAGAGCTTCATCCTACGGCATACGATGTGGGCCGCTCTTCTCCACCCCAAACCCACGGAGGTTCATCGATGGCCCGATCGACCCAGAAAACGTCAACCGACCGACCCAACCCGAGCGCCGCGGCCCTTGTCAGCGCACCCAAGCGCAACCGTAGCGGCCTTCCCTGGAAACGCTATTTCACACGGGCCGGCGTGGCGCCGTTCGATGAAGTCCAGTGGGAAACTCGATCGGCCAGCATCACCAATGAAAAGGGTGAATCGGTCTTCGACCAGCAGGACGTGGAGATTCCCACCACCTGGTCGCAGGTCGCCACCAACGTGGTGGTCTCGAAATATTTCCGCGGGGTGCTGGGGACGCCCGAGCGCGAGCGCAGCGTCAAGCAGCTGATCGGTCGGGTGGTTCGCACCATCCATGGTTGGGCGGAGAAGCAGAGCTACTTCGCCACGCCCGAGGCCGCCGAGATCTTCCGCGACGAGCTCGCGCATTTACTGGTCCATCAGAAGGCAGCCTTCAACAGCCCGGTGTGGTTCAACGTCGGCATCGAGCCGCGCCCGCAAATGTCGGCCTGCCAACCGTACGATGCCCTTGTCTCGAGTCCAAAAGGAATGATTCCAATTGGCGAGCTGGTTAAGACTGGCGCAATTGGCCAAGCGGTCTACGACGCCGATGGGGTAACTCGCATTCAGGCAGTCAAGTCCAATGGACACAAGCCGGTTCGGCGAGTAGTCCTTCGCAACGGCAGCTTTATCGAGGCAACCCCAGATCATGTTGTCCGAGCTGTCAGGGAACGCCGAACCGAGCCCGAATGGCTTGAGGTTCAGGACTTGCGGCCGGGCATGCGTATGCACCTGCTGCCACATCGGGCGCGTGTAACTCGGGAGGCTGGCGTGCTTCTGGCTGCCGGTTCCTACTCCACCAGTGGCTCAGTCGTATTTGCTGAGGATATGGTGCCCGCAAGCGACGGAAACGTAGCCGTTTCGGAGGCAGCGCTCGCTGGTTGGCTACAGGCAGATGGCTTTGTTGGAGAGGACAACGTCGGTACTGATCGATCCCTGACGGTCGAATTCGAAGTAGCTAACGAGGATGAGCTGGCATGGGTTGTGGGCCACCTGGACGTGGTCCTGCCTGATGTTCACAGGCTTGTCTCTGAGGTCAAATCCAAGGATCCGAAGAAACTCGGCACGGTCGCCTGCCGCCGCGTTCGGCTCTCTGGCGAGGCACTCCGTCCGTTTGTCGAGCGTTGGAACCTAAACGCTCGGGGGGCCGAGATTAGGGTTCCACAACAACTCTGGACTGCATCGCACGAGGAGGTTGTGGCTTATCTTCGGAGCCTTTTCCAGGCGGATGGGTTCGTGACGGCCCAGGTTGGCCGCTTTGAGACGGGCTCGATTGGATTTACGGTCGGAAGCCAAAAATGGGCTGAAGAGGTTCAGATCCTTCTTGCGTCAATGGGAATCTATTCTCGACGAGCTAACGTCAATGAGAATCGTCCTAACCGGCAAGACACGCATGTCTTGAAGATCGCCATTGGCTCTGAAAGGGCTAGGTTTGCCGAGTCGATTGGCTTTGTCGGCAGGCGCAAGCAAGAAATGCTCCTGGGGACGCTGGGCCTGCGGGGCCTGAAGGTTTGTCCCAACCTCCGAGAGGAAGAGATCGTCAAAATCGAAGACCTCGGCGTCCAGGAGGTTTACGACATCCAGACGGAGTCGGGGAACTACCTTTCGAACAATGTGGTTGTCCATAACTGCTTCATCAACAAGGTCGAGGACACGATGGATTCGATCCTCACTCTGGCCAAGACCGAGGGCATGCTCTTCAAGTACGGCTCGGGCACCGGGACCAACCTGTCGCCGCTCCGCTCCTCGCGAGAGCTGCTGGCTGGGGGAGGGACAGCCTCCGGCCCCGTGTCTTTCATGAAGGGCTACGACGCGTTTGCCGGCGTCATCAAGTCCGGCGGCAAGACCCGCCGGGCCGCCAAGATGGTCATCCTCAATGTCGACCATCCCGACATCGTCGAATTCATCAACTGCAAGGTCGATGAAGAGCGAAAGGCCTGGGCGCTGATCGAAGCGGGCTATGACCCATCCTTCAACGGACCCGCTTACAGCTCG
>DASTJZ010000019.1:0-11501 GCA_035716185.1 Candidatus Dormiibacterota bacterium
TCCTCTTACCTTCCGCCCGAAGCCTCGCCAGCTGCTTCGCCTCGTGCTCCACGCCGCGACGGGTCAAGAGGTCAAGCTCGGGATCCTGACGATCCGGCCGCTTGATCTCGCCCCGGGCGGCCTTGAGTTCCTGCTGCGTGAGGTGCTCACACTCCAGGAAGCCCGTCAGGTCGCTCGGGCTGACGATCAGCTGGCCATCGAGAAGCTGCATCCTGCCCTTTTACTCCAGCGTCAATTTTGAGGCTGGGCTTTGACAGCTGTCTGTCGGAGTCGGCGGGATGTTTACGGTCTGCCGGAGTTAGGCTGCACGCCGACGGCGCGGGACCCGGGCAACCCCTTGTCTGCGTCCAACCACAACCATAGCTGCCGCCAAAGGCAGCGAACCCGACGTAGCCGTCAGCTCAGCTTCGTCGATGATTTCAAGCAGGCGGTTGCCGAGTTCCGTCAAGGAAAAGCGGTAAGGCGTCCAACGGTCGTGGGAGGTTGGCGAGATATTTGCGTGGACCTGAAAGCTGATCAACCGCCCGCGCGTGCCCCTTACGGCCAGCTTGTAGAGAACGGACGCTGGGATGAGAAAGACCTGGTCGTGGAATCGCATCTGCATCGAGTCGAAAACGGCAAAGAAGTACCAGAGCCGGGGGTCATTCTGGATTCTGTGCCGGGCTAGCTGAAACCGCAACCACAAGTAGGTCTTCCTACCATGTCCGCTGCGATGCAATTCGAAGCCGACCTTAATCTGGACGCCAATCGCAGCCAAGAGCTTTAGGTGGCGACGAACCTCCGCATCACGGCCCTCGTTATCGGCCGCGGGGATGTACACCTCTAACTGGCCCTTTCCAGTGGCAAGAGCCGTGACCAGAAAGGCAAACTGCCCAATAGCCCCCTTTTGGACGGTCGACAGCGGCATGGAGCTGTAACTTCGCGATTCCAACTTTATTTCGATAGGCCCAGAGCCGGGCGGCCGGTCACCGCGCGGCCGTGCCAAACGAATGGCCATCAACAGTTCCAGCACGTCGTCGAGCTTGCGTAAGTCCTGTCAGATCTGCTCGGCAATCCTTGTTGAACGGGTTACTGGCCTATTCGTCCGTCGATCCGCTCGCGCAACAGGTCCGCGTGACCCATGTGACGGGCGTACTCCTCAATGATTCCGACCAGCACCTCGCGCAGCGACATCGGACCTCCGCCGCTGCCATGTTGATTCAAGGGATCGTTGCCGGTGATGTCGAGGGTGGGCGCCTCGGCCACGAACCGCGTGGCGAAGTTAACCCGCTTGCCTGTGTTGCCTCCGCAGGAGGCGGTAAAGAATTCTTAAACCCTGGGGCAGCCCGGTGTCAATTTGGCCGCTACCTATTGTCGAGCGCCTAAAGCGATAACCCTTATCGCCAGAGGCCGACGAGGATGGAAATGATGAGCACCTTTCCGAGCCAGTCGCCCGCATGGATGGCAGCGAGCCTCCAGGGGACGTTCTCATAGATGACGGAGCCCGACAAGAGAATGACCGGAAAGCCGATCCATAATCCAAGGGCCAGCAGGACCGAACTCGTCAGACTTGTTATGCCGAGTCGTGAGGCCAACGCGGCAACAACGAGAGCGACCACGAGCGTCCGAAGGAGCTCGACCGGCACCATCCATCGCGGCCGCCGTTGAGAAGCCGCGGCCGGACCGAGCCGCGCGCGCTGCTGACTCAACGCGATGTACCACGCCGCGCTGAAAACGAATGCCAACACGGTCGCCACCACGATCGCGAGATAGTTCATAGATTCCAAAGCTTAAGGCAGATAGGCTTGGGGAAGAACGAGGACCAGGCGGTCGAGGAATGATGAGTAAATCATGAGAGCGAGCGTGACCTTGGGCCGGATCGCTGGGATCGAGATCGGCCTCAACTGGAGCTTGGCGATCGCGTTCTTTCTCTTTGCCGGTAGCCTCGCCGGCGACGTCTTTCCCCTGGATGTTCCCGGGTATTCCGGAACCTCGTACTTCATCGCCTCCGTCATCGCGGTCATCCTCTTCTATGCCAGCCTGCTGGCCCATGAACTCGGCCATGCCCTGGTGGCGCGGCGGCTGGGGACTCGTGTCGACGGCATCACCTTGTGGTTGTTCGGTGGTGTGGCACGACTTTCGGGCGACGCGGTCTCCGACTCAGCCGAGCTTCGAATTACGTTAGTTGGGCCGGCCATCACCGTCGTGGTGGCCATCATCTTCGCGGTCATTTCCGCTGCGCTTGGGACCTTCAACCTGTTTCCTCTCACCGCCGACATGTTCGCCTGGCTGGCACGCATCAACTTCCTGCTGGCGGTCTTCAACCTGATTCCCGCCTTTCCCCTCGACGGTGGACGGGTGCTCCGGGCGCTCTTGTGGCGGTTCACGCACGACCAGGTGCGGGCGACGTCTATCGCCGCCTGGCTCGGCCGCGGTTTCGGCGCTCTCATGATCCTTGGCGGGTTCTACCTGATCCTGTTTGCGAATTCGCTCATCAATGGAGTCTGGTTCAGCGTGCTTGGCTGGTTCCTCTTCTCCGCCGCGGGGAGCCAGGAGCTGCAGACGCGTTTGCACCGTTCGCTGGCCGGCGTGCGCGTGCGCGACGTCATGACCCCCGATCCCATCACCGCTCCGGACTGGATCAGGATTGATGACTTCGTTACTCGATTCGCGACGGACAATCGGGCAACTGCCTATCCCGTTCGCGACTTCAACGGACAGCTCAGTGGCCTGGTCACGCTCCATGATCTCGCGCGAGTTGCGGGCCGCGACCATCCCGACGCGCAGCTGCGCACGATCGCCCGTGCCCTGGATCGCGTGCCGATTGCCCACCCGGAGGATCCCCTCGAGGATGTCGTTCAGAAGATCGACGATCCGGAGGCCGGCTACATCCTGGTGCTGGATAGCGATCGGTTAGTCGGCATGGTCACCCCGGCCGACATCAACCGAGCCGTCCAGATGGCCGGTGCGCGCAGCCAGACTCGATCTGCCGGTCTGTCAGCGACGAGCTGAGGCAGCGACTCCCGAGCGTCGGCCACGGGCTCCCGTGCGTCTTCGCTTGCGCGCGACCTCGTGCGCGATCCGCCTGGCATCGATGCCCAGCTCACGTAGATTCCCAGAAAGGGGATTGCTGTAGCCGATGAAGTAGAGTTCGGGCGCATTCCGATGGGTCAGGGGACCATGGACGGCAGGCCGGCCGTCGGGACGGAGTACGCCCAAAGAGCCAAGTAACGTCTCCAGGCCACGGCGGAATCCGGTGGCCGCGATCACGACATCCGGTTGGATGCGCTGACCACCCTCCAGCACGACATCACCTTTATCAAAACCCGTGACGGTGGCGACGACCGCAACCCGACGTTGCTTCACGGCACGGATCAGGCCGACGTCGAGGATTGGAATGATGTCGTCCTCGCGCAGGCGCCGATACATCCCCCGAGGTGGGGAACCAAGGCCGTATGGCGACAGGTCGCCCACCGTCAGGTGTTGGACGATCTTCGTCAGGCGGTCGACCACGCCCACCGGGAGCGGCCGCATCAAGATTCCGATCGCCTGCGTCGGCAATCCGGCCACGTCCCTGCGGAGAATATTCGGCGGGGTACGGACCGACAGCCAGACTTTGCCGGCGCCTCGCTCGACCAGGTCCGCGGCGATTTCCGCGCCAGAGTTCCCGGTGCCGATTACCAACACCGATCGGCCCACATAGGGGCTCGCGTTTCGATAGCCGGTCGAATGGAGGAACTCGCCGGTAAACGTCTCGCGGCCGCTCCACTGCGGGATGAAGCGCTGGCGATTGTAGCCGGTCGCGATCACAACCGAGCGCGCCATCAAGGCGCCTGCCGTGGTCGTGATTGCCCAGCCGCCATCCGAGCGGCGGAGCCCTTGCACCTCAGAGCGCAGTCGGACATCCAGGCGATGGTGCTCGGCGTAGGCCTGCAGGTAGCGCTGCACGTCATCGCGCGCGACCCATTTTCCAAAGGCGCGCGGAATCGGAAAGCCCGGTAGTCCCGAAAGCCAGCGCACGGTATGGAGGTGGAGCCGGTCGTAGTGCTTCCGCCAGCTCGAGCCGACCTCGTCGGCCTTTTCCAGAAGAACGGCGTCGATTCCTTGCCGCCTGAGCATCGCTCCAGCCGCCAGCCCGGCAGGACCGGCGCCGACAACTGCTGCCTCGACCGCTTCCATCGTGGCTCTCAGACTAGTGTGTCATCGACCCAGCCTGAACTACGACGCCTCAGGCTCAGAACCTGTTTCGAATAAGAGTCCCAGGCTCAGACCCCCCTTGACAAGCCGCACGGATCGTGGCCTAATCAACGGCAGCCGGCACGACTATTAGCCATCGGCTACCACGAAGGGGGGCTCCTGAATGGTCCGCACGACGATGCGTTTTCGCCTGCGCGCCAAATTAGCTGTTGGAACGCTGCTGGCGGCCCTCTTCGCGGGTTTGCCACCGTCGATAATCCAGAGTCACGCCTATAGCACCGCGCCGAACATCGGCGTGACCGACTATGCCACTGATTTCTTTTCTCTGAACTATGGCTACGGCGTAGGTCCAGTTGGTCTGGCCTTTGACGCATTTGGGAATCTCTATGTGTCGAACTACGCCGACGGCAGCCTGTACGAATTCCCACCCGGAGGAGGCTCGGTTTACGACGCCTCCGTCAAACAGGGCAGTGGAGTTGGGTTTCGCTCGACAGGCCTGGCCTTCAGCCTGGACAAGCAGCACCTCTACGTCGGTTGGCAAGGAAACTGCTGCGGCCAGGGCGAGGTCGATGAGGTAAACATCGCCACGTTGACCAAGGGCCGGACGATTGCCCAGATCGCCGGAGCCACCGGTCTGGCAACGGATCCGCTGAGCGGCGATCTTTTCGTTTCGGGTGCCGGGAACATCTGGCGCATCTCGCAGTTCGCTTCTGGACCTGGAACGGTGACCCTGTACGCGACGGTCGGCGCCGACGGTATTGCCTTCGGGGCCGACGGCACCCTCTACGGCGCAGTCCAGGGGACGGGAATTGTTTCCGTCCCGAGCACGAAGGTGCCGGCAACCGGTGCATGGCCGGGAACCCAGGTCTACAACGTGCTCAACAGTTCAGGTCAGCCGGCTCCAGTGGACGGCATCGGCGTTGGTGCCGGCTCCGATCCGAGCCACCCACCGTTCCTCTACGTAAACCGCAACGACGGGATCATTACGAAGGTCGACTTGACGACGACCCCGCCGACGGCGACAGACATTGTGACCGGCGGTTCGCGCGGTGACCATGTGACAGTCGACGCCAACGGCTGTCTATTTGCTACGCAGTCTTTGTCGGTGATCAAGGTCACGGATGCGACCGGCGCTTGCAATCCGCCGCTCCTGGTTCCAGGAACGACTGGCATCACCGTGCCGGGGAGGCCACAGATCACGTCCGTGGTCCCGGGCAATGGGAATGCCGCGGTCACCTGGCGGCCACCAAGCGACGGCGGATCGCCAATAACGTCCTACACCGTCACCTCCTCGCCCGGCAACATCACCCGGACCGTCGACGGCTCGACGACGAGCGCGACGTTCCCAGACCTGGCACACGATTGCCAGACCTGGTACTCGTTCACGGTGACGGCGAGAAACGCGATCGGTATCGGTCCGGTCTCGTTGCCCAGCGAGGTGGTGTTTACGTCCGGGCACCCCAGCAGTCCGCCCTCGCGGGTGGTGATCTTCGTCGGCGGGATCGGCAGCTACATGCCGCAAACGGTGAGCTACGACCCGCTCACCAACGTGCCGACCTACTGTGGGCTGCTCCACAACCAGGCGAGCATAAACGCTGACCTGTACACGACCGCCAGCTACTTCGACCCCAGCCATCCGGCCGCGTATCCGGATCCCAGCCCGAACCTCACTGACGTCGTCGCCGAGCAAGGTGCGGTCATCCTGCCATTCAGCTACTGGGGCGCGCGCTTTGACAACTATCTGACCCAATCAGACTGCCAGCCAGTTTTCCAAGTCAACCTCTATCCATCGAGCGCGCCCGGCGACCTCTTGCCCGAGACCGCGGCTTCGAAGCTGAACACCGAAGTCCAGAGCATCAAGTGTGAATGGCCGAACGCTGGCATCGTGATCGTCGGTCACAGCAATGGGGGGCTCGTCGCCGAGACATACTGGAAGGACTTTCTCCCCAAGAACCCGGCGAACGTGACGGCCGTGTTCAGCATCGACGGCGTCATCAACGGCGTCCAGAACCCGGTGCCGCTCCTGGACCCCTCGGTGCTCGGCGGACAGTTACAGAGCCTGCAGCTTTCACCCTGGGTCGTCAGACGCTACTTCAATATCTGGCAGGATCGCGCTACCCGCGATACCGCCATCATCCAGGCGAACGCGGCCGGCGTCTTTCAACCGATCGGGACTCACGGCGACAGCGTCTATCAGATCCCCGATTGCTGGCTAGCCGGCGGCGTGGCAGCCGTAGCGCAGGTTGTAAACAGCCCGCCGGGCGCCTTCGCGCCGGGCTGCTATGAGGGGCTGGATTCGCAGCTCCTCTACAATTCAGCGCCAGGACCGGGCCAGACTGGGACACTGATCAGCCCCGACTTCCAAACGCCACAAGACGCAACCCTTGCCGATGCCTTGCGCTCGAAGGACATCTTCGTGTCCCACTCGCTGGTGATGGAACACTATGCCGTCATCGCCAAGATTGGCACGGCGGTGCTGAACGCCAGCTCGACGCCGACCACCGCCCTCGCAGTTGCGCGGCTGGCGGGCACCACAACCACGAGCACGCTGGTTTCGGCGGCAACGGTTCAGAGTAGGACGGTGGCGCCAAGAACGGCTCGATTAGTTAGCCAGCGGTTCGCTACAACCGCTACGACTTTCTCTACCACCTCCACCACCGCTACCACCTCGTCCTCCGATCCGACGTCGCAGGTTCCCTGCGCGGTTACCAACCCGCCGACGAGCACGTGCGTGTTCGTTCTGCCGGATGTGGTCTCCGCGGGGCAGACGATCGGGCTGGCGGGCACGGGCATCGGCACATCCGCAGGTTCCGTGCTCTTCACTAGCGCAACCGGCCAGGTCAGTGGCACCGTTTCGAATTGGCAATCGCCGGTTGGTGGGGTTGAGGTCGCGACGGTCGTCGTTCCCGCTACCGCAACGACGGGACCGGTGTCCGTGGTGACCGCCGATGGGCAATCCGTCCCGGCGGGTGGAGTGACCGTTCTTGGCACAGCCAACCAGGTGACCAACCTCGTCGTCAGTGCCAATCCGGCTTCGCCGGTGTGGGGACAGTTCGCAACCGTGACCGTGCAGGCATTCAATGGAAAGAGCCCGGTAGCAGGCGCGACCGTAGTCCTTTCCGACGATCTCTCCACCCGGTCCGCGGTAACGGATAGTTCGGGGATCGCTCGATTCCAGTACACCACCTTCGGCACGGCCTTCCTGGTGGCGGTTTCTGGGTCGACTTATGCGCGGACGGCCATCCCCTTCCACAGTCCCCCGGCGATAACCATGTCGATCGCCTCATCGGCCCCGACCGGTGCACCCGGCCAGGGAATCACGGTGTCCGCCACGCTGACCAACGCTTCGGGCGCTCCGGTGGCGAATCAGTCAGTCAGCTTCAGGGCCTTCGGCGTCGCCCCTGCATCGCTCAGTGCTCAGCAGGCGGTCACGAATTCGTCGGGGGTGGCTTCGATAACGGTCTCGAGTTCAGCTGCCGGGACGACATCGATCGTCGCGACCGCCAACTATGACTTTGCCGCCCAGTCCGTCGATCTGGCCTGGGGCCCGTGATCCATATATGTACGGCTCGATAAGGGGCTAGCCCCCCGTCGGGGGCTCGGCCCGGCTGAGCACCTTCCGTAGCAGATCCGCGAGGAGACGGCGCTCGCGCTGATTCAGGCCGGCGAGCAGCGCCACCTCCGTTTTGGTGTTGTCGGCGATCGCTTTTGTTAGCGTGCGGCGACCATCCGCCGTTAGCTGGATGGTGACACCACGGCGATCCTTCGGATCCGGGCTGCGCGTCACCAAGCCGCGCTGCTCGAGGCGATCCAGCACCTTGGTCATGCCGGCCGACGAGAGCATCAGCCCGCGAAACAGCTGGGTGGGCGAAAGTCTGTGTGGTGGCGGCGAGGTACGGAGCGCATTGAGCACGCCGACGTCACCGCGGTTGAGCCCGTACCGAGCGAAGATCTCATCCTGGCGCTGGGCAAGCCGCGCTGCAATCCGGGAGATCCGGCCCGTGACCTGGTAGACATCGGCGGGAATTCCCGGCTGCAGGTCGGATAAGCGCTCGACGACCTGGTCGATCCAATCGCGTTCCACTTGTGTAACGGACGAAAGTATATCCAACTATGGACTATCTCGCTCGCGAGATAGATTCCTGAGAATATGGGATCGCGCGAGCGCCAGCACTCCTCCCGCGGAAGGGGCACCTCCCCCGCCCCTTCCGCCCCCCTTCCTGCTGGCGTAACCACGCTCGGTAGACACAGCTCATCAACGATTTATTGAGGTAACCAACAGATGACAAGCAGAACCCTATTGATCCCGTTCACCGCGCTGCTGCTCACTGCATGTGGCGCAGCTGGCGTGGCCGGCACGGGGCCATCTACGCCCGCCGCGAGTGCCAGCGCAACGCCCGCTCCGAGTCCGGCAGCGACGCCGGTTCCTACTCCGGCTCCGACTCCGGTCCCGCCGCAGGTCGCACCCAGCGTCTTCGTGGCTCAGAACATGGGCTTGGGCGCCGTGCTGACCACCGCGCAGGGCCGCACCCTCTACTACTTCGTGCCCGAGCGCGGCGGCCAGATCGTCTGCACCGGACAGTGCGCGGGCGCCTGGCCACCGGCCTTCACCTCCAGCATGAATCCCACCGCTAATGCGGCGTTACCCGGACAGCTCGGTGCCATCGCCCGTCCCGGCGGCGAGCAGGTGACCTACGATCGCTGGCCGCTCTACACGTTCGTCGCCGACTCCGGCCCGGACCAGACCCACGGGCTAGGCGTCTTCGCCTTCGGAGGTAAGTGGTTTGTCGCAACGCCGGGCCTGCAGCCGTAACCGACGAGCGGAAAAGATCCAAAAGGAGTGTGAGTGGAATGAAACGAGCGCTATTGATCCTTCTTCTCCCGTTCGCGTTAGCCGCATGCGGGGCCGCGAGCGGCTACGGCACTGGCAGCACCGCGCCCAGCCAGTCAGCTGCCGCCACGGTGTCCGTGCGCAGCACCAGCCTGGGCCAGATCCTGGTCGCGGGTAATGGCAAGACGCTGTACCTCTTCGAGGCTGACCAGGGCACGCAGTCGACCTGCTCCGGCGCCTGCGCGCAAGCGTGGCCACCTTTCACGACCAGCGGAGCCCCGACGGTATCCGCCACCGCGTCGAAAGCCTTGATCGGCACCACCGCGCGGAGCGACGGCACCACCCAGGTCACTTATGCCGGGCATCCTCTCTACTTCTTCATCAACGACACCAAGCCGGGCGACGTGACCGGGGAGGGGAGCACCGCGTTCGGCGCCGGCTGGGACGTCCTCGCCCCCACCGGCGACAAGATCGAGAAGCCGGGTAATTAACCGCACTCGCTGGGTCCGCCGCCAAGGCGGGCCCAGCCACTCGACGCGTCCGCCGCTGCCTGATCTACGTGCCGCAGCAGTTGTCGGCGGATGCCACGCTATCTGGTTACGAGAACGTCTCCCTCGCCTCGACCACCGACAGGATGTTGCCGGCTGGGTCCTTGAACCAGGCAATCGCCGGGCCCTGGTCCGGAGATGGCGGGCGGGCGATCCCTCGCTCATCCTGCTTAGTGTCCGGGATCCCTTCGTAGCGCTCGAATTTGACGCCGGCCCTCGTCAGCGCCTCGACCACATCGTCGATGTTCTTCACCGGGAAGTTGAGCACTGTGTATGTGGCCGGCTCGTGATTGGGCTTGGGATAGATGACGACCGAGCCGCCGCCGGCAAGGTTCAGGTTCAGCATGCCCATCTGTTCCGTCACATCAAGGCCAAGCGTGTCGGCGTAGAACGCCTTGGCCTTCGCGATGTCGTTGGTCGAGAAACCGGAAAACGCGTGGCTGTCGCGGAGCAGGCGACTGGTCGTGGTAGTGGTGCGTTCGGTTTGTGCCATATCCATCCTCCTCGATTCATCGGGTCTCGTATGTAAGACTGTTCTTTCCTGTCAGACTAATCGATGAACTACGGCTACCTTGACGGTCGGCAGCCGGCTGCCGTCCTTCAACCTCGAGGACCAGAACGGCGCCCGCCGGTCGTTGCCTGATCCGGGGGGCCGAACCTGCTGGTCTTCTACCGCGGGGACTGGTGACCGTACTCAGACAGCAGCGCCAGGAGGACTGATTTAAATGCCGAAGGCGGTCTGGAACGACACGGTGATCGCCGAGAGCGAAGAGACGATCAAGGTCGAGGGCAACGACTACTTCCCGCCCGGCAGCGTCCGGCGAGAATACCTCGCCGAAAGTCCGAAGCACACCACTTGCGCGTGGAAGGGTCTGGCCAGCTATTACGACGTCGTCGTCGATGGCAAGGTGAGCAAGGAGGGCGCCTGGTATTACCCGAATCCCTCAGAAGCTGCCGCGGAGATCAAGGATTACCTTGCCTTCTGGCACGGCGTAAAAGTCATTCCCTAAGCCATGAAACTGACGATCAACGAGAACATCTCTCTGGACGGCGTGATGCAGGGCCTTGGCGGGCCGGGTGAGGATCGGCGCGGTGGATTCGAGCGGGGCGGCTGGGCCCCGCCGCTCTTCCGCGACGAGGCCACGACGTTCCTCCGTGGGGTGTACCACCGCGCCGACGGCTTCCTGTTCGGCCGGCGGACCTACGAGATCTTCGCCGGCTCCTGGGGCAAATGGCCAGATCCCGGCGACGACCCCATCTGGACCGCGCTGAACACGCGGCCCAAGTACGTGGCATCGACCACGCTCACCGACCCGGAATGGGCGAACACGACCGTCCTGTCTAGAGACCTCGCGGCCGCCATCGGCGAGCTGAAGGCCAAGCGGGGAGGTGAGCTGCAGGTGCATGGCAGCGGCAAGTTGGCCCGCTGGCTGCTCGCCAGCCAGCTTGTCGACGAAATCACCCTGTTGGTTTACCCCCTGGTCATTGGTCAAGGCACGCGGCTGTTCCCCGACAGCGGCCCGGACGCAGCGCTCGACCTGGTGGAATCGCGGTCCACCTCGACGGGGATAATGACCCAGGTCTATCGGTTCAAAGGCCGCCCAGAGTACGTACCGGCCATAACCTGAACCGCGGCCCGCTCGAAAAGCGAGTTCCCTAGCGGGGCTGCACCCCTTCCCCACCGCGGCCCTCGCCGCGGGCGAAGCGCCGCGCTCCTTCTAGCGCTTCACCGCTCTCCATCGACTCTTGACCCAAGCGGAGCTCGTTCTGGAGCGCTTCATCGAGCGGCAGTCCCCACTGCTCGAGCAGCGACAACCGGTCGTTGCGCAGCCCGGTCTGCGGAAACGCGGCAATCTCCTTTGCCAGGGCGACGGCCTCGGGTAACGCACGACCGGGTTCGACGAGCCGGTTCACCAGGCCATGAACCTCGGCTTCAGCGGCGGTGA
>DASTJZ010000020.1:0-13189 GCA_035716185.1 Candidatus Dormiibacterota bacterium
CCGCTGGCCCAGATGAGCGGGTGCCTGCCGGCGCTGCTCCAGTCGCCGATCCTGATCGCGCTCTTCTATGTCATTCGCGACGCCCACAAGACGCTGCACATCGAAAGCTTCAAGTTTCTCGGCATCTCGCTCGACACCACCGCCCTTGGCGCTCCGGGTCATCCCCAGCTCGTCGCCCTGGCGATCCTGCTGCCGATCCTTGCCGGGCTCACCACCTTCGTCCAGACAAAGATGATGACCCCGCAAGGGGCGATGGCGGCGCAGGATCCCACTCAGGCCGCCATGACGCAGAACATGACGATGATCATGCCGGTCTTCATCGGCATCATCTCCTTGCAGTTCGCCGCCGCCCTGGCTCTCTACTGGGTGGTGAGCAACCTCTTCAGCATCGGCCAGCAGTACTTCATTACCGGTTGGGGATCACTCTCCCCGCCGCGCCTGGGTAGGGGGAAAGCCGCATGAGCACGAACCGCAACATCGTGGAAACCACTGGAACGACCGTCGACGAAGCCGTCGATAAGGCGCTCGAAGAGCTGGAGGAAGCCCGGGAGAACGTCGAGGTCGAGGTGCTCGACGAATCGGCCGACGAAGCCCGGGTGCGGGTGACGCTGCGGGAAACCTACGCCATCAAGGCTCGCCAGGTGGTGGCCGAGCTCCTCTACAAGATGGGCATCACGGCCCAGGTCTTCATCAAGAAGTCCGAAGAGCCGGTGATGATCGACGTCGCGGGCGACAACCTGGGATTGCTGATCGGCTGGCGGGGTGAAACGCTGCGGGCGTTTCAAACGGTGGTCAACCTGATCCTGAACGAGGGACGGTCCGACCGCCGCCGGCTCGTCGTCGACGTCGAACACTATCGCAACCGGCGCGAGGAGACCGTCAAGGAGATGGCGCTCCGCCTGGCTGACCGCGTCCGCCGCACCGGCGAGCGGGTTGTGATGGACCCCATGCAGTCGTACGAGCGCCGCATCGTTCACATCACGCTAGAAAAGGAACCCGGCATTCGGACCGAGAGCCACGGCGAGGAACCGAACCGGCGGGTGGCGATCCTTCCCGATGGGGTAACGGCCGGCCGGCGTCCGATGGAGCGACCGGCTCCGGCGACGAGTCCGCCGCTCACCCGACAGGGCCAGGGCTACGGCGACCGGCCGCGATACGGCGACCGGCCACGATACGGCGACCGCCCACGCTTCGGGGACCGCCGGCCGGGCTACCGCGAGGGCGAGTCCCGACCCGATTCCTGAGCCGCAGCCAGCTCGGACCTGACCCGGTAGAGCTCCGCCGCCACCGTTTCGGCCGGCAGGCCATCATCGAGCGCGTCCTGGGCACGGCGGAGGCTGCGGCGGAGCCCGGCGGTGGGGGCATTGGAGGTCAAAACCTCGAGCTCATCGGCGACCTCGACCGGCACGCCTGAGCCGGCCTCGGTGTCGCCGTAGCTCCAGGCCTCGACCCGCTGAATGACCCGGCTGAGGCGGCGTTCGAATTCGGAATGGGCCCCACGGGATCCCGATGTAGTGATAGTTATGGACTCACAATTCCGTCAGTAGCACTATCGGAAACAAGGTGTCTGGCCTCCGACCCTACGATATACTCAAGTCGTGCCCCAGTCGCTTCCTCCGTATCGCCTCGCCACTTTACCGACCGGGGCCCGGGTCGTCACCACCGAACTTGCCGATCGGCCGTCGGTGACCATGGCCATCATGTTCAAGGTCGGCTCGCGTTACGAGTCGGACCAGGAAGCCGGCGTAAGCCACTTCCTCGAACACATGTTCTTCAAGGGGTCGGCGCGCTATGGCGGAGCCAAGGAGATTGCCGAGGCAATCGAAGGGGTGGGCGGAGTGCTGAACGCCGCCACCGACAAGGAGTTGACGATGTACTGGGCCCGGGTGCCCAAAACCAAGGCCCGGCTGGCGGTCGACGTCCTGGGCGACATGCTGTTCCAGCCGCTGCTCGACCCCAAGGAGCTGGAGAAGGAACGACTGGTCGTCCTGGAAGAGCTGCGCATGTACCAGGACTCACCGCAGGAGTTCGTGCACAGCCTCTTCGAGCAGATCAGCTGGCCCAACCACCCGCTGGGTCGCGAAATTGGTGGGACGGAGGCGTCGGTGCGGGGGCTGACCCGTGATGACCTGTTGCGCTACCTGGATGAGCACTACCTGCTGAAGAACCTGGTCGTCACCATCGCCGGGCCGGTGACGCAGGACGAGGCGATCGGCTTGATCGAGCCGTATCTCAAGCCGCGCGGCAACGGCGCCACGCCGCCCGGATTCCTGCCCTCGACCGGCAACGGCTTGCAGCCGCACGTCCTGCTGAAGTCAAAGAAGACTGAGCAAGCTCATCTATGCCTGGGGGTGCATGCGCCCTCCTACATGGACCGCGACCGGCATGTCATCGACATCCTCAACTGCGTGCTGGGCGAGGGAATGAGCTCACGACTCTTTCTCGAGGTCCGCGAAAAGCTGGGCCTCGCCTATGACGTTCACTCCTACGTGAACAAGATGTTCGACACCGGGGTGCTCGGCGTCTATGCCGGCACCGAGCCGCGCCAGGCCGCCCGGGCGGTGGGCGCCATCGTCGGGCAGCTGCGCCGCCTCTGCGAGGAACCGGTGAGTCCGGCCGAGCTGACCAAGGCCAAGGAGTTCTACAAGGGTCGGCTGCTGCTGCAGATGGAGAGCACCAACTCGCTGGCGACCTGGTACGGCGGCCAGGAGGCGCTCACCGATCGGATCGAGGACGTCGAGCAAACCGTCGCCGACATCGATGCGGTGACCGCTGATGATGTCATGCGGATCGCCCGCGAACTCTTCAGCCAGGCTCTGCAGCTCGCGGTGATCGGCCCCTTCCGGAGCGAAGCGCCGTTCATGAAACAAATCGCCTAACGCTCGAGACGTCCGAGGGCTCGTTCGCGTCCTGTGATTACAATGAATCGCCCTCGATGAAGTTGAAGAGCTAAAGGATGGCGCAGTCGCAGATGGCGCAACCTCCGGCGCCCACCGAGTCAGCGCGCCAGAAGTCGTTCATCAGGGACACGCTCGAAATCGTGTTCCTCGCCCTGGTGCTTTACGTGGTGATCCAGTACGCGGTGCAGACCGTGCATGTGCTCGGATCCAGCATGCTCTACACGCTGCACGACAACGACCTGCTGGTGGCCTCGAAGATTTCCTACAAGCTGCACGCGCCGCAGCGCGGCGACATCATCGTCTTCAAGCCGCCGGACGAGGCGAGCCGCGATTTCATCAAGCGGATCATTGCCCTGCCGGGCGAACGCGTCCGGATCGTCAACAGCGTGGTGTACATCAACGACCAGGTGCTCCACGAGCCCTACCTGCCGGAGAAGTGGACCTACAACAACAACTGGCCGGCGTCCGGGCAGGACCAGATCATCCTGCCCGACCAGTACTTCGTCATGGGCGACAACCGCAATCACTCCAGCGACTCGCGAACGTTTGGCCCCATCACGCTGGATTCGATCCTCGGGAAGGCCGAGGTGCGCATCTGGCCGTTGGGTGCTCTCGGATTCCTGGACCGAAAACCAACCCTCGGACCATAGCCCGATGCAGCGCACGTTGGTGCTGATCAAACCGGATGGTGTACAGCGGGGGCTGATCGGCGAGATCCTCGGGCGGCTGGAGCGGCGCGGCCTCAAACTGATCGCGCTCAAGCTGATGGACGTCTCGCACGACACCGCTGCTCGCCACTATGCCGAGCATCAGGGCAAGCCGTTTTACGAAGGGCTGCTCAGCTTCATCACCGGCGGCCCCGTCGTGGCGATGATCTGGGAGGGTCGCGAGGCGGTCACCGTCGTCCGCAGCCTGATGGGGAGCACCGACCCGCTGAAGGCGTTGCCGGGGACGATTCGTGGCGACCTCGCGCTCGACCTTGGCATGAACCTGATCCACGGATCGGACTCGCCGGCGAGAGCCGAAACCGAAATGGCGCTCTTCTTCAGCCCATCAGAGCTGCACGACTACGAGCGCACCGTGGATCGCTGGATCCGCGAATAACGGCGCTACTTGTGTAGCGAGCTTACCGGGTCAGGCGCCGCCGCAGCTCCTCGAGATCTTCGTTGCTGTAGAACTCGATTGTCAATCGGCCTCCCTGCTTGACCCTGGTCAGCACGACCCTGGTGCCCAATGCGCGTCGAAACTCCTCTTCGAGCGCGCGCAGTTCTGGATCCAGATTCGACGACCGCGGCCGTGGTTTCCGCGTGCCGGCCTCGACAGCGCGTGCCCGACACCAGTCCTCGGTTTGCCGCACGCTCCAGTGCTCGCGAACGATCCGCTCCAGGCCGATCAGTTGTTGAGCCGCCGTGGGAAGCCCGAGCAAGGCAACTCCGTGCGCCGCACTGATGTCGCCCATCTCGATCGCCCTGATGGCCGGCTCCGGGAGACCCAGCAGGCGAATGGTCTGGCCGATCGCGACTCTGGTTTTTCCAATCCGCTCCCCCAATGCCTCCTGGGTGAGACCGAAATCGCGCAGTAGCCGCTGCATGGCGCGCGCTTCCTCGATGGGGTTGAGGTCGGTGCGCTGCAGGTTCTCCACCAGGGCGAGCTCGAGACGCTCTTCGAGCCGGCCGCCACTGCCGGGGTGGACGATCACCGGGACTTCAGCAAGCCCGGCGAGTTCCGCGGCCCGCAGCCGGCGTTCGCCGGCGATGACTTCGTAGCCGTCCAGGCCTTCCCGAACCAGCAGCGGTTGCAGGATGCCGTGCACGCGAATGGAGTCCGCCAGCTCGCGAAGCGCGATGGGATCGAAGCTGCGCCGTGGTTGCTCGGGGTTCGGCTTCAACTGATCGACCGGGATCTGCAGCGCATAGCGGCGGCGCGCCCGGCTGTCGGCGCCCACCTCCTCGACGTACTCGCCGGAAGGGATCAGCGCATCAAGGCCGCGGCCCAAACCTCGCCGTTTGTTCATCTGGCGATCAACTCCTTCGTGAGTTCCTGGTAGGCGATCGCGCCTCGCGATGTCGGGTCGTACTGCGTAATCGGCATGCCGTGACTGGGCGCCTCGCTCAGCCGGACGTTGCGCGGGATCACGGTGCGAAACGTCTTCTCGGGAAACTGGGCGCGGATCTGCTGTGCCACCTGGAGGGCCAGCGTGGTTCGGGGATCGAAGAGCGTCAGCACGATGCCGCCGATCTTCAACCGCGGGTTCAGGTCTTGCTGGATCAGTTGGGTGGTGTGCGTCAGCGCGCCCAGGCCTTCGAGGGCAAAGTACTCGCACTGGATCGGGATCAGCATGTACTCGGCGGCGACCAGGCAGTTGACCGTCAGCAAGCCCAGCGACGGCGGGCAGTCGATGATGATGTAGTCGTAGGAGATGCGCAGCGCCTCCAAGGCGTAGAGCAGCCGGCGCTCGCGCCGAGGCAAGTTGATCAGCTCGATCTCCGCGCCGGCCAGCGATCGATGCGAGGGCAGGATGTCCAGGCCCGCGACGGCCGTTGGCCGGATGATGTCGTTGATGTCTTCCGCGTCGACGATCACGTTGTAGACGCTACGGCTGAGCTCGCTGCGCACGATGCCCAGGCCGCTACTGGTATTCCCCTGGGGATCCATGTCGACGATCAGGCCGGTCTTGCCCAGCTCTGGAAGGTTGGCCGCCACGTTGATGGCGGTGGTGGTCTTTCCGACACCGCCCTTCTGATTGACGACTGCGTAGACTCTTGGCAATTTGCTGGCCGGACGCTGGACGGATCCTGCGGCGAATTATAGGGTTGGCCTGATTCGATTGTCAGCGCGGGTTCGCCGAACGCGCGTTTGCACAGGTGCAAAGCCTGTGCATAACTACTTCACGAAGAACGGGATCAGGCCAACGGCGATGTCGTAACCGGCATGCGTCACCATGCAGGTGAGCGTGCTTCCGGAATACACGCGCAGCCAGCCAAGTCCGAGGCCCAGCACGAAGACCTCGAGGGTGGCGAAGCTTACCGCGTATTGAGTGTGCAAGGCGGCAAACAGGATGGACGTCACGACGACGCCGAGGCGAGGCAGCAAAGCACCACGGAACAAGGTTTCTTCGACGACGCCGGCGATCACGCCCAGAAAGATGATGGCTGCTGGATTATTGAAGTGGCTGAAGAGCACATTGCTGACATCGGTGACGCGCTTTTGTTGCTCTGGCGCGACGGCGCCTGCGACCTGCTCGATACCGATGGCGACCGCCCCGAAGACAGCAATCAGGGCGACCGCCATAAGCCACCACCAGGCCGCTTGAGGCTGGACGAGCCCGAGGCGCTCGATCGTCTCGCGTGGCGAGCGGCGGATGAAGAGGCCGACACCGACAAACGCGAGGATGAAAAAGGGCACGTCCTGCGCCAGGAGCTCGCCGTAGGTCAGTGGCGCCTGCTGCTGCAGCTGGGCACCGAGTTGCTGGGCGACCAGCAGCAAACCCATCACGACGGTGAGATAGCCGACCGGTGAACCAGGGCGGAGCGGCACGATGCGCGCCACCGCCCGTTGGGCGCCAGGCAATAGGTACACCAGGCCGAGGATGCCCGCGGCAAAGAAGGGGAGCAGGGTCTGCTCGTTCTGGCGGAAGTCGCCGGCGCTCTCGCGGCCGGCGGAGAAGACCAGGATATGGAGGACCGACCCACCCAGGCCAAGCAGTAACGAAATCCCAGCCAGGGAGGCGCCGGCGATCAAGGTGAGAATCCGAGCCGTGCGATAGCGCTCGCCAAAGTTGGCGAGGGCGTAGAAGCCGATCAGGATTGCGCCGAAGGCAAGGATCAGCAGATCGGTGCGCAGGTCTGCGCGGGTCAGGAGCTGGGTCAGGTTTTCGCCGGGGTCGCCGTCCGCGGCTTGCCGTCAGGCATGACGACCAGCTGTGAGAGCAGGTCGAGTGGCACCGGGAAAACGATCACGGTATTGCGCTCGACCCCGATCTCGGTCAGCGTCTGGAGGTAACGGAGTTGCAGCGCGCTCGGCTGCTGCGCGATCACCGTGGCTGCCTCGGTCAGCTGGGTGGCGGCCGCGTACTCGCCTTCGGCGTGAATGATCTTCGCGCGCTTCTCGCGCTCGGCTTCGGCCTGCTTGGCCATGGCGCGCTGCATGGTCTGGGGGAGTTCGACGTCCTTGATCTCGACCGTGGAGACCTTGATGCCCCAGGGCTCGGTCTGCTCGTCGATGATCTGCTGAAGGTTGGCGTTGATCTTCTCCCGGTTGGCCAGCAGCTCGTCCAGCGAGGACTGGCCGAGCACGCTCCGTAATGTCGTCTGCGCGATTTGTGAAGTTGCGTTGATGTAGTTGGCGACTTTGGTCACGGCATGGTTGGGATCGACGACCAGGAAGTAGATGACGGCGTTGACCTTGATGGTGACGTTGTCGTGGGTGATGACCTCCTGCGGCGGGACTTCCAGCGTCACGGTACGGAGGTCGATCTTGACCATGCGGTCGATGCCGAACGGGATGATCAGCCGCAACCCCGGGCCCTTGAGGGCCATCAGCCGGCCGAGTCGGAAGAGAACGCCGCGCTCGTACTCGTTGATGATCCGAACCGCCGAGCTCAGACCGATCAGGACGACAAGCACGATGATGCCCAGAACGATCAGCGCGAAAATGCCCACAGGTCCCTCCTCTTCTGCAGCGAAATTGGTTTCATGTTACGGGCCCTCAGGATGCCACGGTGCTCGGACCGTCGCTGCGAGTCGGCTGCTGGCTAACTGGCTCGACCCGAAGTCGCAGGCCGTCGACGGCAATCACACGTACCCGGGTTCCGGCGGGAACGGGTCCATTGGGCGCAGCCGCCTGCCAGAGCGCGCCGTCGACGAAAACCATGCCGGTGGGATCGAGCGGCTCACGCACGGTTCCGATGGTGCCGACCATCGATTCCTGGCCCGCCGCATATGGCTGACTCCGAGCGATGATCACCTTCTGCAGGATGAAGATGAAGATGCCGGCAATCACCAGCACCGTGAGAATCAGCAGCGGAATGTTGACCGCCTCCGAGATAAAGCCCGTGTCGATCAGCAATAGCCCGCCAAGGGTCATGGCGATGATGCCACCGGTGGTGAGAACGCCATGGGTGACCGCCTTCAGGTCGACGATGAAGAGGAGGATCGCCAGCAGGATCAAGAGCACGCCCGCAACGTTGATCGGGAGGTTGAAGAGCGAGAGAGCGGCCAGCAGGCCGGCGATGACGCCCACCACGCCCGGTAGAACGAGTCCCGGATGCGTCACCCAGAAGCCGATGCCGATGATCGCCAGCAGGAAGAGCAGGTAGACGAGGTTCGGATCCGCGACCGCCTGCAGCAGCTGGTCGAACGTGCTCAGGTCGTAGCGCTCGATGGCGGCGTTCGCCGTTTGCAGCGTGTAGGTCTGACCGCCCTTGGTAACCTGCCGGCCGTCGAGATCGTCGAGCAGGGTGGCGAGGTCGCGAGCCTCCAGATCAACGACGTCCAGCTTGACCGCCTCTTCCGCCGTGGCGTTGATGCTCTGTCGAACCGCCTTCTCCGCCCAGTCGGCATTCCGATGGTGCAACGTCGCCAGCGCCCGGGCGTACGCTGCCGCGTCGTTCTCGATTTTCTGGTCCTCGATGTCCGTTGCGGACGAAGTTCCAGATGCACTGGGCGTGGCGCTGGGCGCCGGGTTGCTCCCGCCGATGCTGACCGGGTGCGCCGACCCGATGTTCGTGCCAGGCGCCATCGCGGCGATGTCCGACGCCTGTGTGATGTACATGCCGGCCGAAGCCGCGCGGGCGCCTGACGGCGAAACGTAGACGACGACCGGCAGCCGCGCACCCAGCATCTTCTTGATGATGTCCCGCATTGACGTGTCGAGCCCCCCGGGCGTGTCCATGGCGATGATGAGGGCGGTGGCGTGGCCGTTCTGCGCCCGGTCGACGGCGCTCGAGATGTAGTTGTCCGTGATCGGATTGATGACCCCGTTCAGGGTCGCCAGGACGATGTGCGAATCGGCGGCTCGAACCGGGATCGCGGGCAAAAGCGCCGCCAGGGAACAGACGACGAAAAAGAGCGCAACGCCCCTCTTCATGACCTGATCATAGCCCCGGATCGCCGCGAACTCGCCTCTAGAATGGATAGGTGGCCCAGGAGTATGCGCCGGAGCTGGCGGACGACGACGAAGACGGCTATCGCGCCCAGGTCGAGCGCTTTCCACGATTGTCAAACGAGGAAGAGCGACGCCTCCTTGCCACCTACGGCCGCGAGCGGGAGGACGCCAACCGCAGGCTGATCGAACACAACCTCTACCTGGTCTACGAAGCGGCCGAGGCCCGCAAGGAGCGCGGGGTGCCGTTCGGCGACCTCTTCCAGGAGGGAACGGTCGGGCTGATCTCGGCGGTGGAACACTACCGGCCGGATCATGGCGGCTTCCATGCCCGGCTGGTTCACGCCATTTCGGTCACCATGGACGACGTCCTGGCCCAGACCGAGGCCGCGGAGCAAAATGACAGGGCGTTCGTCACCGCCTGCCGGGTGCTCGAGTCTGCGCAGCGCCTGCTGGCCGGGCGGCTGAACCGCTCCGCCACGCCGGCAGAGCTGGCCAAGCTGCTGCACTGGGAGGAGGCGCGCGTCAACCTGATCCTGACGATGCTCAGCGAGGCACGTGTGCTGCATGACCAGGAGCTGCTCGACTACCTCGACGACCTCGACAGCGACGAGGACTAGCCCACCACGCCGACACCGCCCACGGTCGTGACGGCTGAGCGGACTCCGCTGTACGACGAGCACGTGCGCCTCGGTGCGCAGATGACGACCTTCAGCGGCTGGACGATGCCGCTGCAGTACACCAGCATCCGCGACGAGCATCGGGCCGTTCGGGAGGCTGTCGGCCTTTTCGATCTCTCGCACATGGGCGAGCTGCGGATCATGGACGATGCGCTCGCGCAGCGCGTGGTTACCCGCGACCTTCGGAAGCTACGCACCGGCCGGATCCAGTACGCCCTGCTCTGCAATGATCGGGGCGGCATCATCGACGACGTCCTGGTCTACGGGATGGCCGACGGCGACTACTTCCTGGTGGTCAATGCCGGCAACCAGGACAGGGACTTCGAGTGGATTCGCGCCCAAGCATTGAAACCGTCATCCGCCGGTGCAGCACAGGATGACCCGGTGTTCAATGAAGGACGCGACTGGACGCTGATCGGGGTGCAGGGCCCACGCGCCCCAGCCCTCGTGCAGCGGCTGACCGGTTCGGACCTCAGTGCGGTGAAGTACTACGCCTTCATCGAGGGTCGTGTCGCGGACGTTCCCTGTGTCATATCCCGCACCGGCTACACCGGCGAAGACGGCTTCGAAGTCTTCTGTGGGAATCACGATGCGGTCCGCTTGTGGCGAGCGCTGCTGGACGCGGGCAAACCCGATGGCGTGCAGCCGGCGGGACTGGGCGCCCGCGATACGCTGCGGCTGGAGGCCGGGATGCGCCTCTATGGCAACGACATGGATGCCGGCACCAACCCGCTCGAAGCCGGCCTCGAGTGGACGCTGAACCTCGACAAGGACTTCATCGGACGCGATGCCATCGTCCGCGCCCGCGAGCACGGCCTGGAGCGCTCTCTGGTCGGGCTCAAGATGCTCGATCGGAGCATTCCGCGGCACGGCTATCCGGTCAGCGCGGATGCACAGCCGGTGGGCACGGTGACCTCGGGCAATGTCTCGTTTACGCTCGGCTACAACATCGCCATGGCGTATGTGCCGCCCGCGCTGAGCGAGCCAGGCACGAGCGTGGCGGTCGAGGTCCGCGGCACCGCGGCGCCTGCCGAAGTGGTTCCTCTACCTTTCTATAAGCGACCTCATCCGAAATGACCGAAGGGGAGGAATCATGGCAGACGTAAGCGGCCTGCGATTCAGCGAGAGCCACGAGTGGGTCAAAACCGAGGGCGACTCGGCGATCGTCGGCATCACGGAATACGCACAATCACAACTCGGCGACGTGATCTATCTCGAGCTGCCGAGCGTCGGCCAGCACCTGGACGCCGAAGCCCGGCTCGGCGTCATCGAGTCCGTGAAAGCCGCCTCTGACCTGTACAGCCCGGTTGCCGGGGAGGTCAGCGAGGTGAACGCGGAGCTGAAGGACCATCCCGAATACGTCAACCAGGATCCATACGGCAAGGGCTGGATCGTGAAACTGCGCGGCGCGAAGGACAATCCCAAGCTACTCGATCAGAAGGCCTACGACGACTTCGTGCAGGGTCAGTCGCACTCGTGACTTATCTGCCCAACGCTGCGCCCGAACGGGCCGCGATGCTCGAGGCGCTCGAACTGCAGTCCGTCGACGGGCTCTTCAAGCATCTCCCTGAGTCGTTACGACTCGACCGGGTCGAGCTGCCGGAGCCGTTATCAGAGGTCGAGCTGGTGCAGTATGTCCGCGAGCTCGGCCGGCTCAACGCCGGAATCCCTCCCTCGCACAGCTACCTGGGGGCCGGTGCGTCGCGCCGTTTCAGTCCCGCCATCGTCAACCAGGTGATCTCGCGGCCGGACTTCTACACGACCTACACGCCGTATCAGGCGGAGGCCAGCCAGGGGACGTTGCAGGCGATCTACGAGTTCCAGAGTATGATCACCCTCCTCACCGGGCTCGACGTGTCCAATGCCTCGCTCTATGACGGGGCTACGGCACTGGCCGAGGCGACGTACATGGCGGTTGCCCAGACCGGCCGGCAGAACGTTGTGGTGGCGGGCGCGCTGCATCCGGAGTATGCCCAGGTGTTGCAGACCTATTCGGCGGCGCAGCAGTACGAGATTCTGCGAGTGCCCACCGGCGCCGATGGGCGCGTCGATATGGCCAAGCTGGAGAACGCCGTGACCCAGACGACCGCGGCCGTCATCCTGCAACAGCCCAACTTCGTCGGCGTCCTCGAGAGTCCGCAGGCCATCAGCGACCTGGCACACCGTGCCGGGGCGTTACTGATCGCCTGCGTCGATCCGATATCGTTGGGCTTGCTGGCGGCGCCGGCAGATTACGGCGCGGATCTGGCGGTGGGCGACGGCCAGCCGCTGGGAATACCCCTTTCCTTCGGCGGGCCCTACCTGGGGTTCATCGCTTGCCGCGAGGCATTGATGCGGCGCATGCCCGGGCGGCTGGCGGGCGCGACGGTCGACGCGCAGGGCCGGCGGGGTTACGTGCTGACGCTGCAGGCACGCGAGCAGCACATCCGGCGCGAGCACGCCACCTCGAACGTCACCACCAACCATGCGTTGATGGCCCTGGCTGCGACCGTCTATCTGGCGCACATGGGTGCCGCCGGACTGAAGCAGCTCGCCGAGCTGAGCGCTCAGCGAGCTCATCATCTCGCGGCTCAGCTGGTGGAACGCAAGGGTTACCGCCTGGCCTTCGAGGCGCCCTTCCTCTGGGAGTTCGCCGTCCACACGCCGTACCCCGCGGAGCAGACCCAGGGCTTCATGCTCGAGCGCGGCGTGCTGCCGGGGCTACCGCTCGGTCGCTTTTACCCCGAGCTCGCCGACGCGCTGCTGATTTCCGTCACCGAGCTCAACCATCCGCGGGCGATGGAGCGCTTCCTCGAGGTGCTCCCATGAGCGAGCCGCTGGTCTTCGAGCTGGCCAGCCGGAGCCGGCCCAGCCCACGGTTACCGGCTCTCGGCGTGAAGGAGCGGCCGCTGGACGAGATGATCCCCGCGGATGTCCGCCGGACGTCTGAGCTGCCCATCCCATCCGTCAGCGAGCCCGACCTCGCCCGCCATTACGGCCGCCTCGGGCGCTTGAATTTCAACCTCCACCAGGGCCTCTATCCGCTCGGTTCCTGCACCATGAAATACAACCCCGCGGTCAACGAGGCACTGGCCCGGCTGGACGATTTCGCCGACCTCCATCCCTATCATCCGCCGGCGCGGGCGCAGGGCGCGTTGCGCTTGATGTGGGAGCTGGAGCGGGCGTTGCTGGTGCTGACGGCAATGGACCGGATGAGCCTGCAGCCGGCGGCAGGCGCCCACGGCGAGTGGACCGGGCTTCGGATCATCCAGGCCTTTCACCACAGCCGCGGCGAGTCGCGCACCGAGGTCCTGGTTCCGGATAGCGCCCACGGCACCAACCCGGCGAGCGCCACCCTGTCGCGCCTCAAGACCATCGCCATCAAGTCGGGCCCGGATGGCCTGGTCGACCTGAATGATCTGAAGAGCAAGCTCTCGCGGAACGTGGCGGCGGTGATGCTGACAAATCCCAACACCCTGGGCCTGTTTGAGAAGGACATCCTGGAGATCACCCGGCTGGCGCACGAGC
>DASTJZ010000021.1:0-48038 GCA_035716185.1 Candidatus Dormiibacterota bacterium
GAGGTGGCCTGCAGCTGTTCCTTGACGCGGTCCCAGCGGCGGACGTTGAAAATCGCGACGGCGGCTTGCTCGGCGAAGGCTTTTAATTGGTCCAGGTCTCCACTCGCGATCGGATCGTTCGTGTCCCGATAGACGTTCAGCACGCCACTGATCAGGTCGGGCAGCTCGACTTCGGAACGGTTCAAAAGCGCGCCATCGTCGGAGGCTTCGCTCTCAACAAGCGTGCCGCAGAGAACCGACGCAATGGTCCGCAGCCCGGCTTTGTCGACCATATCGGTCAATGCCGGCGGAAGCATCTCGCTCATGGGCGAAACCCAGGGCTTGCCGGTGCGCATCACGTCCGTGGCCGCGGGAGCGCCCCATGCGATCCGCTGCTGCAGGACCGAGTCCGGGATTCCACGCGAGCCGATGACCTCGAGCTCGAGGGTTTTCGGATTTCTCAGCGCCAGCAGGGCAGCCTTGCCATTGATGAGTTCCTGGGCACTCGACAGCACGAACTCGATCACCTGCTTGTTGTCATTTGCCGCCGACAGCTCACGGGTTTTGCGAACCAGGGTCGTCAGCCTGTCCTCGCGCTGCTTCAGCAGGTCGACGAGCCGGGCATTGATCAACGCGGTGGCGGCGTCGTTGGCGACCCGGGCGACATTGCGCAGGTCGTGCTCATTAAACGGATCGTTCGCGGGCCGCGCCAGGGTCAGCACACCCAGGCCATCCTTATTGGCCAGCAGTGGCACGGCAATAAACGATCTGGGCTGATGCTTTGGATCAGAGATTTTGAACCTGGCATCCGAACGGCTGTCGCGGACCAGGACCGGCTCACGATGGGAGAGCGCCCAACCGGCGATGCCTTCGCCCACTTTGAAACGAGACATCTCACTGATGGCAATCGGGCTGTTCCGCGCCGCCTCGACTTTCAGTTCTTTTTGCAGCTCGTCGACCAGGGCCAGTGTCCCGCGCTCGAAGCGCACGAGTTCTGACGCCGCGTCAAGGATGCCGTCCAGTGCCGTGCGCCACTCGACGGACGACGACAATCGCTGCGCCGCTTTGATCGTCGCCTGAGAAGTCTTGAGCGCCTGCTCCGCCTCGGCAAGCTGCGCGCGGGCGACTTCCCAGCGAGCCGACAGGGCGTCGAATTCGAGCTGCAGTCGATGGTGGCCGGCCTGGGCCTCGAGTGCCCGATCGAGCTCCGTGTGGACGGCGGCGTTGTCTTTTCGTAGGGCCTCGACTTCAGCTCGCAGCGTGTTGACTCGCGCCTCGCTGGCCTCTTGATCGACTCGCAGGGCAGCGACCTCGGCATCACGGGCGGCGATCGTGGCATGCGCCGTCGCCAGCTCGCTGGATAGACGCTCACGTTCGGCGTTGTGACTGGCTTGCGTCCGAGTCAGCTCGGCGATCTTGCCGTTCAGGTCCTGGCGCTCACGGTCCAGGGCTTCGTAGGCCGTCTTCAGGGTCTCGTGTTTTTCGGTAAGCGCCTCCAGTTCCTGGATCTTTGCGCCGCGCTGGCTGGCCAGCGAGCGCTGGTCGGCGATCTCACGCTCGAGCGTTGCCGACCGGCCCCGCAGCTGGGAAAGTTCGTGTTCGGCCTTTTCGAGGAGCTTCTGGTTGCGCTCCAGGACGTGACCCTGGTGCCGGTGCGCGGTCAATAACTCGTTGAGATCTTCCCGCAGCCGGGCTTGCACGGCGGTGGCGTCCTCGGTCTGGCCGCCGATGTCCGTCGCGCGACGCTCCGGATGCTGCGTCTCAGCCGGCTGGGTGCGTGCCGGCTTCTTCGCGTCCAGGATGGCGTCGCGTTTCTCGGACTTCGCGCCTGTGCCGGCGTCGTGCTTCTCGGACTTCGCGTCACGTTTTGACCGGGAAAACAGGGGCATCGATCAGTCCGAAACGGCGTGCCGCGCCGCATCGCCCAGGGACGCGCGGCTCTGTCCCTCGATCACCTGCAGGCCGGACTGGCCAAAGATCTCGGTCGGAAAGTCTTCGCCGTTGGCCTTGAGGCGGGGCAGCAGCTTGGGGATGACACCGGTCCAGCGGAAGGTGCCGAGCACGTTCCCCTCGTCATCGATGCCGGTTTGATCAAAAACGCAGATATCTTGCAATTGAATTTGGTTGCCGCTGATGCCGGTGATCTCAGAGATGTGCGTGACCGCCCGGCGGCCGTCGCGCAGGCGGGCTTGCTGCACAAACAGCGTGATGCCGCCGACGATCTGCTCACGAATCGCCTGCGAGGGCAGATCGGAGCCACCGATAATGACCATCGTTTCGATACGGTTCAGCGCGTCCTTTGGGCTGTTGGCGTGGACCGTCGTCATGCTGCCGTCGTGACCCGTGTTCATCGCTTGCAGCATGTCCAGCGTCTCGCCGGCGCGGCACTCGCCGACGACGATCCGGTCGGGCCGCATCCGTAATGCGTTGACGACGAGATCACGGATCGGCACGGCGCCCCGGCCTTCGACGTTGGCGCTGCGCGCCTCGAGGGAGACCAGATTTCGCTGTCTGAGCTGCAGCTCGGCCGTATCTTCGACCGTGACGACTCGTTCGGTGTCCGGGATGAAGTTCGAAAGCACGTTCAGCGTCGTCGTCTTTCCGGAGCCAGTGCCTCCAGAAACGACCATTGAGATTCTCGAGCGCACGCAAGCCCGAATGAAATTCGCCATGTCCTGGTTGAGCGTGCCGAACGTCACCAGGTCCTGGACTTTGTAGGGCACACGCGAGAACTTTCGGATCGTCACGCTGGAACCCTGCACGGCCAGCGGCGGAATAACGATGTTCACGCGCGAGCCATCGGGCAGTCTGGCGTCGACCATCGGGGACGACTCGTCGACCCGGCGACCGATGCGGGCCACGATGCGATCAATGACTTTTCGCAATTGCGGCTCGCTTTCGAACTCGAGATCGGCCTGGGTGATGCGCCCGCGGCGCTCGATGAAGATGGTCTTCGGGCCGTTGACCATGATTTCGCTGACTTCAGGATCTTCGAGCAACGACTCGAGGGCACCAAGACCCAGGACATCGTGCACGATCAGCTCGGCGAGCTCGTCCTGGTCGTGCTTGGTGAGGCGGAGCTTGGTCTCGTCGCAGTACTCGTCCACCAGCTCGGCGATACGCTTGTGCACGACGTCGGGACTGTACGTATCCGAGTTCATCCCGAGGGCGGCGATCAGGCGCTCGTGGACGGTTTTCTTGATTTTTTCGATGTTCGGGAGGCGCGCGGCCAGGTTGGTCGGCTTGACGGTCAGGCTGGAGAGCCCGGGAGCGGCCACCGGCTCGCCTTCCGGTTTCTCCGGAAGCTTGCCTTTGTTGAGCTTGTCAACGAGCAGCATCTGGTCCTCCTGAAAATGGCACGCCGGTCACGTATCGAGGAGCGTAGCCTGCGCCGACCCCCTGGCCTGTCCGCCGATTGGCCTGGTTTGGAGCCAAATGGCGGATACCCGGCGCAAGCCGCTCCGTTAGCAAAACGTGCCGTCGCGTCGAATCCGTCGGGAACTCGAACGACTTAGCTGGCTTTGCGTTCCGGGAAGTCGTCCAGCAGCCCGTGCTGGGTCGCCCAGACGGCGGCCTGAGCGCGCGAACTCAAGTTCAGCTTCGAAAGAATATTGCTTATATGATGCTTGACCGTCTTGTCGGACAAGAACAAGTCGGCTGCAATTTGTTTGTTTGTTTTTCCCTGGGCGGCCAGCTTCAGGACGCGCTTTTCCTGTTCGGACAGAGCCGCCCGAGCCACTTCGTCGCTGCTGGCGGCCATCTTGCGGATGCGTTCCAGGACTTTCCGGGTGACCTCGGGATCGAGCAGCGAGCGGCCCTCGGCGACCGCCATCACGGCATCGATGAGCGCGGCTTTATTTATTTCTTTCAGTAAATAGCCGGAGGCGCCGGCCATGATCGATTCGTAAACGGCGTCTTCGTCGGCAAACGACGTCAGCATGATGACTTTGCTCCCCAGGTTGCGGCCCAGGATCTCGCGGCAGGCATCGATGCCACTGCCGCCGGGCATCCGGACGTCGAGCAAGACCACGTCGGGCCGCAGCAGCGCCGCCTGATAGACGGCATCCTGGGGCGAGGCTGCCTCGCCGACGACGCGGATCCGCGGATCCGACTCCAGGATCGAACGCAGACCGAGCCGGATCATCTCGTGGTCGTCCGCGATCAGGAGCCGGACATTCGTGTTCATGAAGAGACTCTCTTGGCATAGGGAAAGACTGCACTCAGCCTGGTGCCGGCGCCAGGCGCGCTCTCCAGCTCGAGGCTGGCGCCCAGCTCGCGAATGCGCTCGTGAATATTTTGCAGACCGTGGCCATGGGCGATGGCCGGCGCGCTGCGTCCCGCGACGTCGAAGCCCTTGCCGTTGTCTTCGAGAATCAGGCTGGCGCCGTCGGCGGCGAAGTCGAGCGTCAGGCTGGCCTGGGTGGCGTGCGCGTGCTTGTAAACATTCGCCAGACCTTCCTGGACAATCCGGAAGAGCGACATCGAGAGCTCGGGTGACAGCTCGCGCCCGGCGGGCGAGCCGACCTGAACGTCGACTTTGATGCCCGTCGCCTGCTGGAACTGCTGGCCCAGCTGCTGCAACCAGTCCGAGATTTCTTTCTCCTGCATGATCACCGGCCGGAGCTCATAGATCAGCGTCCGCAGCTCAGAAAGAACATGGTTCGTCTTGTCGATGGCGCCCGACAGCAGCGGGGCAACGCCGGTAGGCTCGGTGGTGGCCAGGTCGCGCGCGTGCTCCAGCTGGAGGCCCAGCGCGTAGACGTACTGGACGAGGCCGTCGTGCATGTCGCGCGCGATCCGGTTGCGTTCGGTCACGACGGCCATTTCGTTCTGCTGCTCCTGCACCCGCGCCTGCAGGCGCAGACGCTCGAGGCCGAGGGCGATCTGGCGGCCGATTTCGTCGATCAGTTCGAGTTCCGCCGGCGTCAATCTCTCGGCGTCGGCGAATCCGACGATCAGCGCGGCGATCAGCCGGTCCCGCCAGCGGACGGGGACCGCCGCCAGCGCCTGAGCCTCGCTGTGCGACCAGTAGGCATCGTCGAGCAGCGCCGGCCGCACAGCACGATGGACCAGGATTGGTCGCTTCGCGCCCTCCAGGGCGGCCAGCAACGGCAGGGCCTCGAGCGGGCGGCCGTGCACGGACTCGAGGCCGAAGGCTGGCGGATCGGCGGCATCGAAAGCCGCCTCGATGATCTCGCCTGCTTCGTCGGGCAGGATGATGGCGGCGGCGGTGGCACGCATGGCGAAGGCCACCTGTTTAACGGCGCGCTGGAGGAATTCCGGCATCGTGACCGCCTCGGTGCCGGCCTGAGCGGTGGCGAACAGGGCCTCAGCCCGCCGCCGCGAGGCGCGTTCGGTCTCGAAGAGCCGGGCATGATCGATGGCCACGGCGGCCTGGCTGGCCACAGCCTCGACCAGCTTCTGATGTTCGGGCCCGAACGGCTCCTTGGCGGCCCGCACCAGGACGAGCGCGCCCAGGAGATTTTCTTTGGCGCGCAACGGTACGGCCAGGACGGTCTTCGCCCGTCGCTCGGGTCCGGTCGCCTTGTAACGCGCGTCCTTCGTTGAGTCCTGGATCAGCGCCGTGGCGCCCTGGCGAACAACCCAGCCGACAACGCCCTCGCCGACTTTGAAGCTCTTGACTTCTTTGAGAGCCACTGGCACGCCGAGCGCGGCCTTGACGTGCAGCTCGGCGCGGGATTCGTCGAGCAAGAACAGGGTGGCGGCGTCAAAGGCGACCAGCTCGTTCATACGCTCCAGGATTTCGCGGAGCGTCTTGTCCAGATCGAGGCTGCTGCTGAGGGCGGCGCTGACCTGCGTCAGCAGCCGATAGGACGGCGCCGGGGTTGGACTCCCGCCGGGCAGGACTCGGAGGCGGCTCGCGTCCAGCTTGCGAGCGCGCTCCGTCATGGGCCGCAGAATAGGCGACAGGCGCGAGATCGCGAGGCACGTCGCTGTGACAATCCGGTCACACGAAACACCCCTCCCCCCGGATGCAAACGCTAATCAGTTCTTAGATTTCGGTCGATAGACTTGCACGCGTGAGGCGGCGGGGCGCGGGGCTTCTTGGACTTGTTTTCTTTCTGGCCGCCTGCGATTCGGTCGCGCCGAAGCCGACCGGACCAACCGTCCAATCGGCGCTGGACCTCATGTTCCACAACAAGTACTCGGCGGCCGCGACGCAGCTGCAGGACCTGATCAAGATCCATCCCAACGACGCCCAGAACCATGCCGCCTACGCCCTCGTCCTGAACTACGAAACGAAGCAGAAGCAGGCGCTCGATGAGGCACAGACGGCCAAGCACCTGGCGCCGAATGACGGCTACGTCCTGACGATCCTGACCCGGGTCGAGGACTGGAACAACCAGGTTTCCCAGGCGGCGACGGATGGCGCCGCTGCGGTCAAGAATGCGCCGAACTCGGCGCTCGCAAGAGCTTTCTTTGGCGAAGCCCTGGCCGATACCGGCAAGTACAGCGAGGCGCAATCGCAACTGACCAAGGGTGGCGAGCTGGCCAAGAAGGGCAGCGACTATGACCGCGCCGAGGTCGAGCGGGACTGGTCGAACTACTATCGCGATCGCAAGGACTTCGCCCAGGCCCTCGCGCACTTGAAACTGGCCGCCGGCGACCAGCCCAACTGGGTGGAGCGCCTGCTCGAGCTGGCGCGGTTTTCGATCAGCCGCCAGGACCTGACCGGGGCGACCCGGTACCTGCAGCGCGCCGCCACCCTCTCACCCGAGGACGCCGGGCTTCGGGAACAGCTCGGGGAGGTCGCCATCTTCGCCCAGGATTACTCGGTCGCGAAATCTGCCTATCAGGCCGCGCTCAAGCTGCAGCCTCGCAATGCCCTCGACCTCGAGATTCTGGGTGATATTGCGATCGCGCTCGACAAAGACACGACGACGGCGGCAAACGAGGAGCGGGCGGCGATCGCGGCCCAGCCCACCGACCAGGAAGCCGGCGACTATCTGGTCGCCGTCTTGCGATATTTGGTCAAAGACTCGGCCGCGGCGCAACGAGCGGCGACCCAGACTGTCGCGCCGTCATCGAGTCCGGCTCCGGCCGCGACCTACGTCGACCTGGACAAGGCCGCCGTCGATCGTGAGAATCTCGCGCTGGCCGCCGTCAACCGCTATCGCGGACTGGCCGGTCTTGACCCAGTGACAAGTTCTTCGGTGATCGCGCAATCGGCGAGGTCGCACGCGTTTTATACGTTCTTCAACGGCGCATCTCCCGACATCCGGGACCTGGGCATCCATAAAGAGACGTCGTCGGGCCAGGGCTACACCGGAGACAACGTGCTGGCGCGAGCGCAGCACTTCGGCTACCCGCAGCGATCCATGGCCGAGGTCATCACGCACCGGAACGATCCGGCGGGCGCCGTCAGCGACTGGATCGACTCGGTCTATCATCGGATTCCGTTACTGCGCGCCGACCTGGTCGAACTCGGTTACGGCGACGCCTATCTGGGGCCGATGACCGTCCAGGTGATGGACCTGGCCTACCGCGAGGCCAGCACCGGGCGGGTGATTCTTTACCCGGCACCAAACCAGACGGGCGTGCCGGTGGCGTTCAACGGCAACGAAATCCCGGACCCCGCGCCGAACGCGAGCTATCCGATTGGCTATCCCATCACCGCCACGTTCGATCGCAATGCCACGGTCAGGATCAGGAGCTTTCGGCTGCGAAGCCCGAACGGCCAGGACATCGCCGGGATTTCCCTGCCCCCGAGCAACGAGACGGAAAATTCGTTCGCCTTCATGGCGAATACGCCGCTGCAGGCGGGAACGACGTACTCGGTGGTCCTGTCCTATACGGCAAACGGCCTCGCCGGTCAGAAGTCCTGGCAGTTCACCACCGTAGCCGGGAACCCCGGGCTGCCGCCGCCGCAGATCGCCGCCTACTAACCCGGGTTACCGGTTTCTTGAGATCGGCGGCATCAGGTTTTGTATTCGGACACTGGCCAAAACGGGCCTTTGGCCGGTATGGTGAGTGCGAAAAGGAGGTGAGCGAATTGTCAGAATCGAGGCTGCGGCGTCAGGCTGGCGACAGCTCGGGCGCCAGCGTGGTCGCGATATTCGCCATGGTCCTCATCGTGCTCGTCCTGCTGCTCGCGTGGTATGGCTTCTTCGGCGGCGGACACTGGTTCGGGCCGGCCAACAACAGCGGCGGCGGGATCAACGTCACCGTCCATTCGTCGCCCTAAAGGCGCTTACCGCCAGTCCAGGTAGAAGGGCTGGCTCCAGGCGCGGGCGCCGTCGTCACGGACGGATTCGATCCGGACGTAGCCCTCGGTGCCCGTGACCTGGTACGACCCGACCGAGGCGCTGGCGATTTTCAGCAGCCGACCGTCGCGGCCGATGAATCGGAGCACGCTGCCCGCCGAAGATTCCGCGCTGATCGTCCGGCCAGACACCGACAGGTGGGTGAATTCGGCGCCGGTCGAGGCGAAGAAGGCGCCTCGTTGCAGGGCGTTGAGTAGCAAGCTCGGATCCAACGCTGCCGCCTGGACCTCAATCCATGCTTTACCGGCGGCCGGGTCGTCGAGGCTCTCGATGTCGTCCCCGGCGACGGCGTAAACACGCTGGCCGTTTGACAGCATTCGGTCCCAGAGGGCCGTCGCGTCGCCCTGTCCTGCCGAAGCCAGCTCGGCGTTGTAGACCTCGATGCCGAAAACGCGACGTAACCCCAGGACGGTCGCCACGTCGATTGGCTTAGAAATGGACTTCGGCGCGGCCAGCACCGGCATACCGCCGTCGCGAGCGATCCAGTCGACGGCTTGCTGCAGATTCGACGCCGGCAACCAGTGATCCATGTTGACGGCCAGCAAGTCGCCGAACGTATAGCTGGCGTCAACCATCGGAATCCCGGGGAATGTCTTGCTCGCGTACTCGGACGTCCAGGTCGATGTGTTCACGTCGCTGATGCCCAGGAACGAAAAACCCCGAGCGGCGTACCAACGACCGATCGCCGAGGGCAGGTCGTGACCCAGGCCGCGCACCGAGGCGACGTGCAGGTTTCCGCGGTAGAAGATCCCGGAGTCGCCGTATGGGTTCTCGATGACGAGCGTCTTCGAGGCGCTGGGCGACGGCCCGGGTTTGATCGAGCTGGTGCCGAGCTGATGACCGAGGACGGCCGAGATGGCGATCACGACCACGATCAGGGCGATCATTGCCGGACGCCGGGCTAGCCATGCAGGCACAAGCACAAGAATGAAACGTCACCGGCGCGTTACTGCCGTCACCTGTCAGAAGTTCACGGTGCGTTATCGGGAAAGATCGAACGAGGCGGCCTGGTCGCCGGCCGACTCCTTGCCGGCCTGGAAGACCGACCAGCGCAGCGCGAGGGACCCGGCGATGGTGCAGAGCGCAGCCAGGCCACCCAGCCGGCGCTCGGTTCGCTCGTCGCCGAGGCGCCCGAGGCCGCGCAAGAAAAGCGGCACGATATCGCCCAGGCCCACCGCGCCCAGCCAGAAGGGCAGTGCATAGGGTCCCTGGCGTAGTGGCTTTGCCGCCCGACCTGATTGCGCGACGAATCCGGCGACCAGCGCCAGCTCGCCCAGAGATCCCGCCGTCTCGAGGGCCTCGAGCTTCTTCAGCGTGCGGCGTGTCGCCTGGCGCCGCGCCGCCCAGCTAACGGCTGCCGCACCGGACGAGACGCCTGATGCCGTGAAGACGGCAGGCAGCAATTTGCTCTTGGCCCACAACGGCACGTTTGTCGCGGCCAGCAGCACGCCGGTATAGCCGGCCAGCACCAGACCGAACAGGCTGCCGGCGACATCGAGCAGGCCCCGAGGGATGAGCCGGGTCAGCGAGCTCAGCAGTGTTGGCAAGCGGCCTTCGCCATCAGCTTGCGAGGCGGCCCGACCGATCGCCAGGGGCGTGAATCCCGCCAGCGTCCAGGCACCCAGGTTCATCGGCGACAGCGGCTTGAAGACCCGCAGCATGTGGTGGAAGCGCTCGGGACGCCCCAGGTCGGCGATCAAGAGGGGCGCGCAGGGCAGCGCGGCGGCGGCAGCGAGATAAAAGCCCGGCCCGGTCGCGCGCCGATCATCGGCGTCACCGAACAGGCCGGCCGCACTCGCCGTCAGGTAGGCGCCGCCAGCCATCCCGCCCAGCCAGAAGTACACGGGGACTTCCCAGGTCCAGACCGGTCGCCGGATGACGGGGTAGTCGTAATACCCCCCACTGGACGCCTCAGACGCTCGCATCGCACGTTCCGCGCGGTTCGCGCGGGCCGGCGGGCCCGGACCCTCCCCCGCACGTGGAGATTCGCCTTCAGCCACGGCGGCCGAAGACCAGGGCCGAGACCAGCGCGGCGCCGAGGGCGACGACGCCACTCCAGGCATAGCGTTCCAGCATCGTCTTGCGTGGCAAGCGCGGGAGGTCGGGGAGGTTGTAGGCCTTCGGCTCGTCGAGCAGCAAGAAAAAGGCATGCAGCGGGCCCACGTCCTGCGCCTCTGCGCTGTCGGGCATGCCATAGAGCCGCGCCTCCGATTCGCCGCGGGCGTGAAGCTCGCCCAGGCGACGACGGGCGCGCTGCTGCAGCTCGCCGAGGTCACCGAACTGGATCGACGCCGTGGGACATGACTTGGCACAGGCCGGGGTCATGTCGTCTTTGAGACGGTCGTAGCACAGCGTGCATTTGTGCGCCGTGCCGGGCTCGAACTGTCCGTGCTTTGGCGCCCGGTCGATGACGCCGAATGGACAGGCCGGGACGCAGAACCCGCAGCCGTTGCAAATATCTTGCTGGACATAGACCGTGTCGAATTCGGTGCGGATCAGGGCGCCGGTTGGACAGGCTTCGAGGCACGCCGCGTTGGCGCAGTGCTTGCACACGTCCGACAGAAAGAGCCAGCGCTGCTCCTGGCGGGCGCCGTTGGCTTTTGCCTGCTCGATGAACTGGACATGGCGCCAGGTCGTCGCGCCCAGGGCGCCGGTGTTGTCGTAGCTCGTGCCCGTGAGGGCGAAGCCATCGGCGGGAAGCTGATTCCATTGCTTGCAGGCCACCTCACAGGCTTTGCAGCCGATGCAAAGACTGGCGTCCGTGAAGAAGCCCTTCGTCGCTCTGGGCGCCGGTGGCTCTTCGAGATTCATGACGCGCTTATAGGCGTCGATCATTTGAGACGCCCTCGATGAACGTTGCAGCTAAAGGCCTTGTCTTCCTGGATGTAGACATTCGGTTCTTCGCTCAGTTGCACCAGGTCGTTCGCCATCGCGCCTTTCACGAGTCCCTTGTAACCCCAGTGGTACGGCAGACCGACGATGTGAACCAGCTTGCCGGCCACGCGCAGCGGTCGCATCCGTCGCGTGACCAGCGCCCGGCATTCGATCCGCGCGCGAGGGCTGGATACGACGATCCAGTCCAGGTTCTTGATGCCCCTGGCGAGGGCGAGTTCAGGACTGATCTCGGCGAACATTTCCGGCATGAGCTCGCTGAGCCAGCCGCTCCAGCGGGACATTGCGCCCGACGTGTACTGCTCGGTGACGCGATAGGTCGTGGCCACGTAGGGATAGTTGGGATCACCAGTCGGGCTGATGGGGTTATCGGGACGCGGAAAGCGCTTGACCGCCGGGCTGTCCTGACGGGCATAGAGTGGATTTTTTATTGGCGACTCGAGCGGCTCGTAGTGGGTCGGCAGCGGACCGTCTTTGAGGCCACTCGGCGCGAAGAGCCAGCCCCGCCCGTCGGCCTTCAGCGTGAAGGGATCAGATCCGGAGTGCAGCTCGACGCCGGTGCCATCCGGCTTTGGTTGGGTGTTGGGCGCCTTCTTCAGGGGAAAGTCCGGGACATCGGGTCCCGTCCACTTGCGGGCCGTCGCGTCCCAGTAAACATATTTTTTTCTTTCTGACCACGGCTTGCCGGCGGGGTCGGCCGACGCGCGGTTGTAAAGAATCCGCCGGTTGCCGGGCCAGGCGAAACCCCATTCGGGATCGACGTAGTTGTCCGGAGTGCGGCCGCGGCGCCGGGCCATGTTCTTGTCGGGAAAGACGCCGCTGTAGATCCAGACGCCGCACGCCGTCGAGCCGTCGGCTTTGAGCTGCTCGAAATCGGGCAGCTGGGTTCCGTCGCTGCTGCGATAGCCGTTGATTTCCATCAACACTTTCTCGGCCGATGGCTCGTCCGTGATCCGCCATCGGGGATCGACCTGCTCCGGGAGGTAATCCCAGGTCAGGCTTTTCAATCCCTCATCGCGGGCATTCGCTGACTGGCGATACAGGTTCTTGAGCCGCCGCCCCAGGTGATAGACGATCCACAGGTCCGAGCGCGAGTCGCCGGGAGGATCGACGGCCTTGTCGTGATACTGCAGAAGTCTCTGGGTGTTCGTGAAGGTGCCGTCTTTTTCGGGAGGCCCGGCCGTCGGCAAGATAAAGACTTCGGTTTTGATGTCGGCCGGGTTCCAGCCTTCGGGTCCGCCATACCAGAAGGCGGCCGTCTCGGTTTCGTAGAGATCGATCGCCACCAGCCAATCCAGTTGCCGCAGCGCCTTTCGCTGCAGACCGGCATGTGGGCTGCCGTTGGCCGGGTTCTGGCCAAAGACGATGAAGCCCTTGACGTGGCCGTCGGCCATCGCCGCCGTGGTCGAGAGGTGCGAATGATCCCCGGTCAGTTTCGGGATCCATTGATAGCCGAACTCGTTTTCCTGACTGGCGGCATCGCCGTACCAGGCTTTGAGCAGCGAGATCATGAACTTCGGGAAATTCGACCAGTAGCCGCCGCGGACGGCGGTCTCCTCCATGTATTGCTCGAGCGTCTCGTCGCCCTTGACGGCCGACGGGTGCGGCAGGTAGCCCGGCAGCAGGTCAAATAACGTCGGCACATCGGTGGATCCCTGGATGGAGGCGTGACCGCGTAGCGCGAGAATCCCGCCGCCGGGGCGTCCCATGTTGCCGAGCAGCAACTGCAGGATCCCGGCAGCCCGAATAATCTGGGCCCCGTAGCTCTGCTGCGTCCAACCCACGGCATAGCAAATTGCCGACGTGCGCTCGCGGCCCGAGTTTTTGGTCAGGACCTCGGCGACTTGAAGAAATAAGTCTTTGGGCGTGCCGCAGGTCTGCTCCACCATCTCCGGCGTGTAGCGGGCGTAGTGGCGCTTGAGGACCTGAAAGACGCAACGCGAATGCTCCAGCGTCTCGTCGCGATCGGGCTCGTGCTTCGCCGGGCTGGTGCCTTCCATGGCGTGACCGGTGTGCGCTGCAGCATCTTCTTTGGCTTCCTGCTCCGGGCCGGCATAGGCCCAGGTCGAATTGTCGTAAGTCCCCGACTTGGGATCGAAGCCGGAGAATATGCCGCCGTTGTCTTCGGCGTCGACGTAATCTTCACGCAGGATCGTCGATGCGTTCGTATAGGCGATCACGTACTCGCGGAAGAACTTGTCGTTGCTCAACACGTAGTTGATCAGCCCGCCCAGGAAGGCGATATCGCTGCCCGACCGGATGGGTACGTAGAGATCGGCCGATGCCGAGGTGCGACTAAACCGTGGGTCGACATGAATCAGCGTCGCGCCGCGTTCTTTGGCCTTCATCGGCCAGCGAAACCCGACCGGGTGATTCTCGGCCATGTTGCTGCCCATGATCAGGATCGCGTCGGCGTTCGCCAGGTCCTGCTGGAAGGTCGTCGCTCCGCCTCGGCCGAAGCTTGCCCCCAGACCGGGGACGGTTGAGCTATGTCATATGCGCGCCTGGTTTTCGATCGAGACCACGCCGAGGCCGCCGCTGAAGAGCTTCTTGATCAGGTAGTTCTCTTCGATGTCCATGGTGGCGCCGCCCAAGGTGGCGATGGCCGTCGTCTGGTTCACCAGCTTGCCGGCGGGCGTGCGTTCGACGAAGGTCGCATCGCGCGTTTCTTTGATCCGCTCGGCGATGCGATCCATGGCCCACTCGAGCGGCCGATCTTCCCAGTGATCGCTGTATGGCGCACGGTATTTCACGGTGGTCAGGCGATTTGGGTTGACGAGATACTGAAACGTCGAGGCGCCTTTGGGGCACAGGGTGCCCTCATTGATGGGTGACTGCGGGTTGCCCTCGATGTCGATGATCCGCCGGTTTTTCACATAAACGAGCTGGCTGCAACCGACGGCGCAATAGGGACAGACGGATGGCACGACCTGGTCGGCGTCGCGGGTCCGCGGCCGTTTTTCGATGGACTCGCGAGACATTGGTTGAGGCGCCATGCCCAAGCGACCGATGCTGTTTAGCCCGCCTGCGCCTTCCCGTTCGACCGCCATCGAGACCCTCCCGATTGCCGCCTGCTCCTTAGACCCAGTATATGGACGCACAGCGCGGCAATGCCCATCCGCCGGCGCCGAAAGACTTTCACGCGGCATCGCGTTGATCCGGGTGATGCGTCATCCGACCTTGCGCCTCGCCTTCGTGGCTGCCCTGACGGGGCTGCTCACATCCTGTGGCAGCTCCGGAACCGGCGGCCAGGGCGGGGGGACCGATCCGAACATCCACAAGATCAAGCACGTAATCGTGATCATGCAGGAGAATCGCAGTTTCGACAGCTATTTCGGGACCTTCCCGGGAGCTGACGGCCTGCCACGCAACATTTGCTTGCACGATCCCGCGAAGGGCGGCTGCCTGAAGCCCTATCACGACCCGAGTGACCTGAACGGCGGCGGCCCGCACGGCCAGACCGACGCGATGGCCGACATCAACGGCGGCAAGATGGACGGCTTCATCGCGCAAGCCGAAAAGGGGCAGAAGGCCTGCTCGCAGACCAACAATCCCGCCTGCGGCGGTGACAAAACGGACGTCATGGGATTTCACGACGCGCGCGAAATCCCGAACTACTGGTACTGGGCGCAGCAGTATGTCCTGCAGGATCACATGTTCGAACCAAACGCCTCGTGGAGTCTCCCGGAGCATTTGTTCATGGTGTCGGAGTGGTCGGCGCACTGCACCGTCAAGGGTGATCCGCAGAGCTGCGTCAATGCCCTGCAGAGCCCCGGTAATCCGCCAGACTTCAAGAAGCACGCGGCTAAGGTGGTGCCAGCGCCCGACTATGCCTGGACGGATCTGACCTACCTGTTGCACCAGCACAAGGTCAGCTGGAACTACTACGTCGAGGGTGGGACGCAGCCGGATTGCGCCGATGACACGATGGCCTGTGCTCCGGTGCAGCAGCGGGCGAAGACGCCGGGAATCTGGAACCCACTGCCGTATTTCGACACCGTCCAGAAGGACGGTGAGCTGCAGAACGTCACGGACGTCTCGAACTACTTCGACGCGGCCAAAAACGGCACCCTCCCCGCCGTCTCCTGGATCGCGCCCAGCAGCCCGGACAGCGAGCATCCGCCGGCTCTCGTCAGTCGCGGCCAATCGTGGGTCACCGGGCTCATCAATGCCGCCATGCAAGGTCCGGAGTGGAACAGCACGGCGATTTTTCTCGCCTGGGACGACTGGGGCGGTTTCTACGACCACGTCACGCCGCCGGTGGTCGACGCGAACGGCTATGGACTTCGCGTGCCGGGGCTGGTGATCAGTCCGTATTCCAAGGCCGGCTATATCGATCACCAGACGCTGAGCTTCGATGCCTACGTCAAGTTCATCGAAGACGATTTCCTGGGCGGCCAGCGGCTCGATCCAAAGACCGACGGCCGCGCGGACCCGCGTCCCGACGTCCGCGAGAACGCGTCGCAGCTGGGCAACCTGGTCAACGACTTCGATTTCACCCTGGTGCCTCGCCAGCCCCAACCGCTGCCGACCAGTCCGCCGCCTGGTCCGGCATCGACCGGGCCGTACGCCTGAATTCGAAACCCTTCTAAGGCGGCTCTCAGGCCGAGTTCACGTTTCGTATTTAGGGTGATCTCATGGACGACGCGCCGGTCGTAATGTCGCCCGCTCCCTCGCGGAAGCCGATCTGGAAGCGCCCGGTTTCGCGCCGTACGGTGCTCGCCACCGGCGCGGCCGGCGCGACGGCGGCGGCGCTTGCCGTGTTGTGGAAGGGGAACGACCTGTCGCAGATCCTCGACCGCGTCCGCGACATCACACATGGCTACCCCGGGGCGCTCAGCAACGAACGGACCCGCGTTGCCCACCTGCTCCGCCGGGCCGGCTTCGGCGTGACGCCTGGCGAGCTGGATCGCTACGTCGCGATGGGAACGACCGACGCGACGAAGACCGTGCTGAATAACCAGACCGTCTCGAACGCCAAGCTCGAGAGCGAGCTGCCGGCGATCGACGTCACGGGCGTCCAGAATGCCGCCAGCATCGCCACCATCCAGGCATGGTGGCTCCAGCGGATGGCCCAGACGGCGCGACCTCTGGAAGAGAAGATGACGCTCTTCTGGCACGGGCTACTGACCAGCGGCCTGGACAAGGCCGGCCCGGCGCAGATGTTCGTGCAGAACCAGCTGTACCGAAAAATGGCTCTGGCCAATTTCGACGAGCTGCTGAAGGCGGTTTCGAAAGACCCGGCGATGATGGTCTACCTCGACACCGAGACCAACCGCAAGGGCAAGCCCAACGAGAACTACGCCCGCGAGCTGATGGAGCTGTTCACGACGGGCATCGGGCATTACACCGAGAACGACGTGCAGGAATCCGCCCGGGCATTCACCGGATGGACCCTGCGCGGTGGCAAGCAGCTCCGCTACGCCACGGATTCGGTCTTCGTGGCTCGGCTGCACGACAACGGCAGCAAGACCTTCATGGGCAAGACCGGCAATTTCACTGGCGACGACATCGTCGAGATGCTGGTCCCACTGCGCGCCACCGCCGAGCGCCTCAGCAGCCGGCTGTTCGCATTCTTTGCCTATCAGAATCCCGAAGCAGAAATCGTTCAGCACCTCGCCGACGTCTTCCAGAAGTCCCGCTACAACGTCGGCGCCGTGGTGGCCGAGATCTTTGGCATGGACGCCTTCTATTCGGAGAAGGCGTATCGCGCGTTGGTGAAGAGCCCGGCCGAACTGGTGGCGCAGACGATCAAGGCCACCGGCGCGGATGCCAAGGCCTACACCCAGGCCGCGGCAGCGATGGCACCAATGGGACAGGTGCTGTTCTATCCGCCGAACGTCGCCGGTTGGCCGGCCGGCACCTCATGGATTAACAGCACAACCCTGCTGGCCCGCATCAACTTTGCGAATGCCGCGACGCAGCGGATGCGAGCGTCGTTGCCCAGCCTGACGGCCGATCAGCTGATGAGCACGCTGGTCGACGGCAATGTCACGAGCGCGACGGCGAATGGCATTCACGATTACCTGCAGCAGCATCCCGATGACCAGGCGGGCTTGCAGTTCATGGTGATGGCGACGCCGGAATTTCAGCTGAATTGATGGAGATGAATCCCAATGTTTAGCCGCCGCGACTTCATGAAGCAAGGATTGCTGCCGGTCCTCGCCGGCTCGGCGGTGCCCTCGGTGTTTGCCAACGGCGTCGCCGCGGCGGCGGCCGATTCCCCGAACGCGACGCCGAGCGACAGGATTCTCGTTCTCGTGCAGCTGGCCGGTGGCAACGACGGCCTGAACACGCTGATTCCTTTCCAGGACGGCGCGTATCACGACGCCCGGCCGACGCTCCGGCAGGACCAGGGGGTCCTCAAGTTGAACGATCAGCTCGGCCTGCACCCGAATCTCAAGGGTCTGAAGTCGAGCTGGGACGCCGGCCAGCTGGCGATCGTCCAGGGCGTCGGCTACCCGAATCCGAACCTGTCGCACTTCGCCTCGATGTCGATCTGGGAAACGGCCAACGTGCAGAGCGGCATCGGTGACGGCTGGCTGGGCCGCTACCTGAACTACCTCGACCAGGTCGGCGAGTCGCCGAACCACGCTCTGGAAGGCGTCAGCGCCGGCTCGCTCGTGCCGCCCGAAATGCGCTCGAAGACGCCGGTGATGGCGTTACAGTCGCTGAAGACGTTCCGGCTGCAGCCCATCAACGAGCACGGCACGATGGTGGATGTCGAGAACCCGCTGATGAAGTTCTACGGCGCCTTCAAGAGCGCCGGGCCGGCGCCCTTCGGCGCGCTTCTCGACACCACCCTGCAGGAAGCCTTGCAGGCCTCGCACGCCCTGCGGGCCACGGATGCAAGCTATCAGCCAAAGGCAACCTACCCGGCGAACAGCCCGATTGCCAGCTCGCTCAAGCTGGTGGCCGAGACGATCGTCTCGGGGCTGGGAGTGCGGGTGGCGCACGTGACCCTGGGCGGCTTCGACAACCACGCGCGCGAGAAGCCAGTGCACGACAAGCTGCTGCTCGACCTCGATCAGGCGCTGGCTGCGTTCATGCAGGACCTGGGTGGCCACGGCCTTGGCGATCGCGTCCTGCTGATGACCTGGTCGGAGTTCGGCCGGCGGGTGAAAGAGAACGGTAGCGCCGGAACCGACCACGGCACGGCCGCGCCGATGTTCCTTCTTGGCACGCCAGTCAAGGGCGGCCTTTACGGCGAGCAGCCAAGCCTGGCCAACCTGGACAACGGCAACCTGAAGTTCACCACGGACTTCAGGTCGGTCTATGCCTCGGTTCTGCAGGGCTACCTGAACGCGCCAGCGTCGGAACTTCTGGGCGGAAACTTCGAGCTCCTACCGCTGCTGAAGGCCTAGCCGCCTACCCCCTCCCCGGCCCTCCGCCAGGAGGAGGGAGATAGCATCACGGGGTGCAACTAGCGCCGGAGGCGATCGTCAGGCTCGACCTCGGACGCATCTGGCTGGATGACATGCACCTCACCATCCCGGTACATGGCTTCCTGATCAAGCATCCGGGCGGGGCCGGGCTCGTCGACACCGGCTACGGGACGCCGCTGGAGTTGATCAAGGACTATCGGCCGGTCAACGCGTCCGTCGCCGATCCGCTGCGCCAGCACGACGTCGATCCCTCGGACGTCTGCTGGGTCATCAATTCGCACCTGCATTTCGACCATTGCGGTCAGAACGCCGTATTTCCTGAGGCGCCATTCTATATCCAGCGAACCGAGTTCGAGCGGCGCCACCGATACGAGACGCCCAGGACCTGGCTGGAATTTGCCGGGGCGCGATTTGAATTGCTGGACGGCGATGCGCAAATCGTTCCCGGCGTGCGGGTTCTGCCAACGCCCGGCCACACCGATGGTCACCAGGCGGTCGCCATCGACACGACGCAAGGCGCTGCGCTGATCACCGGCGATGCCTGCTGGACCGTGGAAATGTTCGATGGGCAGGTGCCGCGCCCGGAACAGATGGAGAATGTCCCAACCGCGCAGCAATCGATCGAGAAGTTACGGGGTTTGCGGCCCGCTGCCGTGCATTTCTGCCACGACAACCGGACCTGGGGACGCCCGTAATTTGTGCCGGGTGCACCAAGAGCAGCCCGTGATTCAGTGACGCTGGTCCATTCCCCTTAACCCCGTCCGCGTCGGACAATTCCGACGTGAAAATCGATAGTGGCGATACCGCCTGGGTTCTAGCGTCCGCCGCGCTCGTGATGTTGATGACGCCCGCACTCGGGTTCTTCTACGGCGGCCTGGTCCGCCGAAAGAACGTGCTGTCGACGATCATGCACAGCTTTTTCATCCTTTGCCTGATCAGCGTCCAGTGGGTGCTGTGGGGCTACAGTCTGGCCTTCGGACCCGATAAGGGCCACATCATCGGCGGGCTCGAGTGGGTCGGACTGAATCACGTCGGCTTCACCCCGAATGCCGACTACGCGCCCACCATTCCGCACCAGGCGTACATGGTCTTTCAGATGATGTTCGCCGTCATCACGCCGGCGCTCATCAGCGGCGCCTTCGCCGAACGGCAGCGTTTCAAGGCCTTTGTCTTGTTTTCGCTGCTCTGGGCCACCTTCGTCTACGACCCGATCGCGCACTGGGTCTGGGGTGCCGGCGGCTGGCTGCACAACCTGGGGGCGCTCGACTTTGCCGGCGGCACCGTCGTGCACATCAGCTCTGGCGTCTCTGCGCTGGTGGCTGCGCTCGTCCTCGGGAGGCGGCTGGGTTTCGGACAGGGGAAGTTCGAGCCACACGATGCGACAATGACGGTACTCGGCGCCTGCCTGCTCTGGTTCGGCTGGTTCGGTTTCAACGCCGGAAGCGCCGTCACCGCCGGAGCCCTGGCCACGAATGCCTTCGTCGTGACCAACACCGCGACCGCGATGGCGGCGCTGACCTGGATGACGGTCAGCTGGTGGCACAAGCGGCAGCCGAGCGTGCTGGGCGCCGCCGCTGGTGCCGTCGCCGGGCTGGTGGCCATCACCCCAGCCTCGGGCTTCGTCAACGTGATGGGCGCGATCGTGATCGGATTTGGTGCGGGCCTCTTCTGCTACCTCGCGATCCAGCTGCGCGAACGGATTCACGTCGATGACGCCCTCGATGTCTGGGCGGTGCACGGGATCGGCGGGACCTGGGGCGCGTTGGGCACCGGGCTCTTTGCCACGGTTGCGATCAATTCCGCGGCCGCAAACGGCCTCTTCTACGGGAATCCAAAGCAAGCCCTCATCCAGCTGCTGGCCATTGGCGCCTCCTGGACCTGGGCCGCGATCGGCACCTTCGCGATCCTCAAGCTGATCAACGTCTTCGTTCCGCTGAGAGTGCACGAGGAAGAAGAACTCCTCGGCCTCGACATCTCCCAACACGGTGAACCCGCCTACGCCGGCATCGACGCGAACTAAGAAGGAGGAAATCTAATGGATCCAACAACGGTTATGGCGATCGGTTGCAGCGTCCTCGTCTTCGCTGGCTGGCTGTTCCTGCCGCACTCCCCCACGACGATCACGCCAGTGAAGGTCAGTGACGAGCGGGTTCGTGAGGAACGGGAGCCCGTCCGGGTCTCGGCTTAGTCGCGCTCACGACCGATAACTTCGCCGCGGTCTCGGTGCTAAGCGTCAGCGTCCGGGCCGCCCGAAGCCGCATAGTCTGACCGATTTCATCCACCTCGTCCACGACGACTCGCGTGCCGGGCCGCAGGCCGCGATCGTGAAGGTACTGCAAGAGGGGCGGCGCCTCGCGCTGCGCCACCTCCGAGATCCGGGTGATGGTCCCGGCCTCACCAGGCTGGAGCGCCGATAGCCGGATCTCCCCCGCCCGCATCACGGCGTAGCCCGGGATCGGGTTCCCGTGGGGACAGGTCTGCGGCTTTCCCAGGGCGTGGTACAGCTTGTCCGCGACGACGTCGGACACGGCGTGCTCCAATCGCTCGGCCTCGGTGTCGGCCGTCACCCAATCGAGACCTAGAGCATCCGTCATCCAGCGCTCGACGATCCGATGGCGGCGAACAATGGCGGCCGCCTGGGCGTCGCCGCGAGCCGTCAGCTCGATGTCTTTGCGGCCGGTGAGCCGCACCATGCCATCGCGGCTCATGCGCCGCAAGGCTGCCGTCACGGTGGGCCGGCTGACTCCCAGCCAGTCGGCCAGGCGGGCACTACGGACGGCTTCCCCTTCCGCCCGGATGTAATAAATCGCCTCGAGATAGTGGGCGATGACCTGCGAGGGGGGCTGATCTCGCGTGTTAGCCTGAGCTAATCGTGACGTTCGCATGGGCTAACATTAGCAAGTCGTGAGCCACCTCGCCGCCGCCGGGCTGGGCGCCATCGCCGGCGCCACCATTTTCATTGGCCTTCCCATCGGCCGGATTCGGGGCGTCTCCAAAGGCGTCCAGGGAATCCTCAATGCCGTGGCCACCGGCGTGCTGATTTTCTTGCTCTGGGACATCTTGAGCCACGCCTCCGCGCCGGTCGAGACGGCGCTGGCCGCCATGCACCGCGGCGACCGTTCGTTCCTGGCGCTGGCCGCGATCTTCGCGGCCGGCCTGGCCGCCGGCCTGCTGGCCCTGATCTACGTCAACGGCCGGCTGTTTGGCCGAACCAAACATGCCCCGCCAGCGCCGCCAAGGACGCTCGCGATGATGATCGCCACCGGCCTGGGCCTGCACAACCTCTCGGAGGGCCTGGCCATCGGCCAGTCCGCCGCGACCGGCGCCGTCGCCTTCGCCGTGGTGCTGGTCATCGGCTTCGCCCTGCACAACATCACCGAGGGATTCGGCATCGCCGCCCCACTGGCGATGGACACGCCGATGCCGTCCTGGAGCTTCCTGGCGTTGGCGGGCTTGGTCGGCGGGGGTCCCACGTTCCTCGGGACCGTGGTCGGCTACGTCTTCACCTCCACCTATATCTATGTGCTGTTCCTGGCGCTGGCCGCCGGGGCATTGCTCTACGTGATCAACGAGATGTTCCACCTGGGGCGGCGGCTGAACTCGCCGGCGGCCATGGGCTGGGGTTTGCTGCTGGGTTTCCTGCTCGCTTACGCGACAGATCTCTTTCTGACCTACAACGCGGTCTGAAATAGACTTAGGCGCCGTGAGTATCGTTTTCGAGAACGCCACGCTGCTGGATTGCACCGGCCGCGATCCGCAGCCGAACACGCGCATCGTCATCGAGAAGGATCGCATCACCCGGATCGGCGCGAACAGCGGGCCGTCCGGTCCACGCGATGCCCGGGTGATCGATTGTGGGGGGCGGACGCTAATGCCCGGACTGCTGGATGCGCACGTCCACCTGGCCAGCCTGGACCTCGATCCGGTCGCCGAGGTCAGCCTGGCGCCGGCCGTGATTGCGCTGCGCATCGCGCGGCAGATCGAGGACACGCTGCAGGCCGGCTTCACCACGGTTCGCGATGCCGGCGGCCTCGATTGGGGCTTCAAAGATGCGGTCGATCGCGGGCTGATCCGCGGACCACGGCTGTTCATCAGCGGTCCGTTTCTGTCTCAGACAGGCGGTCATGGCGACGACAAGCGGCCTCGGACTGCGCGCGAGCCGTTCCACCCGGTCCCGGGCCTGACGAGCGAAACCATCCTGGCGGACGGCGCGGACCAGGTCCGCTGGGCCGCCCGCGAAGCGCTTCGCCGTGGCGCGGATCAGATCAAGGTGATGGCCAGCGGCGGCGCGGCCTCGCCGACGGATGAGCTCGACCATGTGCAGTTTTCGGTTGATGAGCTCGCTGCCGCGGTCGATGTCGCCAGTGCGGTGGGCAGCTACGTCCTCGCGCACGCGTACGGCGCTCGAGCGATTCAAAACTGCCTGCAGGCCGGCGTTCGTTCGATCGAGCACGGAAACTTCCTGGACGAGGAAACTGCCGACCAGATGCTGGCCCGCCAGGATACCTTCCTGGTGCCGACGGTCATCACCTACGAGTTGCTGTCGCGGCTCGAGCCCACAGACGGCTGGAGCGCCGACAACGTACGGAAGATCCGCCAGGGCCTGACCGGCGCTTACGACGCGCTCGGCCTCGCCTACGAGAAGGGTCTACGCATCGCCTCCGGCTCGGACGTGCTCGCCGACTGGCAGGGTGAGAAGGGCAAGGAGATCGCCTGTCAGGCGCGCATTATGGGCGCCATGAACGCCATCATGGCGGCCACCCGCACCAACGCCGAGCTGCTGCGTATCCAGAACGAGGTCGGCACGGTCCAGGAGGGCAAGCGCGCCGACCTGATCGTGCTCGATGCGAATCCGCTGGCTGATCCGGCGATCTTTGCCGACTCGGAGCACGTTCGCCTGGTCGTTTTGGGTGGCGCCGTCGTCAAGGATTTGGACGGCGAACCAGTGGCTGTCCGGACGGAACGCCGAGCCCGCGCTGATCGCCGATCTGGTGCGGTGTGAGCCTAGGCTCAGATTTATGCGCGAGAGCCGCGGATCGACCAGCGCCTTTTGGGCGAACCTTCGGCAGGACATGCCGCTCGGGAGGAAGCTCGGCATGCTCCTCAGGAACCGGCTTCGCTTCCCGCCAACGCCCTGTTGCGGCCACCCTGGCGAGCCTGGCTGTTGAGAGCCATCCCCTGACCCGGGTCCGGGTCCAAAGCAGGATTGACCGACATCTGATTACCTCTTAACGTACAGTCGTGCTATCATGTTGGGCGACAACTTCGCTGGGAGGTCTTATGGCTAGCTTGATCTGGACCATCGTCGTCGTTCTCTTCGTCCTGTGGCTGATCGGCTTTGCGCTGCACGTCGCCGGGGGGCTGATCCATCTGTTGCTGGTGCTCGCGATCATCGGCATCCTCTACAACCTGCTGGTCGGACGTCGCGCGGTCTGACGCCATTCCGTTCGTCGAGGGCGCGCCCGGCGCGCCCTTTTTTTGTTGACCCCCTCCCCGACCCTCCGCACAAGGGGGAGGGAGATTCATAGATAATTGCGCCGCGATGGGTGAGACGGCGGGGGGCGTCTTACGACGCGGCTCGGATCGAATCGTGGCGGGCGTCTGTTCCGGCCTGGGGCACTACTTCGGAATCGACGTCATGCTCGTTCGGCTCGCCTTTATCGTCCTGGCGCTGCTCCATGGCGTCGGCATCCTGCTTTACATCGTGCTCTGGTTCCTGATGGATCCGCCGGCGACCGGGCAACCCGAGGGAAGCCGGCACTTCGGCGAGCGGCTGCGGGCGATGATCGATGAGGTGAATGACGACCTCCGGAGCGGGTTCAGGCGATCTCAGCGCTCACCAACGGGATCGCCACCAACTCCCGCGACATCGGCACCCGGCCCGCGTAGCAATCCGCCGCCAATCTACGGTCGACCGCGCGGTTTCTGGCTTGGCGTGATCCTGATCGTTGGCGGCGCCTATTTTCTGCTCGACAATCTTGGGTTTCTCAACCTGTTTCGTTGGGACATCTTCTGGCCCGTGCTGCTGATCGCGATCGGCCTCTTCGTCCTGCTGCGACGCCGCTGAGCCGGGCCATGTACCGGACCCGCGGCCTGGTCTTCCCGCTGGTCGTGATCGCCGTGGGCGTCATCGTCCTGCTGGCCAACCTCGGCGTGCTCTCCTCCGAAGCCTTGCAGCGGCTGGGCGATCTGTGGCCATTACTGCTCGTGATCCTCGGCCTGCAGCTGATCCTGAACCACAGCCTGCCCCGCCAGCAGGCCACCATCGCCGGGCTGACCGCGGCGGCGGTGATCGTGATCGGCGCCGTGGCCTATGCCGTGTGGGCGCCCGCCGGCCAGTTGGGAACGCATCATGCCGACTCTGCGCAGTCGCTCGGTGGACAGACCGCCGGGACGCTGGAACTCAATTACGGCACGGCGAGCACCGACGTCCGCACCGGGGCGCTGGGCGAAACGATGTATCGAGCCCATATCGACTACCCGGCCGGCGAGAACCCGCCGGTGATTTCGTTCGACCAGCAAAGCGCCACCATCGGCATCAGCCCGAACGGCACGGTCAGCCCCTTCCGCCTTTTCGGTTCCAACCAGCGGCACCTCAGCGTGACGCTCAACAATCGGATTCCATGGACCATTCGGGTCAGCGGTGGGGCTTCGAACGTCCATTTCGACCTGCGCGAGCTTCAGCTGAACAACCTCGCAATTTCGGGCGGGGCCAGCGACGTCAGGCTCCAGCTCGGGATGCCGAAAAGCACCGACCGCGTCGAGCTCTCGGGCGGAGTCAGCAAGCTGTCGCTCCGCGTTCCGGCGGATGCCCAGTGGAGTCTCGCGGCCAGCGGCGGGGTGAGCGGCCTGAAGATCAACGGGTCGGACGCTGACAGCTCGAGCGAATTCCAGAGGCAGAGCAATGCGTACGGCGGAGCAGCCGACCGATTCGACATTCAGATCACTGGCGGCGTGTCGGACCTGGACTTCCGCACGAGTTGAGCCCTGGCCAAGCAGCAGCTGGTCGTGGTGCGCCACGGCCAAACCGAGTGGAGTCTGGATGGCCGCCACACGGGGCGATCGGACATTCCGCTGACGGACGCTGGCCGCGAGCAAGCGCGCAAGCTGGGGCCGGAACTGCGTCATTGGGATTTCGCGCTCGTGCTGTCCAGCCCGCTGCAGCGGGCGGCCGAAACGTGCCGCCTGGCCGGCTTCGGCGATCGAATGCAGCTCCGTCCCGACCTGATGGAGTGGGATTACGGAAGCTACGACGGCAAGACCTCAGAGGAGATCGCGGCGAGCCGGCCGGAGTGGTCGCTGTGGCGCGACGGCGGGCCTGGTGGTGAACAGGCCGCCGACGTCGGGAAGCGGGTCGACCGCGTCATCGGCGAAGTCCGTCGCACGGACGGCGACGTCCTGATCTTTGCCCATGGGCACGTGCTGCGAGTCCTGACGGCTCGATGGCTCGACCAGGCGCCCGAGGAAGGGCGCCACTACGCGCTCGAGACGGCAGCCCTCGGCGTGCTGACCTACGAGCATGCGGACCCGGTGATTCGACGCTGGAACCAGCCGGTCGGGGCGAACCCTTCCTAGGGCCGGCGCTCCAGGATCACGGCCGTCCCCTGGTTATCGGCGACGTCGATGTCGACGATCGGGTTGGCCTTGATGTTCCCGAACCACTGTGGGTTTTCCGGCGCACCACCCTTTGAGGCGACCACGACGTAGTCGTCGCCATCCCGGCCGTAAACCAGCGGAGTCGTGATGCCGTCGCCGCTCTTGGCCCCTCTGGCCGCGCCTTGACGTGGACCCGGCGTGATCTGCTAATGTGCCGGGCAGAGGCCCGTTCGCTGAGGGGGAAGGGAGGAAGCGAAGTGGGACTGTTTTCGGCGCCCGGCCCGGCGTTTCGGCCGGCCAGATTTCGATCGCCTATCCGCCTGCACTCGGAGCTCAGCCTTACCCCGCTGGCGAGGGCGATCGCCGGCAAGATCCGCAAGCTGGCCGTCGCTGCAACGAATGATGCCCGGATCGTCGGAGTCGTCCTGCTGTTGGCCGCCGCGGCGCTCGCGTTCGAGATGGCGAACAGCTTCAGACAATAGACGCTGTCTATCGCGCCAATCGCAATAAACGATTGGACCTGATGATGGGTTAATTGATAGGCTGACTTCCATGATCAAAATGGAAGGGCGAGCAATAGCGACGACGAACGACGACTATCAGCCGTGCAGGGCTGAGACCGCCGACTGCGGTTGCCCGGACGACTGCGAACGCGACCACGGAAACGAGTAATCCGATGAGCCGCGTGGCGCTTCCCAAAAGTGATGGCCTGGTGGCCAGCCCGCTACTGCCCGAGGGCTTCAAGGTGCCGGCCTCCCGCTTCGTCCACCCCAGCACGCGGATGCGTGAGCTGTTGGAGACCGAGCCGTTTCTGTTCGGGCCGGGGGTCTACGACCCGATGGGCGCCGAGCTGGTGATGTACTACGGCTTCAAAGCCGTCTATTTCAGCGGCTACTCCTTCGCCATCGGCCACCTCGGTACCACCGACATGGATCTGTATTCGAGCACCGAGATCGCGGATGCGGCGCGCCGCACGGTCAGCGCGCTGCGCAAATTTCAGCTGACCATGGCCGTCGGCGAGCCCGAGAAGGGCATCCCGCCAAAACACCTGGACATCCCGCCGTTGATCGTCGACATGGACGGCGGCTACGGCAACATTTTCAATGTCCAGCGCACCACGGAGATGTATGTCAATGCCGGCGTGGCGGCGGCCCACATCGAGGACCAGGTCCTGCCCAAGCGCTGCGGCCATATCGGCGGCAAAGCGCTGATCCCGGTCAACGAGATGGTCGGCAAGCTGCGGATGGCGCGCGCGGTCGCCGACGACCTCGGCAACCACGACTTCGTCGTCATTGCCCGCACCGACGGGTTGAGCGCCGTCGACGCCCCGGAATCGCTACGAAAGATGGAGCTGGCCGTCGACCGCGGGCTGCGCTACCTGGACAGCGGCATCCCCGACATGCTCTGGTGCGAATTTCCAACCTCCGACCGCGCGGCGGTGGAGACGTTCACCACCGAGATCAAGAAGCGTTTCCGCGACGCGCGCTTCGCCTTCAACTGGTCGTCATCCTTCAAATGGTTCAAAGACCCCAACCCGCTGACATTCGCGGAGCTGGGCGAAATGGGCACCAAGTTCATCTTCATCACGCTGGGCGCCCAGCATGCCGAGGGCTACGGCTTGAGCGAGCTGTTGCAGGCAATGTCAAAAGACCAGCAGGATGGGTACATCGCCCTGCAGCGCAAGGAGTTCGAGCCGGGCCAGGACCTGCCCACGAAGAGCCATCACCTGTTTTCCGGCGTTCCCTACCACCACATCATGGGGAAGGCTTACGACGCCGCCCGACTCGGAAAGGAATACGTCGAGGAACTTTCAGAAGACCGGGTCGTTTAGAACCCTTCCCCGATCCGCCCCGCAAAGGGCGAGGGGGATTTTTCTCTAGGAGGCGAGGGCGGCGGGGTCGGCATCCCGCAGCAGGTTCAAGAACGCTGCCACGGGACCGGATGCACGTCCCTGGTCGCGCCGGCGGATGACGACGATCTTCTGGGTCATCACCGGCGCATCGCCGACGGGAACCTGGACCAGCGTCCTGGCAGCGAGCTCGCCAGCAACGGCACTGCGCGGCAGGAGGGCAATGCCGAGCTTGCGCTCGACCATCTTCTTGGTGGATTCGATATTGTCCAGCTCCATCACCTCGCGAGGCGTGACGCCCAGACTGAGGAAGAACGATTGGGTCAACTCGTAGTAGCTCGAGGTCCGGTCGAAGAAGATCAATCGCTCTGAAGCCACGTCGGCGATACCAACCTTGGGTCGCTCCGCAAAGGGGTGACCGGGCGGGACGACGAGCACCAGGGCTTCCTCGTAGAGCGGCGTCGACTCAATGTCGGGATGGCGCAGCGCCCGCACCATGGCGAGCTGGACCTCTTCGCGCAACAGCATCTGGAGGACGTCTTCGGAGTGCCCGGTGCGCACTGCGACGTCGACCCGCGGGTAGGCGGCAGCAAAGCGTTGCAGGATCGCCGGCAAGACATACGTGCTGACCGCCGGCGCTGCACCCAGGACCAGACGGCCCGCCGAAGCCGATCGGGCATCAACCAGCGCTTGCTTGCCGTCCCGGACGGCCCGGATGGCGCGTTCGGCGTAGGGGAGGAAGGCGCGACCGGCGTCGGTCAGCCGCATCCCCCGCCGGGTGCGGGCGAAGAGCGGCTCGCCCACCTCACGCTCGAGCGCGTGCAGCCGCGCGGTGAGCGTCGGCTGGGTGACGAACATCGCCTCGGCGGCTCGGCTGACGTTGCCACGACGGGCGACCTCGAGAAAACCCTCGATCTGGGCCAGCAGCACGCCCTAGCTATAGACGTTTTCTATCGAAGAGTCAACGGCGGACCGGCCGGAACACGGCCGCCCTATTTGTCGGTCTGCTCCTCCCCGCCGTAATCCGCGTCGGAGGTGGGCTGGCCCTCCACCCAGGTTTCGCTTGCCGGAGGCACCTCGGGATGCTCTGGATCGTCCGGCTTTGCTTTCTTGTTCTTATCCATGAATATATGGTGCCTCATGACAGGTGTCACACGGAAGTGCTGACCGCTGCGACTGGTTAGATGGACCGTCCGGACGTACCGTAGGTCGCGGGGCACGGTCCCGCAACGAGGCAAGAAGAGGAGGAATCAGGTGGAGATTATTCGCAATTTGACGCGGCGCAAGCTGCGCAACATCCTGACGATCAGCGGCATCGTGATCGGGGTACTGGCGTTGGTGACGATGGGCGCCATGGCCGAGAAGTTCAACGCCCTGCTCTCGGGTGGCGCGACCTATTTCGGGTCGAACGTCCAGGTCGCCGACAGTTCTACCGGCGGCATCAGTGCCTTCGGCGGCGGACTGCTGACGCTCGACCGGGTGGCGGCCCTGGAGCAGGTGGCCGGCGTCGCCGCCGCTTTTCCGGACATCAGCGTGAGTGCCAAGCCGGGAAGCACGAACACCGTGTCGTTCGGCGTCCCCGACTATATCTCGAACTCGGATCCTCGCGCCAATGATTACAGCGCTTTCAAGATCCACCTCGCCCAGGGTCGCGAGGTCAGTACGACCACCAACGGGGAGGTGGTGCTCGGCTCTGATTTCGCCACGGAGTTCAAGAAGCACGTGGGCGACACCATCGATCTGCCGATCCGCGCCACAGACGCTCCTCCGGACTTCGTCAACCATACGTTCACCGTCGTTGGAATCCTGGCCAAGACCCAGACCGCGCCCGACACCGGTGCGTATGTCAACCTGACCGATGCCCAGATGCTCCTCAAGGAAACGTTGCCGGCCAGCATCCGCGCCAGCATCGACACGAGCAAGCTCGTGAACGGCGCGACGGTTTACGGCAAGCCAGGCGTCGACCTCGACAAGCTGGCCGACAAGATCAATGCTGAAGTTCCCGGCGTCAAGGCCACCAAGCCCAGTGTGCTCGTCGCCAGCTTCAATTCGGGTGGCGCGATCTTTACCGCCATCACGACCGGCGCCGCACTGATCGCGCTCGTCGTCGGCGGCCTCTCGGTGATCAACACCATGCTGATGGCTGTCACCGAGCGCGTCCGCGAGATCGGCTTGAAGAAAGCGATTGGCGCAAAGGTGGGAGATATCCTCCGTGAGTACCTGCTCGAGGCCGTGTTGATCGGCGGCATCGGCGGTGCCATCGGGTTGCTTCTCGGCTGGGGTCTCACCAGCCTGATCAATGCGGCCACCGCGTCGGCGAACCTCAGCCTGTTCTTGCTGACCTGGCGACTGGTGATCGTGGCGATCCTGTTCTCGGTCGGACTGGGCGCCGTCGCCGGCATCATTCCCGCCCTGCGTGCCTCCCGGATGGATCCGGTCCAGGCGCTGCGGGCGGCCTAGGAGGACATCAATGGCAACCATCGAACTGAAAGATCTGACCAAGCATTACAAGCAAGGCGCGACCATCGTCAAGGCCGTTGATGGCATCAATCTGACGATCGAGTCGGGCGAGTTCGTCTCGGTGGTCGGCCGCTCCGGCAGCGGCAAAACCACCACGCTCGACCTTCTCGGCCTCTTGCTGCGGCCGACCGCCGGGCAAATCGTGCTCGACGGCGTCGACACGGGCAAGCTCCGCGATGGCGCCCGCGCCGACCTCCGCGCCAAGAAGTTGGGCTTCATTTTCCAGGAGTTCAACCTGCTGTCCACGCTCAACGCCATTCAGAACGTCATGCTGCCCCTGCGGTATTACAAGAACGGGACTGATGGCAAGGTTCGCGCCGCCGCCCTACTGGAGGAAGTTGGCCTTAAAGACCGGATGCATCACCGGCCCGACCAGATGTCGGGTGGCGAAAAGCAGCGGGTGGCCATTGCGCGATCGCTGATCAACCGGCCGTCCCTGGTTCTGGGCGACGAGCCGACCGGCGAGGTTGACAGCGAGACGAGTCAGCAACTGATCGGGCTGATGCGGCGCATGAATCGCGAGTACGGTGTCACGTTCGTGATCGTCACCCACGACATGGACATCGCGGCCCAGACCGACCGCACGATCCGTCTGAAGGACGGCAAGGTGCTCTCGGACGTCCGCACCGACGCCGACCAGAGCTACCTGACCAAGCTCGAGCGCGGCGAGGGTGTGGCGTAGGGTAGGCGCATGGCGCTGAACCAGCGCTGGATCAAGCTAGGCCGCCTCTTCATGGTGGCCTTTCTTGCCTTTTATGTCCTGCCGATCTGGGTTATCCTGACGAACCCCTTCAGGCTGGCGGACAAAGTGATCGCCCTGGCGATGCTCGGCGCCACCGGGCTGATCTGGGTGTGGTTCTGGACCCGGATCGTGGCCGGACCCGACGAGCGTTTCAAGCTGGTTGCGCTTGTGCTCGGCGCAGTGCTCATGGCCCTCTTCACCCTGATGACGCCCCCCCAGTACGGCAGCTTCGACATCTACGTCGTTGCCATGGTTTGCGCGACATTTCGCTGGCGCGCCGCCACTCCACTGATTGTGGTTGTCGCGCTGGCATCGGGGGCCCTTGACGTCGTTCGCGGAACGTCTGGGCTGCAGGCGACGGGCGACATCATCAACGACGCGCTGGTTGGCGTCGCCGGCATCGCCGGCCGGCTCTTGATCGAAGCCAATCAGCAACTCTCGCTGGCCCGCGAGCAGATCGCGCGGCTCGCCGTCGGCGAGGAGCGGCTGCGCTTTGCCCGAGACCTGCACGACCTGCTCGGGCACAGCCTCTCCGTGATTGCCCTGAAGAGCGAGCTCGCCGGCCGCTTGATCAAGCGCTCACCGGGCCTGGCTGAGCACGAAGTGGCCGACATCGAAAAAGTGGCTCGTGATGCGTTGCATGACGTGCGCGAGGCGGTCAGCGGTTATCGGCAGCCGACACTCGCGGCCGAGCTTGCCGGTGCCCGTGAGGCGCTGACGGCAGCGGGGATCGACTGCCGCATCCAGCAGGACCATGCAACGCTGCCGCCAGCGGTCGAATCCGTTTTTGCCTGGGCGGTCCGTGAGGGAACCACGAACGCGATGAAGCACAGCAAGGCAACGCGTTGTGTGATTCGAGTCGTACAAGGGGACCGATCTGCGACCGTCGAGGTGATCGACAACGGCACAGGAGGGGCGCCGAAGCCCGGAAGCGGACTTCGCGGGCTCGAGGAACGGGTCCGTGAGCGCGGCGGAACACTGACGGCCGAGCCGTTGCTGCACGAGGGATTCCGCCTCCGGGTGACGTTGCCGGTAACGCCAATTGCGGAGAGCCCCCACCCTGGAGTCGTCCAACCGCCCACCCCGACCCTCCCCCGCAAGGGGGGAGGGGGTCTCGATTGATTCGGGTCCTCATCGCGGAGGACCAGGCGATGGTGCGGGGCGCGTTGAAGGCCCTGCTGGCCATGGAGGATGACATCCAGATCGTCGGGGAGACCGACCGTGCGGACCGCGTCCTGGAACTCGCGAAGCAAACCCGGCCGGACGTCGCCCTGCTGGACATCGAGATGCCCGGCGGCGATGGCATCGGCGCCGCGGGCGAGCTGCGCAACGAGTTCCCGTCCTGCAAGGTGTTGATCGTCACCACCTTCGGCCGTCCGGGATTTCTGCGGCGCGCCATGGAGAGTGGCGCCGCGGGATTCATGCTGAAAGACTCGCCCGCCCACGAACTGGCGCTGGCGATTCGCCGGACCATCAAGGGTGACCGGGTGATCGATCCCGGGCTGGCCGCCGCCGCCCTCAGCGCGGGTGTCAGTCCCCTGTCGGATCGTGAACGCGACGTCCTGAACGCCGGCAAGGGTGGGGCGAGCATCGCGGACATCGCAAAATCGCTGTTCCTGTCTGAGGGAACGGTGCGCAATTATCTGTCGTCGGCGATTCAAAAACTCGAAGTCGGTAATCGAACCGAAGCGGCGCGCGTGGCGGAAGAACAGGGTTGGTTGTAAGAGGAGGGTGAAATGATCGTCGTCACTACGGAAGAAGTGTCGGGGCAGCGGATCGTCGAAATGAAGGGCCAGGTCTTTGGCCTCGTGGTCCGCAGCCGCGGGTTGGGCGGCAACATCATGGCCGGGTTGCGCTCGCTGGGCGGCGGTGAAATCACCGAGTACACCGAGCTGCTGGAGGATGCTCGCCGGCACGCGGTCGACCGGATGATCCAGAACGCGACGGCGATGGGAGCGAATGCCGTGATTCGGATGCAGTACGACTCGTCGGAGATCGGCAATACGATGTCCGAGATCGTTGCCTACGGGACAGCCGCCGTGATCGAGCCGATCAGAGCCTAATGCTCCGCAAGGCGATTCTCGTCTACGGGGTGCTGGCGATGGTCGGGGCCGTCGGGCTGGCCGTCGCCGGGGTCATCACCGGGCTCGTCGTCTACCTGTTCATCAACGGCGCCATTGTGATCGCTGCGTTGCTCTTTGAGCGCGGTCGCTACCGGCCGACCGTCGCGCCCGGTGGTCGCTGGGAAGAAACTGGCGAGCGATTCGTGGATCCAAGCACCGGCCAGCTGATGAAGGTGCGGTATAACCCGCAGACTGGCGCGCGAGATTACGTACCGCTACGCGAAACCGGAAAGTAATGCAGGTCGCCCACACTGCCGACTTAACCGCGACGCAGCTCGCCGCGGCCCGCGCCCTGGTCTTCGAGGTCTTCGACGATGCCACCGAAGACGATTGGGAGCATTGCCTGGGCGGAATTCACGCCATCGTCTGGGAAGGCGACCGGATGGCCGCCCATGGGTCGGTGATCCAGCGGCGGCTCATCTACAAGGGCCGCGCGTTACGAACCGGCTACGTGGAAGGCGTGGCGGTGCGAGCTGACCGGCGCCGTCGGGGCCTGGGGGCGGCTGTCATGGCGGAGCTCGAGCGCGTGATCCGGGCCGCCTACGTCCTGGGCGGGCTTGGCGCCAGCGACGAGGGGATTCCCTTCTACCTCGCCCGCGGCTGGCAACGGTGGCAAGGACCCAGCTACAGGCTCACGCCTGAAGGCACGTACCGGACCGCGGACGACGACGACGCGATTTTTGTGCTACCCGTCAGCGAGTCCCTGGACCCCAGGGCGGACCTGATCTGCGACTTCCGCCAGGGCGAGCCCTGGTAGATACGCGGCTCCGGCGCCGCCTGAAATGTCCGCTAAACTTACGCCCCGCGGATGAGGCGAACCATCGTCTTGCTGATCCTGGTGCTGGTCGCGCTTGTGGCCGGCACGCTCTTCGTGATGGCGTCGCCCACGCTCAAGACGGCATCGACCCGGCCGACCCCCACACCACTCCTCGCGATCGAGAGCCCAACGCCGACCCCAACCCCAACCCCCACCCCGACGCCGACGCCAAGCCCACCGCCGACCGTTGCGGCCGCGACCCCCAGTGGCATGGTCACGTTCTCCATGCCGGTCTACAAACAAACCCACGGCCTCGACTGTGAAACGGCCGCCCTGCAGATGGGATTGGCGGCGATGGGCCATCAATATTCGCAAGACCAGTTGATCGCGATGCAACCGGCGCCTGACACAAGGGGGCCAATCATGGGTCCGGTCGTCAACGGACACAAGACCGTGAAGCAGTGGGGCAACCCCTACAAGGAGTTCGTCGGCAACATCGACGGCGCCGACTGGATCCCGACGGGCTACGGCGTCTACTTTCCGCCGCTCGTCGGGGTGGCCCAGGCGGCCGGCGCGTCGAAATCATACGGACACGAGGGCTTCAAAGCCTCGGAGATCTATGCCGCGGTCGCCGCCGGCCACCCAGTGATGACATGGGTCGAAACCGGGTGGATGAACGCCTACGTTGGGACCTGGATGGCGTGGGATGGAACCCCGATCCGGTACTCGCTGCTCGAGCACGTGGTCACCTTGAGCGGCGTTTCAGCGACCCAGGTCCGGGTCAACGATCCCTGGCGAAGTGGCAGCCAGTACTGGTTCAACAAGGCCGAGTTCGAGCGCTCCTGGGCCGACTTCAACAACATGGCCATCGTCCTGCAGTAAGGGCTCCGGCTTCGCCGTTCCCTGGACCTCGGCCTGGGTCCTCAGCGGCAGGCCAACCAGCTTGATGAAGCCGACGGCGGCCTGGTGGTCGAACTGGTCGCCCGCGGAGTAGGTCGCGAGCTTCGGGCGATACAGCGAGAGGGGCGACGACCGGCCAACGACCTGGGCGCTGCCCTTGTGGAGCTTGAGGCGTACAGCGCCAGTGACTGGCGATTGGGTGCTGGCCACGTACTGATCGAGGTCGCGGCGATGGCTGGTGAACCACTTGCCCTGGTAGACGAGGCGGGCGTATTCATGGGAGACCGACGCCTTGAAGCGCGCCGCCTCGGCGTCGAGCACGAGATCCTCCAGCGCCTTGTGCGCCTGATGCAGGATGACGGCGGCGGGTGCTTCATAGACTTCGCGGGACTTGATCCCGACGAAGCGGTCCTCGATCATGTCGATCCGACCCACACCGTGGGTGCCGCCGATACGGTTGAGCTCGCTGACCAGGGCGACCGCGTCGAGTGGCGTGCTGTCCAGAGTGCTGGGCAGGCCATGCTCGAGAGCGAGTTCGAGCAGCTGGGGACGGGCGGGGGCGTTCTCCACCGAGGAGGTCCAGAGAAAGGCGTCCTCGGGGGGCATGAGGAGCGCATCCTCTAAGACCCCCGCCTCGATGGACCGCCCCCACAGATTCTCATCGGTACTGTACGGCGACGCGGGCTTGACTTCAATCTCCAGCTCGTGGTCGCGGGCGTAGGCGATCTCCTGCTCCCTGGTCATCGACAGCCCGTCGCGCAGCGGAGCGAGCACTTTGAGATCCGGCGCCAGGGCACCCACCGCGATGTCAAAGCGGACCTGGTCGTTGCCCTTGCCCGTCGAGCCATGCGCCACCCACGTCGCTCCTTCCCGCCTCGCAACCTCGACCAGGAGCTGGGCGATCAGCGGCCGGCCGAGGGCGGTCGCCAGGGGATACTGGCCCTGGTACAGGGCTCCCGCTTTGAGCGCCGGCCAGCAGAAGCGCTCGACGAACGGCCGGCGGGCGTCCAGGACGTAGGAGCGAACCGCCCCTGCCTTGAGAGCGCGCTGGCGAATCGCGGCCAGCTTCGGCTGGCTGCCGAGGTCGATGGTGAGCGCGATCACCTCGAAGCCCCGGGTCTCGGCGAGCCATTTGACCGCAACCGTGGTGTCGAGGCCGCCAGAGTAAGCGAGGACGATCTTTTCGGCCATCAGTCCTCGGGTTGGACGTAGGCGCCGAGCCGGGCCAGCCGCTGGGCGAGTCCGCCATAGGCGCGAGGTTGAAGACCGAGGGCGACGAAGATCGTGTCGTCGCCGGCCACCGTGCCGAGCACCTCCGGCCAGCCGGTGCTGTCGATCGCCGACGCCAGCGGATTCGCTGAGCCGGGCGTCGTGGTCAGCACGGCGATGCCCTGGCCGCGCCGCACGGTGAGCGGCAGATCGCGCAACAGGCGACGCAGTCGATCCTCACGCCCGGCCGACGAGGCGGCACCAAGGCCCTCGTCACCTTTGACGTAGTGGCTCTCGGGTCCAGCGACGCGCACCAGACCGAGCTCAGCAATATCGCGCGAGACCGTCGCCTGGGTGGTCGGGATGCCGGCCCGCTGCAGACGATCGACCAGATCTTCCTGAGTGGCGACTGGATGTTTGGCGATGATCGAGAGGATCGCCTCCTGCCGCTTACGCTTCGACATTTGCCAGCGCCTCCTTGACCCGCGCAGGTGCGGTGCCGCCGAACACGTCGCGCGATTTCAGCGCGCCTTCCAGGGTCAGGTGCTCGGCGACATCGGCCTGGAACAGTTGCGAGAACTGCTGCAGCTCGGCAAGCGTGAGTGACTCGAGGCCGCGATGGCCGGCGATCGCGGTCGCAACCATCGTGCCCACCAGTCGATGCGCATCGCGGAACGGCATGCCCTTCCGAGAAAGATAGTCGGCCAGCTCGGTGGCGAGCGTGTAGCCGCTCAGCGCGGCCGATCGCATGGTGTCGACATCGAATCGCAGCCCCTCGACCAATCGTGCCGTTACCCGGAGACAATTGAGCGTGGTATCCGCCGCATCGAACAGCGCTTCTTTGTCCTCCTGGAGATCGCGGTTATAGGCCAGCGGCAGGCCTTTCAACACCATCAGCAGGTTGACGAGATCGCCGGTGACCCGGCCCGTCTTGGCGCGCACCAGCTCGGCGGCGCAGGGATTCTTCTTGTTGGGCATCATCGAGCTGCCGCTGGCGAGCGCATCGGGAAGCGAGGCAAACGAGAATTCCGCGCTGGTCCAGAGCACGATCTCGCCGCACAGCCGTGAGAGGTGAATCATCGTGATATTGGAGGCGGCGATCAGCTCCACCACGAAGTCGCGATCGGCGACCGCGTCGAGCGAATTCGCAGTCGCGCCCTTGAAGCCGAGATCTTCGGCCAGGGCGATCCGGTCAATGGGGAAACCGCTGCCCGCCAAGGCGCCTGCGCCCAGCGGCGAGATATCGGCCCGCTTCAGGGCATCGTCGATCCGCCCGTGGTCGCGACGGAGCATCTCGACGTAGGCAAGCAGATGATGGGCGAGCAACACCGGCTGAGCCCGCTGGGTGTGGGTGTAGCCGGGCATGACGGTTTCAACCTGCTCTTTGGCGCGGGCGATCAGCGCCGACTGAAGGGCCGAAACCGCCTGCAGCAACTCCGCGCCGACGGACTTCACGAAGAGCCGGACATCGACCGCGACCTGGTCATTTCGGCTCCGGCCGGTGTGCAGCTTTCCGCCCAACGGGCCGAGTTTTTCCCGCAGGCGCTGCTCCACCCGCATGTGAATGTCCTCTGAAGGACCACCTCCTTGACCCTCCCCACAAGGGGGAGGGAGTCCGCCATCTGATGCCAGTTCTTTCTCGATTTCCGAAAGGGCCTGGTCGATGCGTGCCTGTTCATCGGCGGTCAGCACGCCGGCACCGACCAGCGCCTTCGCATAAGCGCGGCTGCCCGCGATGTCTTCGCGGAAGAGCCGGTGATCGACCTCGAGCGAGCGCGTAAAGCGGTCGATCAACGGGTCCGGCTCTTCACCAAACCGTCCGCCCCAGGGTTGGTCGCTCAGTGCGAGACCTTCGCCATCCGCTTGGCCAGCACCTCCCAGGGTAGCCCGGCAATTTGCGCGGCGGGTCCGCAGAGCTGCTGGTTAAAGCTCCGGCTCTGCAGCCCCCGAATCTCTGGGAAGAACAGCGACTGCTTGCTCTCCCGGGTGTCGATGTCGATCGAGCCATGGAAAAGCGTGGCCGTCTCCGTGCCATTGACGTGACCCTGGGTCGTCTGAATGAAGCTATCGAGCGCTTCCTTCAGCGGGCTGAACCATGAGCCGTGATAGACGAGGTAGGCCCACTTCTGATCGGCTACCGCCTTGAAGTCGAGCTCTTCCTTGGTCAGGCAGAACTGCTCCAGGTCGTGGTGCAGTTTGAGCAGCACGGTCGCGGCCGGCGCCTCGTACAGCTCGCGCGACTTCAGGCCCATGATGCCGTCCTCGAAGATGTCGATCTTGCCGATGCCGTGGCTGCCGGCGATCACGTTGAGTTTGGAGACGATCTGCGGCAATGGCTGCTCGACACCGTCGAGCGCCACTGGGATGCCGTGATCGAAGGTCACGGAAACCTGGGTGGGGGTGGCGTTCGTCTTGGCCGGCATTTTCCACCAGAGCCAGGCATTTTCGGGGATCGGCTGGTTGAGACCGATGGCGCCCGACGCCAGGCTGCGGCACCACATCGTCTTGTCGTCGCCGCCCTGCATCACCTCGGTGATGGGAATCCCGAGCTCTTTCGACAGTTCTTCCTCTTCGCCCCGGGTCAGGTCGAAGTCTCGCACCGGGACGAGCACGTCGAGTTGCGGCGCAAAGAGCTTGAAGACGTTGTGCATGCGGTACTGGTCATTGCCCTTCCCGCTGCTGCCCTCCATGATCGCGTCGCAGCCGAGCTTGAGAGCCAGCGAGGCGATCTTTGAGGCGATCAACTGACGGGTCATCGAGGTCGATACCGGGTAGCCCTCGTAGTTCGAGTTGGCCTGGATCGCCTTCGACAGCCAGAGGTTGGCGAACTCCTGCCTAGCATCGACCACGATCGGCGTGATCCCGAGGACTTTCGCTTTCTGGATGGCGGCATCCATCTCGTCCTGCCCCTGACCGACGTCGACCGTGATCGGGAGGAGTTCCTCGACCTGGTACTTCTCTTTTGCCAGGACGGCACAGAGCGATGAGTCCAGGCCGCCGGAATACGCGAGGGCGACTTTCTTCGCCGTCTTGACCGGCGTCGCGTCGATCTTCTCTAGTAGCTTGCTCTTTACTGCCAGCATGTGCAGCCTCCTGGGTGAGTTGATTCAGCGCATAAGTATACGGGAGTGTGTATAATTACGCAAGCTCCAGTGATCGGCATCCTCTGCGGTCGGATTCGCTTCGAAGAAAAGGCGCTGTTCGAGGCGCTCCGTCATCGTGGGATTGCCTTCGAACGGCTCGACGAAGATCGCATCCAGTTCCCAATCGGCGGAGACGTCCCGGCCGTCGACGTGGTGCTCGACCGCTCGGTCCACCACGGACGGTCGCTCTACGCGACGACGTTGCTCAATGCGGCCGGTGTGCCCACAGTGAACAGCGGCCAGGTGGCGCACATCTGCGGCGACAAGATCCTGACCTCGAGCACGCTCGCCGCCGCCGGCGTGCCGGTGCCGAAGACGGTGATCGCCTTCACGCCGGAATCCGCGCTGGACGCGATCGAAGCGATGGGCTACCCGGTGGTGCTAAAACCGATGGTTGGGTCATGGGGCCGGCTGCTGGCCAAGATCAACGATCGGGATGCGGCCGAGGCGATTCTCGAGCACAAAGATACGCTGGGCTCCTACCAGCACGGCATCTTCTATATCCAGGAGTTTGTGCGGAAGCCGCAACGCGATATCCGCGCCATCGTCATCGGCGACCGGACGATCGGTGCTATCTATCGAACCGCCGACCACTGGATTACAAACACGGCGCGAACCGGCCAGGCCTCGCCCTGCCCGATAACACCGGAGATCGACAAACTGTGCCAGGATGCCGCGGCCGCCATTGGTGGCGGGTTCCTCGCGATCGACCTGCTGGAGCACCAGGATGGCCTGCTGGTGAACGAGGTGAATTACACGCCAGAGTTCCATGGTTTCGCCGGCGCCACCGGCATTCCGGTGGCTGAGCTGGTGATCGATTACCTCCTGCAGGTGCATGAGGCCCGAGCTGTCGCTTGACATCCTGCCCCAATGCCCGCTATGGTTCCGACCAACAAGTTCATATCGAAAGGCGTCGATGAGGGAGAGTACGCGGACGCTGGGACGACAGAGAATCTCCGGCAGCTGAGAAGGAGAGTCCAGGGCACCGCCGAAAAAGGCCTCGGAGCCGCAGGTCGAACCCCCTCCCTGGCCCTCCCCGCAAGGGGGAGGGAAAAGAGGGACAGTAGGCTGAGCCGGCCGGCCCCCGTGATCGGGCTGGAGTCTCCAGGCGTGATCGCCGCGGACTCGGTAAGGTCGGCCTCGCGAGAGGTCGGCGAAGTCGGGTGGTACCACGAGAGAAGGCCTCTCGTCCCGGAGGACGAAGGCTTTTTGTTTTTCGGAGGTGCCATGACCATCAGAGCGTTCCGGATCATCGAGTCGACGCTCCGCGAGGGCGAGCAGTTTGCGCTGGCCCACTTCACGCCGTCGCAGAAGATCGCGATCGCCCAGGCGCTCGACGAGTTTGGCGTCGAATACCTCGAGCTGACGTCGCCCTGCGCGTCCCCCCAGTCAGAGGCGGACCTGCGCGCCATCGCGGCGCTGCCGCTGCGGGCCAAAGTCCTGACCCACGTGCGCTGCCACCTGGATGACGCGCGAGTGGCGATCGACACCGGCGCCGATGGGATCGACGTGCTCTTCGGCACCTCGTCCGCGATGCGCGCCTTCTCGCACGGCAAGACGGTCGACGAGATCATCGAGGCGGGCACCGAGGTCGTCCGCTATATCCAGGCGCAGGGGCTGGAAGTCCGCTTCAGCAGCGAGGACTCGTTCCGGTCCGAGCCTCGCGACCTGCTGCGCGTCTACCAGGCGATCGACCGGCTGCATCCGCAGCGCGTCGGACTGGCGGACACGGTTGGCATCGCCACCCCGGGCCAGGTCTTCGAGCTGGTCTCGATGGTTCGCAAGGCCGTCGACTGCGACATCGAATTCCACGCGCACAATGACACCGGCTGCGCCATCGCCAATGCCTTCGCGGCGCTGGAGGCCGGCGCGACGCACATCGACACGACCGTGCTCGGGATCGGCGAGCGGAACGGGATCGTGCCGCTCAGCGGCATGATCGCGCGGCTGCTCAGCCTGCAGCCCGATCTCGTCGCACAGTACCGACTCGAGCTGCTACCGGAGCTGGATCGGATGGTGGCCGACATCGTCGGCATCCAGGTGCCGTTCAACGCCGCCCTCACGGGCGCCACGGCGTTCCACCACAAGGCCGGGATGCACACCAATGCGGTGCTCAACGATCCCTCGAGCTACGAGATCTTCGACCCCGCGCGCTTCGGGCGCGAGCGGACCGTGATGACTGGCCACCGCCTGACCGGCCGGCATGCCATCGCGCATCGCGCCTCGACGCTCGGACTGACGCTGACCGACGACGAGCTGCGCAGCCTCACTGCCGAGGTCAAGCGGCGCGCCGACGCGGGACCACTGAGCCCAGATGAGCTCGATGATCTCCTTCGTGGCTCGGTGCCGGCATAAGGAGGATGTGATGGGAACTCTGACCGAAGAGATCTTTTCCCGGCGACTGGGCCGCACCGTCAAGGCCGGTGAGATCGTGGTGGCGCCGGTTGATTTCGCGATGGCCCACGATGTCACCGGACCGCTGGCCATCGAGGCCTTTCGAAAGCTCGAGGTCCCGCTCTGGGATCCGGAGCGCGTCATCATGGTCTTCGACCACATCCTGCCGGCGAACACGGTGGCGGCCGCCGGCCTCCACAAGATCGTTCGTGACTTCGCCGACGAGTACGGCGTCACCCACGTCTTCCAGGAGGGCATCTGCCACCAGCTGATGGTGGAGAAGGGATTCGTTCGGCCCGGCGGCATCGTGGTCGGCGCGGATTCCCACAGTACGACCTACGGCGCGCTGGGTTGTTTCTCGGCCGGCTTCGGATCGACCGACATCGCCGTGACCTTCGCTACCGGCCGAACCTGGTTTCGCATCCCGGAGACGATCCGCATCAACCTGCGGGGGACGCTGCCGCCTGGGGTCTTATCCAAAGACCTCGCTCTCAAGGTGGTCCGCATGCTGGGCGCCGAAGGAGCCAACTATCTCGCCGTGGAGTGGGGCGGGGAGGCGGTCGAGGCGATGCGGGTTGACGAGCGCCTCACTCTGGCAAACCTCACGGTGGACTTCGGGGGCAAGGCCGGACTGTGCGAGCCTGACGAACAGACCCGCCGTTACCTGGGCGACGAGGAGGTGTCCGATCTCCATGCGGTGGCGCCGGAATATCGCAGTCTGATCGAGGTCGATGCGGAGTCGCTCGAGCCGCAGATCGCCTGCCCACCCGCGATCGACAATGTGCAGGACCTGAGCGTCGTCGAAGGCACCCACCTCGACGAGGTGTTCGTCGGGAGCTGCGCGAACGGCCGGATCGAGGACCTGGCCATCGTGGCCGATTATTTCCGTGGCCGGCAGGTCCATCCGCGGACGCGCACGATCGTCGTGCCCGCCTCCAAGAAGATTTACATGGAAGCCCTTGCTCGCGGCTACATCCAGACCTTTATGGAAGCGGGGGCGCTGGTGATGAATGCCGGCTGTGGCCCATGCCTCGGCCGCCAGCACGGCGTGCTCGGCCCAGGCGAGCGGGCCCTCTCCACGAGCATGCGGAATTACGCCGGCCGGATGGGCAGCGCCCAGGCCGAGATCTACCTCGCGAACCCCGCGGTCGCGGCGGCCTCGGCCCTGGCTGGAATGATCGCCGATCCGCGGGACATCTCCCACCTATCCCGGCCCCAGCGCGAGTTGGAAATGGTCGGAGGCAGCCACTGATGGCCAGGGTCTTCAAATTCGGCGACGGCATCTCGACCGACGCCATCATCCCCGGCCGGTTCAACGTAACGACCGATCCAGTGGCGCTGGGCAAGGCCTGCTTCATCGAGGCCCGCCCGGACTTTGCCGCCAGTGTCGAGAAGGGAGACGTGATCGTCGGCGGGCGCAACTTCGGCTGCGGCAGCTCTCGTGAGCATGCACCCATGGCGATCAAGGCCGCCGGCATCCAGGCCGTGATCGCCTGCAGCTTCGCCCGGATCTTTTATCGCAACGCCATCAACATCGGCCTGCCGGTCATCCAGTGCGACGCGGTCTACGACGCCGTCCAGGACGGTGACCCGATCGCGGTCGACATCCGCTCGGGGCGGATCGAGAGCAATGGCAAGATGTTCACGGGGGAAACGCCCGGCCCCGTGGCCGCCGCCATCATGGAAGCCGGGACGCTGATCGACCTGATCAAAACCCGCGGCTGGGCCGCGATCGAGGAGGTGTCGTGATGTCGGCGGTATTGACCGCAAAGTGTCCCGAATGTGGCGGCGATGTCAATCTCGCCCAGGACGTCGAGCGGGGAGAGATCGTGCCGTGCGGCGACTGCGGAGCGGAGCTGGAGGTGGCGGAACGCGATCCCGTCGAGCTCAAGCTGGCTCCGGAAGAAGAGGAGGATTGGGGCGAGTAGGTGAAGATCGGGGTCCTCTGTTCGCGCATCCGGGCCGAAGAGAAATTGCTCTTCGAGAGCTTCTCGCGACGCGGCCTGGATTTCGAAAAGCTCGACGATCGCGAGCTGGTCTTCGAAATCGGCGCCGAGCCGCCGCGCTATGACGTCGTGCTCGAACGCTGCCTGCACCATTCGCGCGCACTTTACGGCCTGCGTATCCTCAATCAATGGGGCGTGCCGACCGTCAACAGCTACGCGGTCGCGCTGACCTGCGGCGACAAGATCAACACCACGACCGCGCTGGCGGCGGCGGGCGTGCCGAGTCCGCGGACGCTGATCGCCTTCACGCCGGAGTCGGCCTTGCAGGCGATCGAGACGCTCGGCTATCCGGTCGTGCTCAAGCCGGCGGTTGGATCCTGGGGCCGGCTGCTGGCAAAGATCTCAGACCGCGAAGCGGCCGAAGCGCTGCTCGAGCACAAGGAAACCCTGGGCTCCTATCAGCACGCCATCTTTTACATCCAGGAGTTCGTCAACAAGCCATCGCGCGATATCCGGAGCTTTGTCGTCGGTGACGAGACCATCTGCGCCATCTACCGCGAGTCGTCGCACTGGATCACGAACACCGCCCGCGGCGGACAGGCGCGCAACTGTCCGGTGACGCCGGAGATCGACCGCCTCTCGCGGGCGGCTTCCCGCGCGGTTGGCGGCGGCGTGCTGGCCATCGATCTCCTGGAACACCCCGATGGCCTGCTCGTCAGCGAGGTCAATTACACAATGGAGTTCCGCCACAGCATCGACACCACGGGCGTCGATATTCCCGGGCGGATCGTCGACTACGTCCTTCGGGTCGGCGAGCTGGAGGCCGTGCCGGCGTGATCACGGGCGTGCTCAAGGACGCCGCGGCCGCGACCGGGTCGGGCATCGAGCTGCTCGAGGAGATGCTGGCGATTCCCAGTCCATCGACGCAGGAGCGGCCGCTGGGCCAGTGGTTGGTTTCGCGGCTTCGCAGCCTCGGCTTCGCCGCGCGCCGCGACGAGGTCGGGAATGTCATCGCCTATTGGGGCGGCGGCCCGAAAGAGGTAATGCTGCTCGGCCACATCGACACCGTGCCTGGATTCATCCCAGTGCGCCGCGAGGGTGATCGTCTCTTTGGACGCGGGGCGGTCGATGCCAAGGGACCGCTGGCCGCTGCGATCGCCGCCGTGGCGCGGCAGCCCATCGGCACCGGCTGGCGATTCACGATCGTGGGCGCCGTGGAAGAGGAAGGCAGCTCGCGGGGTGCACGACATCTCGTGAACCGGCGCGCACCCGATCAGCTGGTGATCCTGGAGCCGAGCGGCTGGGATGCCGTCACACTCGGGTACAAGGGCAGCCTGCGGCTTCGCTATCGGCTGGCCATCGCGATGAGCCACGGCGCCGGACCGAATGAGAGCGCCGGCGACAAGGCCATTGCCTTCATTCGGCGAGTCCAGGATCATGCGGCGGCGATACCCCCTCCCGGACGCCTCGAACGCTCGCATCGCACTGAAGCGCGGCTCGCGTGGGCCGGCGGGCCCGCCCCGCAAGGGGGAGGGAGTCAGGCGTTCGAGCGGCTCGATGTCCGGGTGCTTCGATTCCATGCCGATCACGACGGCTTTCAGGACACCGCCGCCATGACGCTGGGATTCCGGCTACCACCGGCTTTCGATGTCGAGGCGCTGCAAAAGCAGCTCGAGGACTGGGCGGATGGCGCGGAACTTCGCTTCGATTACGCCGATCCCGCGATACGGGCCGATAAAAACACGCCGGTGGTGCGAGCCTTTCTCAAAGGCATCCGCGACGCCGGAGGCAGGCCACGCTTCAAAATGAAGACAGGAACCTCGGACATGAACATCCTGGCACCGGTTTGGGGCTGTCCGGCGCTGGCGTATGGGCCGGGCGACTCCAAGCTCGACCACACGCCGGACGAGGCGATCGACCTCGCTGAATTTCGGCGTGGGGTCGACGTGCTGGCCGCGGCGCTCCAAGAACTGACCAAATGAAAGCGGCCATCGTCGGCGGCGCCGGGTACGCCGGCGGCGAGCTGCTTCGGCTCCTTCTTTCGCACCCCGAGATCGAGGTGACACAGGTCACCTCCGAGCGGCTGGGCGGCAAATTCGTTCATAGCGTCCATCCCCATCTGCGTAAGCGGAGCGACCTCAAGTTCCAGTCTCGCGCGAACCTTCAACCCGTCGACGTGCTCTTTCTGGCCCTGCCCCATGGTGAGACGAGCACCGAGATCGATCGGTTGGAAGCGCTGGCGCCCACCATCATCGATCTCTCGGCGGACTTCCGGCTGCGAGAGAGCAGCGCCTACCCCACCTGGTACGGCTGGGAACACCCGCGCGCTGACTTGCTTGGCGGTTGGGTGTATGCCCTCCCCGAGTTGCATCGCGAGCAAATTCGAACCTCGGACCGGCTCGCGGCCGGCGGCTGCCTGGCCACGGCGGCGATCCTGGGGCTGTATCCGCTGACTCATGCCGGGGTGATCGATGGCTCGATGCCGATCGTCATCGAAGGCAAGACGGGATCATCGGCGGGCGGCGCCGAGTCGGGACCCGCATCTCATCATCCGCACCGGAGTGGTGAGATGCGTTCGTTCGCCCCCACGTCCCACCGCCACACGGCCGAGATCATCCAGGAGCTCGGTTTGACCAGTCCAAACGGCCATGGCCCCCAGGTCGCGTTTTCGGCAACAGCGGTCGAGGCCGTTCGCGGCATCCTGATAACGGCCCACGTTTATCTCAACGATGACCTCGCCGAGAAGGACCTGTGGAAGATCTACCGAGCGGCGTACGCCAACGAGCCGTTCATGCGGATCGTGAAAGAATCCCAGGGCATTCATCGCTATCCCAATCCGAAGATCCTGTCGGGCACGAATTACACCGACGTGGGCTTCGAGCGGGACCCGCACTCACGCCGTGTGGTCGTGATGAGCGCGCTCGACAACCTGATGAAGGGCGCGGCCGGGCAGGCGGTGCAGGCGCTCAACGTGCGACGTGGCTGGGACGAACGCACCGGACTGGATTTTCCCGGGCTCTATCCGATCTAATCGTGCTGGTCATCAAGATCGGCGGCAGCCTCCCGAACCTCGACCCGTTACTCCAAGACATCGCTGCCGGTAAAGAGCCGCTGGTCCTGGTACATGGGGCCAACAAAGAGCTCAACGATCTCTCCAGCAAGCTCGGCCATCCGCCGCGCATGGTGACATCGGAACGGGGAGAGATCAGCCGCTTCACCGACGCAACGACGATGGACCACTTCCTGATGGCCTACGCGGGCAAGCAGAACAAACGGATCGTTGAGCGGCTTCGCGCCTTCGGCGCCAGTGCGGTCGGCCTTACCGCCATGGATGGCGGGATCGCCATCGGACGGCGCAAGCCCGACATTCGAATCAAGGAAGGCGACAAGGTCAAGGTCCTGCACGGTGACCACAGCGGAACCATCGAGCGGATCGATCCTCGGTTATTGCATGTACTGCTCGACGGTGGCTATCTTCCCGTGCTAACACCGCCGGCCGTGACGCAGGACGGCGTTGCGATCAACGTTGATGGCGATCGGTTGGCCATGGAAATTGCCACGAGTCTGAAGGCCGAGCGCCTCCTCATCTTCGCGGACACGCCGGGCTTCATGCGCGATATCAACGATGACAAGAGCGTCATCCCACAGGTCCACCTCGATGAGGTCGACCGAATCTCCGAGTACGGGAAGGGTCGCGCCCGAGTCAAGCTACTGGCAGCGGCCCAGGCAGTCCGGCGCGGCATCAAGGCCGTCGGCTTGTTGGACGGCCGCGGGGAACATCCGCTCACCCGTGCCTTCGAAGGCGCAGGCACCTGGGTGACCGAATGAAAGTCGAGACGCGCCTCCAGCAAATCCCACTCCATGCGGACCGCGGCATCAGCCTCGTAAGGGGCGAGGGCTCATACCTGTGGGACGATCGCGGACGCCGTTATCTGGACCTGATGACGAACTACGGCGTCAACCTGCTGGGACACGCCCATCCGCAGGTCACCGAAGCGATCACGCGCCAGGCGTCGCAACTCACAAACGCTCATCAGAGCTTCGATACCCCCGCCCGGCAGGAGTTCGTCGACACGCTCGCTGGCTTTCTGCCGCCGTCCCTTACACGAATGTCATTCGCAAACTCAGGTGCGGAGGCGATCGAGGCAGCGCTCAAATATGCGAGGGTTGCTTCGGGCCGGACTGGCATCATCGCCACGCACCGCGCCTATCACGGGCGGACGTTTGGAGCACTCTCGGCCACAGCTGACGCCAAGTACCGGGATCCATTCATGCCGATGCTCGAGGGTGTGCGACACATTCCCTTTGACGATCTCCC
>DASTJZ010000022.1:0-16868 GCA_035716185.1 Candidatus Dormiibacterota bacterium
ATGAACTTCGAGATGGCGGCTGAACTGGCGCGTGGCGAAGGCGAGAAGGTCAACGCCGTCATCACCAATGACGACGTCGCCGTCCAGGACAGCCTCTACACGGCGGGACGCCGGGGCGTCGGGGTCACCGTGCTGCTGGAAAAGATCGTGGGCGGCTGTGCCGAAGCGGGCGCCGACCTCGAGACGGTCACCAATCTGGCGAAGAAGGTCAATGCCCAGGGCCGCAGCATGGGGATGGCACTCACCTCGACCATCGTCCCCGCCGCCGGCAAGCCGACCTTCGATATCGCCGACGACGAGATGGAACTCGGGATCGGTATCCATGGCGAGCCCGGCCGGGAGCGCACCAAGCTGAAGTCAGCGGACGAGATCGCCGAAATCCTCACCAGCACGGTCGTCAAGGACCTACCTTTCAAGCGTGGCGACGAGGTGCTCGCATTCGTCAACGGGATGGGCGGCACGCCGCTGATCGAGATCTACGTCGTCGCGAATGCGGTCAACAAGTACCTGCAGAAGGAAGGCATCAAGCCCACCCGCTGGCTGGTGGGCTCCTATATCACCTCCCTGGAAATGGCCGGCTGCTCGGTGACGTTGCTGAAGCTCGATAGCGAGCTGACCCGTTTCTGGGACGCACCGGTGCACACCCCGGCCCTTCGCTGGGGAGTCTGACCTTGCGATGGCGGTGACCAACACACAGATCCTCGCCTGGGTTGAGCGCTATGCCGGCGTGATCGCTGAGCAGAAGCAATACCTGACCGGGTTGGACGCCGCCATCGGTGATGGCGACCACGGGATCAACATGGACCGGGGTTTTCAAACGGTGCTGACCAAGATCGCCCCGGTCCGCGACCAAGACGCGGGGACCTTGCTCAAGACCACCGGGATGGCGCTCGTCGGCTCGGTCGGAGGCGCGGGCGGGCCGCTGTACGGCACCTTCTTCCTGCGCGCTGGCGCCGCCCTCGATGGCAAGACGCAGGTGAGCGGCGATGAGCTCGTCGGAGCGCTCGAGGCGGGCTTGAAGGGTGTGGTCGAGCGAGGCAAGGCGAACCGCAACGACAAGACGATGGTGGACGCGCTGGCGCCCGCCATCGATCGGGCCAAGCAATACCTGGGCGAAGGCTCGTCGGTGGAAGAAGCCCTGGCCGCGGCGGCAGACGCGGCCGAAGAGGGGATGAAGGCGACGATTCCCCTCAAGGCGCTGAAAGGACGCGCCAGTTATCTCGGCGATCGCAGCATCGGGCATCAGGACCCGGGAGCGACCTCGTCCTATCTGATGCTTCGCGCCCTCAGCGACACGCTGGCGGCCGTCCCGGAAAGGGCGACCACGAGCACGACCTAAAAAGGAGGACGGGTATGGCGGAAAAGAAGTACGCGGCAGCCGTCGACCAGGGCACCACGGGCACGCGGTTCATGGTGTTCAGCCACGACGGCAAGGTCGTGACCTCCGACTATGAGGAGCACGAGCAGATCTATCCCAAGCCGGGATGGGTCGAGCACAACCCGATGGAGATCTGGGAGAAGACGCAAAAGGTCACCAAGGCCGCGATGCAGAAGAAAGGCATCAAGGCCGACGAGATCTCCGGGATCGGGATCACCAATCAGCGCGAGACGGCGGTGGTGTGGGAGAAGAAGACCGGCAAGCCCGTCTACAACGCCATCGTGTGGCAGGACACGCGCACCCGCGACATCTGTCAACGCTTGATCGATGACGGGGTCGAGCCGACCGTCAAGAAGAAGACCGGGCTGGTGGTCGCGACCTATTTCTCCGGACCGAAGATCCAGTGGATCCTGGACAACGTCTCCGGGGCGCGGGCGGCCGCCGAGCGCGGCGACCTGGCGTTCGGAAACATCGATACCTGGGTTACGTGGTGGCTGACCGGCGGCCCCAATGGCGGCGCGCATGTCACCGATTACACCAACGCCTCGCGCACCATGCTGATGGACCTCAAGACCCTTAACTGGGACGACGAGTTGCTCCGCGCCATCAAAGTTCCACGGGCGATGCTGCCCGAGATCCGGCCGTCGAGCGACAAGAAGTTCTACGGCCAGACCAAAGCCGACGGCCCGGTGGGCGGCGTGGTCCCGGTCTGTGCTGACCTGGGCGATCAGCAAGCGGCGTTGTTTGGCCAGACGTGCTACGCCGTGGGCGAGGCGAAGAACACCTACGGCACCGGCAACTTCATGCTGCTCAACACCGGGACCAATCCGGTGCCCTCAAAGAGCGGCTTGCTGACGACCGCCGGCTACGGGCTCGAAGCGGGGAAATGCGTCTATGCCCTCGAGGGCTCGATCGCGATCACGGGGGCGGCCATCCAGTGGCTGCGCGACAACCTCGGGATCATCAAGAACGCCTCGGAAACCGAGGAGATCGCCAAGTCGGTCGAAGACTCCGGCGGCATCTACTTCGTCCCGGCGTTCTCTGGCCTGTTTGCGCCGCACTGGGACATGTACGCTCGCGGTGCCGTGGTCGGACTAACCCGCTACGTCAACCGCGCACACCTGGTGCGCGCCACCCTAGAGTCGATCTGCTATCAGACGAAGGAAGTCGCCGACGCCATGGAGACCGATTCCGGCATCAAGCCGACCACGCTGAAGGTCGACGGCGGCGCCGTTAAGAACGACTTCCTGATGCAGTTGCAGGCCGACATTCTCGGCATCGACGTCATCCGGCCAACGGTTCAGGAGACGACCTCGCTGGGCGCCGCCTACGGCGCCGGCTTAGCGACCGGCTTCTGGAGCACGCTGGACGAGCTGCGCAAGAACTGGCAGGTGGACAAGGTCTTCAAGCCCAAGTCCACCGAAGAGCAGCGCCGCGCCGGCCTGGCGGGCTGGAAGAAGGCGGTCGAGCGCACCCTCAACTGGGTCGAGAAGGAACCGGCGAAGCAGCCGGTCGGCGCGGGAGCGTCGAGTTAAAGGCGACTAGGATGCAGGGGAAGGGACCGCGTCCCTTCCCCTTTCCTGTTTCACATGCCTGACAGCACGACGGGAGTCGTCGTCATCGGCGGCGGATCGACGGGCGCGGGAACACTGCGCGACCTCGCTATGCGCGGCATCGATGCCGTACTGGTCGAAAAGGGGGACCTTGCCTCGGGCACGACCGGACGCTCGCATGGCCTTTTGCATTCGGGCGGCCGCTACTGCGTCAACGATCTCGCCGCGGCCATCGAATGCGTGGAGGAAGGCCGCATCCTGCGGCGGATCGCGAGGACGACGATCGAGGATACCGGCGGCTATTTCGTGTCGGTCACCGAAGAGGACAGGGCCTGGGAACCGCGCTTCGTCGAGGGCTGTGCCAAAGCCGGCATCACCTGCGAGCGGATCTCGGTCGACGAGGCACGCCGTCGCGAACCCAATCTTTCCCAGCACGTGCGCACCGTCTTCTGGCTGCCCCAAGATGGGCACCTCGATCCGTTCTATCTCGTCGTAAACAACGTCGAGTCAGCTCGCCGTCGTGGCGCGCAGGTCCGCACCTACACGGAGGTCACCGGTTTTCTCAAAGAGGGCAACCAGCTGACCGGCGTCGTCACCCGCGATGCGATAACGGGCGAGGAAACGAGCATCGGCTGTCAGGCGGTGATCAATGCCACGGGCGCCTGGTCGGGCTTCGTCGCGAAGCTGCTCGATGTCGAGGTCAAGGTGGTGCCGGTGAAAGGGGTGATGGTCGTGCTCTCGCACCGGCTGGCGCACGCGGCGATCAATCGCTGCCACAAGCCGGGCGACGGCGACATCGTCGTCCCGGGATTGAGCGTGGCCATCCTGGGCACCACCGCGCGCAAGGTGCCGCATCCCGAAGTGCTGCCCATCGAGTGGGACGAAGTCAAGCTCATGATCGAAGAAGGCGCACTGATGCTCGACGGGGTGACGACGGCACGCGCGATGCGCGCCTATGCCGGCGTGCGGCCGCTATACGACCTCGGCGCCGAGGCCGAAGGCCGGGAGATGAGCCGCAACTTCGCGGTGATCGACCACGAGCAACGCGACGGGGTCGCCGGCTTCACCAGCATCGTCGGAGGCAAGGTCACGACCTACCGACTGATGGCCGAGCGCGTGACCGATCTGGTGGCGCGGCGGCTGGGCGTAACGACAGCATGCACGACCGCCGAAGTTCCGCTGAACGATCGCGCCGATGCACTCGATCAGCTCCGGCACCGTCCGGCGCAGATGGGTGTGCCCAAGCCGCACGCCGATGAAAACTATCTCACGCCGCTGGTGTGCGAGTGCGAGCTGGTCCGTCCGGAAGACGCGGATCCATGGTTCAAGGACCCCGCCGTTCGCGGCCTGGAAGACATGCGCCGCCGGACTCGCGCCGGCATGGGACCCTGTCAGGCTGCCATCTGTTCATACCGGCTCGCCGGCCGGCTGGTGACGGATCGAGACCAGGATGGCCCGACCGCCACCCGGGCCATGGCGGACTTCCTCGAGACCCGCTGGCGGGGGGTGCGCCACGTGTTCTGGGGAAGCCAGCTGCGCCAGGCCCAGGTGACCGCCGGTTTGCATCTGGAGCTTTTCAACCTCGATCGTCAGCTGATGGCGGACGGCGAAACCTCCAGGCCGGCAGCCTCCCTCCCCCTTGTGGGGAGGGTTGGGGAGGGGGTGGGAGCGCCACCGTGAAATTCGACGTCGCCGTCGTCGGTTCGGGCCTCGCCGCGTTGGTCGCGGCCCGCAGCCTGCAAAAGGCGGGCCGGCAGCCGGTGCTGATCTGGCCCGGGCTGTCCTCGCTCTATTTCGTGTACGCGACCATCGATGTGCTCGGCTACCCGGATTCGACATCCAAGGAGCCGGTCGAGCATCCCGAGGAGGCGGTCGGTCGATTGATCCGCGATCATCCCGATCATCCCTACGCCCGTGCTGGATTGCCGGCGTTGCGTGATGGGACCAGGTTGCTGGTCGAGTGGTTGCGCGAGGCCGGCTTCAGCTGGCAGGGCAGTCTCGATCGCAACCTCCTTCTCCCCACCGCCATCGGCACTCCGAAGCCGAGCTGCCTGGCGCCCGATTCGATGGCCGCCGGTGATTTGCAACGTCGCGATCCGATCATCTTCTGCGGGTTCGAGGGCCACGAAGACTTCGTCCCGGAACTGGCGGCGTCGAACCTCTCACGAAGTTGGCAGCATCCGGTGCGGGCGCTGCGAATTCGGCTCCCGCGATTCGAGCCCGGACGGCAATTCACCTCGATCGATGTCGCCCGCAGTTTCGAGGACGCCGCCTTTCGCCGGGAGGTGGCCAATCGCATTCGCGTCGCCATGGGCGACAAGGATGGCGTTCGCATCGGCGTGCCGGCAGTGCTGGGGCTGACCCACGACAGCGAGGTCCATGCCCAATTCCAGAAGGAGCTCGGTCATGCGGTCTTCGAGATTCCGACCTTGCCGCCGTCGGTTCTCGGCCTCCGGTTGTTCGATCGGCTCCGCAAGCACATGCAGGAGACCGGCGTCGAGGTGATCTGGAACGCCCCCGCACATGCGGCCGAGGTCACCGATGGTGCGTGCCGTCGGATCCATCTGAAGTCTGCGGGCAGGGACCAGCAGATCGAGGCAAAGGCCTACGTCCTGGCCCTGGAGGGTGCGGTTGACGGTGCCATGCGCGCTGGTGTGCACACCACGCAGGACCCCTTCTTCCATCAGAGGCTGGAGCAGTCGACGGTGCCGACCGAGCGAACGAACGAGTCGCTCTTCAAAGCCCAGCCCTTCGCCCAAGTCGGCTATCACGTCAGCGACCGGCTTCAGCCGATCGGCGACGACGGACGGCCGCTGGCCACGAATGTTTTCGTTGCCGGCGGGGCAATCGCGGGCTATGACCCCACCGGGACCAAGTCGCGTGGTGGGCTGGCCATCGCGACCGGTTACCGCGCGGCACAGGAGGCGATCGCGGCATGATCTCCGACGACCTGGAGATGGTCACCGATACGGTCGAGGAGCAGGCGCCGGTCGAAGCCTGCACCAAATGCACGGCGTGCAACACCGTCTGCCCGGTCGCGCGTAATACCGAGATCTTCCGCGGGCCGAAGTACCTCGGCCCGGAATCGGAGCGCTACCGCGACCAGCACGAGGCTTCGGTCACCGCCGGCCTCGACCTGTGCTCGGGATGCAAACTCTGCGAGGTCACCTGCCCCTCGCAGGTCACGATCCAGGAATACATCCGCCGCGCCCAGAACAAGGGGGCCGAGGAAAAGGGCCGCACGCTCCGCGACTGGATGCTCGGCCACACCCGGTTGCTGAGTGCCTTCGGCAGCATGACGGCGCCGCTGGCCAACTTCGGGAACCGTAATCCGCTCGTGCGGTGGCTGATGGAGAAGATCGTTGGCATTCATCGCAAGCGTCCCCTCCCCCGCTACCAGTTCCTCACCTTCGAGCGCTGGTTCAAGCGGCGTCGTACCCCCTCCGCAACCCTCCCCGCAAGGGGGAGGGAGGCAACCCGCACGGTGGCATACTTCTACGGCTGCTGGGTCAACTACAACGAGCGACGCCTCGGTGAGATGGTCGTCCATGTCCTCGAGCGCAACGGCATCCAGGTCATCGTGCCCAAGCAGCAGTGTTGCGGCATCCCGGCTGTGGTCAACTCGAACATGGACCTGGCCCGCAAGTACGGCGTCGAGAACGTGCAGCGACTGAGCGGCCTTCCGGAAAACGTCGACATCATCGCCAGTTCGACGTCGTGCGGCTTGATGCTGAAACACGACTACGATCACCTGCTCGAGATTGACGGCGCCAGACCGGTCGGCGCGCGAACCTACGACATCTGCGAATACCTCTGGATGCTGCACGAGGCCGGCGAGCTCAGCCTCGATTTTCAGCCGGTCGAGACCCGGCTGCTCTACCACGCCCCCTGCCACCTGAAGTCGCATGGCATCGGTTATCCGGCAACGCGCCTCCTGCACCTGATTCCTGGCGTGCATCTCGAAGAGGTCGACGAGGGCTGCTGCGGAATTTCCGGGACCTTCGGCGTCAAGGTCGAGAAGTATGACCTATCGATGAAGATCGGCAGCCGCTTGTTCGCCGCCGTGAAGGCGGCCGGCAGCGATTCGGTACTCGCCGATTGTGAAACCTGCCGCCTGCAGGTCGAACACGGGACCGGCGCCCAATCGGCCCATCCCCTCGAGATCGTGGCCCGGGCTTATGGCTACCGTTAGCCTCGTCCTGGTCTCGCACAGCAAGCAGCTCGCCGAAGGCGTGCGCGAGCTGGCTGCGCAGATGACTCAGGGGAAGGTGAAGATCGCGGTCGCCGGGGGAACCGCAGACGGGAGACTGGGCACCGACGCCACCGCCATCGTCGACGCGATTCAGGGAGTGCGTGGGCCCGAGGGGGTGCTGATCCTGGTCGACCTGGGCAGCGCGGTGCTGAGCACGCAGATGGCGATCGAGCAACTTCCGGACGCCGACGGCCGGGTCCTGCTGAGCAACGCGCCATTCGTCGAGGGGGCGGTGATCGCCGCGGTCGAGGCATCGATCGACACTGACCTCGACGGCGTGGCGGCGGCCGCGCTCGGAGCCAGAGAGATGGAGAAGATAACGAGCTGAGCCATGCCTGATATCGCGTTGCCGCGCGGATTTCAGCTTCAGGATGACGAGGTCGTGGTCCACACCGGCAAGGACTGGGGTGTCTCCATCAATCCCCTGGTGCTGACGAATCGTCGCCTGATCTGCCCGATCGATCCATCGGGTGGCCCAGTGGTGGCCATCCCGCTGTCGAAGGTTCGCGACGTCCGCATCCGCAAGCCCATGCTGGGATTCTCCAGAATCATCGTCGAATGGGGCGACCAGCAATCGGCCGCCTTTCCGGCGCACATCAACGCGAAGCGGATCAAGGCGGATATCGACGCCGCGGCCGAGGCCGCCGGACGCCCCAAACTCTCGATCGTTCCTGCTGAGCCCGCTGGCGGCGACCGCATCGAGCGCCTGCGCCGGCTGGGCGATCTCAAAACGTCGGGTGTTCTGACCGACGCCGAGTTCGAGGCGGAGAAAGCACGGATCCTCAAAGAACCGTAGCCGCAGCGCCGTCGATGACCATGCCGCTCCGGCCTTTGGGCAGGACAGGTCTCACAGTGACGCCCATCGGCTTCGGTCTTGCCGCCGTCGGCCGGCCCGGTTACATCACTATTGGCCGTGAGCACGACCTCGGGACCGACCGCAGCGTCGAGGCGCTGGAGCGCCGATCGCACGAGGTGCTGACCGGGGCCTACGACGCCGGCATTCGTTACTTCGATGCGGCGAGGTCATACGGATACGCGGAACGTTTTCTCGCGTCCTGGCTGAAAGCCGCGGGACTTTCTCCCGGCGAGGTTACCGTCGGGTCCAAGTGGGGCTACACATACGTCGGGGATTGGCACGTCGATGCGAAGGTGCACGAGGTCAAGGATCATTCGCTCTCCGCACTGAAGCGCCAGATCGGGGAGAGTCGGGAGCTTCTCGACGGCTATCTCAACCTGTACCAGGTCCATTCCGCAACCCTCGAGAGCGGCATCCTCGAGGATCGCGCCGTGCTCGCTGCGCTCAACGAGCTTCGCGACAGTGAGCTTGTGATCGGCCTCACCGTGAGCGGCCCGCGGCAGGCAGACGTCATCCGTCGCGCAATGGCCGTCGAGGTCGACGGCGCGAATCCCTTTCAGTCGGTGCAGGCGACCTGGAATCTCCTCGAGCCGTCTGCGGGATCGGCGCTGGCCGAGGCCCACGCCGCCGGATGGGGCGTGATCATCAAAGAGGCGCTCGCCAACGGCCGCCTGGCAGACCGCGACCAGGTCGCGATAGCTGCCGTGCTGGCAAACCCCTGGGTCGACGTGGTGCTCTCGGGCGCCGTGACCGGCGAGCAACTCGCGAGCAACACTCGAGCGCTCGACGTGGAGCTCTCCGAGGAGCAGGTCGGCGAGCTGCGGAATCTGGCCGAGCCGGCGGATCAGTACTGGGCGGCCCGCAGCAAGCTGCCCTGGACCTGAGCGATTTGCGGGACGGATGAGCGCCGGATTTATGCAGAAGGGTTTGCGCGCCGTATAGGGACATTGACGGTCGCCTGATCAGCCGCTATCTTTGTTTTCGCCCAAACCACGAGCGAAGGGGAGATGCCTGTGATGGGACCACTCGCGACCGCGAATCAGGAGATTCGTGAGGCCGAACGGCAATCGCTGGAACACCAGCACGCCCGGCTCATCGAGCCGAAGCGGCTAACCGATCGCCTGCTCGACCAGCTCGAGGAGTTGAACCTCGATGGCGTGGAGAACGTCCCCGAGACGTATGAACCAGCCCTGGCGGATCTTCGCGATCAGCTCGGCGCTCATCCCGAACTGGATCACCGGGTGATCGACCGGCTCCAGCCGGGAACACGGACCGCCGATGTCATCGAGGCCATCTTCAGCATCCAGGAGGTCATCACGCCACCCACGCTGCCGGCCGATGAGTTTCCATTCGAGCAGGTCGAGCCCACCGGCACCGACAGCGACTTAGCCACCTGAGGGGAGCCGGACCGCCAGGTAGAGATCTACGCCCGCCGGAAGAGGTAAACCTCGGTGCGGTACGGAAGCACGAACTGGCGCCGGCCGGCGACCAGCCCCCTGATCTCGCGCTCGACTCGTTCTCGCGCCTGGTCGTCGAGCGCGGCGATGAAGCTCGTCGATAGGACTCGATCGAGCAGTCCGTCGAGGTCCACGGCTTGCGCGTGCCTGCATTCGAACTGACCAATCTCCTCGAAGCGGCTGCCAGGGAGCACGCTTCGCCAGTCATTCCGCTCATGCGCGGGCGCGTCACCACGATAACGCTGGATCACCGCCTCGACCGACGCCTGCAGCCGATCACTCATCAGGCGCCGATTCCAGATCAACCCGAGCCCGCCACCCGGTCGCAGAACGCGAGAGATTTCATTCACCGCCGCGACGGTGGCAAACCAATGGAACGCCTGGGCGGCTACGACCACGTCCGCCTGCTCGTCGCGGCACGGGATGGCTTCGGCCGTACCGTCCCGGATGTCGATGCCGGGTACCCTCCGTGCGAGCTCTGCGCGCATCGCCGCAACGGGCTCAACCGCGATGATGTGGGCCCGCCTCGGACCCAGCATCCGGGTGAATTTTCCGGTGCCAGCCCCGAGATCGATCACGGTCGAGCCCTCCGTGATGCCCAGCTCGGCCGCCATCCAGGCAACGGCCTCCGCCGGATACGCGGGACGCCCACGTTCGTAGGCGGCGGCCGCGCGTCCGAATCCGGAAGCCGCCTCTCCCCGGAGGCTCATCCGACGAGCCTAGCGGGAAGAACCTGTTCCTTGACAGGCTCGAAGGGGGATGCTAGGTTCGCGTTGCGACGCAGCGTGATATTGGAAGGAGGGAGCGCATGCCACTGTTTATGGACACCCATGAGAAGGTCGACGGGCTCACGGCCGAGGCGGTCGCGGGAGCTCACCAGAGGGACCTCGAAGTCCAGGGAAAGCACGGCGTCAACTATCTGAAGTACTGGTTCAACGAGTCCGACGGCCGCGTCTACTGCCTGGTGGACGCACCGAGCAAGGATGCCGCGGTGGCGGTGCATCGCGAAGCCCATGGCCTGGTGCCGGACGAGATCGTAGAGGTGAAAGAGGGGGCCTAACCCCTTTTCACCCGCTCCCCGCGGGGGCCGGAGAGGGACATTTGCGTACCATGGCGTCGTGAGAGCGCGCCACGTGCTGGCGGTTGCGATGGCAACCGCCTTTCTTTCGGGGTGTGGGAATCCGGCGCAGTCCTCCAAGCCACCGACCGCCGCCGAGATCCTGGCCAAGCCGGAGACGGCGAGCGTCAAAGATGCGCACTTCACCCTGACCGCTCACGTGACGACGGGAAATGTAACCTTCGACGCAACCGGCGATGGCGTCATCGTGATCAAGCCCGACCAGGCCTCGAAGTTCACGATGCAGACCACGGTCGCGGGTCAAACCCTGAAATTCGAGGAGATCATCGCGGGTGGCAAAGAGTACGATCTTTCGCCAGACAACCCGCGCTGGACGGTAAAGACGAGCACCACATCGAATCCCGGCTCCTTCAAAGGGAAAAACCCCATGCTCGTCGGTGAGGAGTCCTTAAAGGATGGCAAAGCCTGGCACGTGAAGGCGATCGATGACAGCGGCAATCCCTTCGATGCCTGGATCCGGGAGAGCGACGGGTATCCCTTGAAGTACACGAGCAACTCCCAGGGGACCAGTTTCACCGCCCTCTTCGACCGGTTCAATACCGGAGAGACCGTCACCCCGCCACCGGCGTCAGACATCCAGCAATGATGCGGCGATGGTGGCTGGCGGTCGCCGGGGCGTTCTTGCTGGCGGCCTGCGGACCGGGGACTCCCGCGGGCCCACCGAGCCCGAAGGATATCCTGGCCAAGCCGAACCACTCGGGCCTGAAGGACGGCCACTTCCTGGTCACGGGGAAGTTCGCCAACCAGAACCAGGCCATCAGCGTCAATGGCGACGGCGACATCGTGTACACGCCGCCAGGCGCCGGGCGCTTCACCTTCAAGTCGTCGGTTGCCGGCCAGCCGATCACCTTCCAGGACATCTCCATCAACGGCAAGGAGTACACCTTCAGCACGCCCGGGAATGGAAAGTGGAGCTCGCAAACCAGCACGTCACCGCTGGGCCCGGGCAGCTTCACCGGCACCTCCGCCTGGAAGTACATCGGCGAGGAAAACCTCTCGCAGGGTAAGTCCTGGCACGCCTCCGCCAAAGACAAGGACGGCAATCTCTTCGATGGTTGGATCCGGGAGAGCGATGGCTATCCGGTGAAGTACACCCTGATCCAGTCAGGCAATTCCCTGACGCTGGTCTTCGATAAATACAACAGCGGCGTCACGATTTCACCGCCGCCGGCCTCCCAGGTCGTCCAGGGTTAGGGCCACGCGTCGACTGATCCCGGCGATCCTGGCGGCGACCTTGCTGGTCGGTTGTGGAATCCCGACGCCCGCTCCGGCGCCGACGGCCAAGGAAGTGCTGACCAAACCGCAGCAATCGAACCTCAAGGACGCGCACTTCAAGGTCACCGGGAAGCTCACCGACAATGGCGTCAACCTCTCCCTAACCGGAGAGGGCGCCTTCCTTTACAAGCCGAAGCTCGCCGGCCGGTTTACGCTCCAGACGTCGGTCAGCGGGCAGACGGTGACGCTGCAGGAAATCTCCATCGGCGGCACCAACTACGGGATGGCGCCCGGATCGACGAAATGGTCGGCGTCGAAAGGCGGGTCGGGCATCGATCCCTCAGCATTCGAAGGCGCGAGTGCCCAGAAATACGTCGGCGAAGAAAATCTGCCGCAAGGCAAGGCCTGGCACGCCTCGGCCAAAGACAAAGATGGCAACGCCTTCGATGCCTACATCCGGGAGAGCGATGGCTACCCGATCAAATACGTCGAGACGCAGACCGGCGGCCAGAACATCACGTTGACCTTCGACCGCTACAACGCCGGCGAGAGCGTTACGGCACCACCCGCTGACCAGATCCAGGCCGGATAGGCATGGAGCAGTTTGCCCAAACTGCTGACGCGATCCGGGCCACCAGCAGCAAGCTGGAGAAGACTCGCCTTCTCGGTGAGTACTTTGCCACGCTCGACGACGAGACACTGCCGCTGGCGGCGGTCTATTTCACGGCGCGCCCGTTTGCGGACCGCGATCAACGGAAACTGAACCTGGGCTACGCCGTGATCCGCAGCGCCATGTGCGAGCTGGCTCAGGTCGACGATGACGTGCTCGGCCAGTCGTACATGCGACACAGCGACGTGGGCGCTGTTATCGAGGAGGTTCTCGACGGGCACACCCATCCCCGGCCAACCTCGCTCGAGGATGTGCACGCGACGTTTGTCCAGATCTACGAGCAGCGCACGGCAAAGAAGAAGGCCGAGATCCTCCGCCAGCTGCTCGAGCGGCTGACGCCGCGCGCGGCGAAGTACATCGGCAAGATCCTGACCGGCGACCTCCGCATCGGCCTGCGCGGCGGACTGGTCGAAGAAGGCATTGCCCGGGCATTTGGCGCGCCATACGCCGACGTCTCCTGGGCCGGGATGCTGACCGGCGACATCGGCGAGGTGGCCTTGCTGGCCCGTCGCGGCGCGCTCCGCTCGGCGCAGCTCCGCCTGATGCACCCGCTGCAATTCATGCTGGCGTCGCCGGAAGAGGACGCCGAGGCGATCATGCGCCGCGTCGCCGGCGAGGCCTGGGTCGAAGATAAATACGACGGGATCCGCGGCCAGCTCCACAAAGAAGGCGATCGCGTCGTGCTTTACTCGCGCGACTTGAACGATGTCACCGCGGCCTTTCCTGAGGTCGTCGCCGCCGCCGGCAGGCTACCGCACGACGTGCTGCTCGATGGTGAGCTGCTGGCCTACCGGGACGGCGTCGTCCGGCCGTTCTTCGAGCTACAGCACCGGCTGGGGCGCAAGGTTGTCAGCGACCAGCTGCTGGCGGATGTGCCGGTGACCTTCGTGGGATTCGACCTCCTCTACCTTGATGGGCGCAATCTCCTGACCGAACCGCTGCGGGAGCGACGGCGGCTGCTCGAGGAGCTGAACCTCCCTCCCCCCTTCATGCTCGCCTACCTGATCCAAGCCCTCGATGCCGCCGAGCTCGATCGGATCTTCGACGCAGCGCGCGCCCGCAACAACGAAGGCCTGATGGTCAAAGACCCGGACAGCCGCTACACCCCGGGCCGGCGCGGCCTCGGCTGGCTGAAGCTGAAGAAGGCCCTCGCTACCCTCGACGTCGTCGTGACCGGTGTCGAGTGGGGCCACGGCAAGCGGAAGGGTGTCCTCTCTGATTACACCTTCGCCGTCTACGACGAATCCTCCGACCGCCTCGTCAACATCGGCAAGGCCTACTCCGGGCTGACCGACGCCGAGATCGTGCAGATGACCGAATACTTCAAGTCGATCACGCTCAAGGACTATGGCCGTTTTCGCCTGGTCCAACCCGAGATCATCCTGGAGGTCGCCTTCGACGCCATCACGGAATCCGGCCGGCACAACTCGGGCTACGCCCTGCGCTTCCCCCGAATCAAGGATATTCGGCGAGACAAAACCATCCGTGACATCGACACGCTCGATAACGTGGCCCGAATGTATCGCGCGTTCACTGCCGAGAAGGTCCAGCTCGTCGAGCCGGCCCAGGCGCCTTAGTCTGCGAGCGTAAGCGGACCCAGCCGCCGCGCATAGCGCGGGACCAGCGGACTGCGACGAGCCAGCAAGAGCGACTCGATGCTCCGGCGGATCAGCTCCTGCTCGCTCATCCTGGCCTCGCGAGCCAGGCTCGAGAGCTCGCGCTCTTCCTCTTCGTCCAGCGGGATAGTGATCTCGATCATGCTTGGCCTCCTGCCGGCTCCGGAGCCGGTGATGACGCGGTCCGGTTGCGGGCAATGACGATCAGAGCGACGGCCGCCAGGATGATGGCGCCGGCGGCGAGCACGCGCAGGTTGATGGCTTCACCCAGCAGCGTCGCGCCCAGGATGACGGCCACCACCGGATTGACATAGGCGTAGGTCGAGACCAGCGAGAGCGGCGCGGCGCGCAGCAGCCACATGTAGGCGCTGAAGCCAACGATGCTCCCGAAGACAACCAGGTACGCCACGGCGATGAGGGATTTACTCGAGATGCTCTGCAGATGGACGCGCCCGAGCTCCCCCGTCAGCACGCCGGCGACCCCGAACAGCACGCCGGCCCAGAGCATTTCCATCGCGGCCGAAAGCAACGGCCGCCTGGGAAGCTGGACATGGCTGCTGAACACCGAGCCGAGCGCCCAGGAGATAGGTGCGGCAAGGGCGAGGGCGGCCCCGAACAGGGTGATCCGTCCCGCGCCGGGAGCGCCAATCAGAAAGGCGACACCGGCAAAGCCGACCACCAGGCCGACGATGACGAGCGGCTGGAGGTGTCGGCCGAAGATGAGCCGATCCATGACGGCCATCCACAGCGGCGCGGTCGCGACCAGCAGGGCGACGATCCCGGTCGGGACATATTGCTCAGCCAGGATGACGCCCCCGTTCCCGCCGACGAGCAGCGCCGCCCCGACGAACAGGGTCGCCCGCCACTGCGGCCATCCCAGCCGGTCATTGCCCCGACCCCCGGTTATCGCGACGAGCAGGAAGAGAACGCCCCCCGCCACCAGGAAGCGAAGCGAACCCATCAGGAGCGGCGGGATCGTTTCGATGGCGAACTTGATGCCGAGATAGGTCGACCCCCAGAGGAGGTAGACCGTCACCAAAGCGATCCAGATGCGCGCGGCCGGCGTTCCGGCTCGCGCCCGAGCCGAGCGGCCGAGGCTCTGTGCCGCCTCAGCCGCGTCGAAGTTACGCACGATTGCCATCATGGGCGTGAGCCCCGCTTAGCGGTCGGCCCGCCGGCGGCTTAGTGGCCAGCGAAGACGCAGACTCACATGACGGGACTGACGGACGAGCCGGCGCTCGGCAGCCTGCCGCTGAGCTTCCGCTTGCTTGTCCATCACCCAGGTGTACATCGAGTAGTAGTTCTGCATTGGTCTTGTCACCTCGCTGTAACCGTTTCTTGCCGTCACACTAGTTACAACGGCATTGTACCGCGGTTACTATTAACCCGTCAAGTGGTATAAAGGGGTTACACGTGAACGATTCGGTTACAGATTCGACGCCGCTGATGCCGGTGGTCTCCGGCCATCTGGCCAGGCTCCAAACAGGGCTCGACTTCGTAAACACACTGGACCTCTGGCCTGTTCCACACGACCACCTCGACTCCCCCGAGGCCGCCCTCGATTGGCTGGTTGAGCACGACATGCTGCACCGCGAGTCGCGCGCCCATTTGCTGGCGACCTTCTCCGCCTCGCCGGCCGCCGGTGCGGAGATCCTGGCCAAGCTCCGTCGGGTGCGCAAGGCGATGCGTGGCGTGTTCGAAGCGGCAGCCGTCCAGCGCGCGCCCGAGGCGGCCCACCTCGAGGAGATGAACCGGGCGCTGCGCACCCACTACATCTATGAGCTGGTGCCGGCGCACGATGGCGTCTCGCTCGACCATCGCCATCAGGGCGATCCCGTCGATGGTGCGATGGCTCGACTGGCAGAGTCGATCGCCCGGGAGTTGATCCAGGGCGACACCTCGCGACTGCGGGTCTGTGAGAACCCGCAGTGCCGCTGGGTCTTCAAGGACACCTCGCGCACGGGCAAGCGCAAATGGTGCAGCATGCGCAGCTGCGGCAATCGGGCGAAAGTTGCGCGCCATCGCGCCCGCCGCAGAGCCTCGACCGTCTAGCTACAATTCAGACCCCGGAGGGGTGTCCGAGCGGTTTAAGGTGCGGCTCTCGAAAAGCCGTGTGGCGGCAACGCCACCGCGAGTTCGAATCTCGCCCCCTCCGCCACCCTCACGCCGGCTGCCACCGAAGCCGGCGGTATGCCTGACGGGCCGGCGGTAGATAGCGGATCATCGAGGGCGCGATCTTCAGCAGGCGCGGCAACAACAGCGTGCAGGCCGCAAACGTGGTCCGCTCGAGTCTCCCCCACCGCAACCGATACTGGTCGCGGAGCTGGGCTGGTAACAGTCCAGCCGTGATCGTCCGGAGCGGGGTCAACGCCAGCCGCGGAACGCCAGGAAAGCGCGGCTGAAGAACGACCCGTCCCAGGGCGAGAGCATCGTCCCCGACAGTGACTTCCCCGCTGTCAACCATCGCCGAGATGTATGCCTCGAGCTGCGCGAGCGAAGCCGGATACATCGCTCGTGGAATGCCGAGCAAGAGGCCAATCTCCTTGGTGTCCTGGTAATACTCGTCCGCTTCAGCCTCTGTCAGCGGCCCGGCGAAGGCGCGATATGCCCGGATCGCCGAATACACCAGCGTGGCCTGCACCCAGAGGAGCAGCGCGGGGTCTCTCGCGGAGTATCCCGGTCCCTGGACGGCGTCATGCCGCTTGTTCACGATTCGCACGGCCTGGATCGCCT
>DASTJZ010000023.1:0-11247 GCA_035716185.1 Candidatus Dormiibacterota bacterium
CCCCGCGGCGTCGTCGCGCGTCCGACCGATCACCTGGATCGTTCCGTCCTCTTGCCATCGGATCAGGTCGCTGTGACCACCCGAGACGACGATCCCGAGGACCGGCGGCCGGAGGTCCGGTTCCTCGAGCTGGCCGGCAAAAATATGGGCCGCCAGGTGACTGACGCCGACGACCGGAAGCTCGCGCGCCCAGGCGATCGCCTGACCGACGTTGACGCCAACCAGGAGACAACCGATCAATCCGGGTCCGCGGGTGACGGCGACGCCGTCAACCTGTTCCCAACGGGTCGACGCCGTCTCGAGCGCGCGCTCGATCACCGGTACGAGTGTTTGCAGGTGGGCGCGGGCCGCGAGCTCGGGGACCACGCCGCCATATGGCGCGTGGATGGCGTCCTGCGATCGGATCACGTTGGAGAGCGCGCGGGGACCGGTGGCCACCACCGCGGCCGCGGTCTCATCGCAGGAGGTTTCGATCGCCACCAGTCGACGATTGGTTGTCGTTAGAGTGGCGTGCTGGTGTCGAGTCCCTCGACCTCGAGGCTCTGGAGGATCTCGCGGAAGCGCTTCTTGAAGCTTGTCGCCTGGATTGAGTCCGACCACATCACGATGGCGTCTTCGTTGTTGTCGGTGTAATAGCCCCGCCGGCGGCCGATCACCTTGAAGCCGAACTTTTCGTAGAGCCGGACGGCGACGTCATTCGAGGGACGGACCTCCAGCGTGAGCCAGCGCGAGCCGAGCTGATACGCCCGCTGGATCAGCGCCGCCATCAGCGCGTGGCCATAGCCCTTGCCCTGCTGGCCGGCGCGGACGCCGACGGTGGTGATGTGGGCTTCGTCACTCATCTTCCACAGCCCCGCGTAGCCGACGATCTCCTCGTCGCGGCGGAGGACCAGGTAATAGGCGGACCGGTTGTGATGCAACTCGCGATAGTAGGCATTGCGCGGCCAGGGCGTGGGGAAGATCTCGCGCTCGATCGCCTGCACCTCGGGGATGTCATCCTCGCGCATGGCATCGATAAGGACTCGGGACTTCAGCTGCATCATGGGGCCTTCCTTGTGCGCTCCTCCGCGGCCGCTGGCTGAACGTAGAGCGCCTGCACCTCATCATATCGCAGCGGTTTTTGGGATTCGAAGGTCCAGATGGCGGAATCGAGCAAGGCCGCGCTCAGCGGACGACGTTCGGCGGCCGCAATCTCCTGGTGCGCGCGCGAGGGCACCCATTGCGCCAGCCTGCCGGCCGGTTCGGCGATGACGCGGGCGGATGGGGTTAGCCAGTCAGCAAGCTCAGCCGCAGGCATCCGCCGGGCGGCTTCACCCTGCCGCCAGGCGTAGACCTCTCCCCTCCCCGCATCACGGAGAGCGACGGAGGCCGGGTCGCCGGCGGCGCGGCGGGCCAGGATAGGGAGGCTATCGATCAAATGCAGGGAGATGTGCCGCGCATAGGCCAGCCCGGCGGCGAGCGAGAGGCCGACCCGCAGCCCCGTGAAGGAGCCCGGCCCGCGCGCCGCGGCGACGCCCTCGAGATCCTCGCGACGCCCGCCCGCCTGGCGGACCAGCGCATCCACGCGGGCCAGCACCGGAGGGTCATCGCGGCTTCGCACCCAGTCGTCGGCCGCCAGCAGCCGGTTGCCCTCGAGCGCAACCAGCGCCTGGTCGACACCGGACGTGTCAATCGCCAGGCGCATGTTCGAAGAGCGCGCGGATGTGGTGTGGTCCGCGGACGAGCGTGAAGCGGCGCCGATTCGTGCCCCTGCTGCTCAGCCGGATCAGCGTCGTCGCCCAGGTCTCGAGGACGGCGGCCCGCTCCGGCCACTCGATGACGGTGACCGCGTCAGGGGCAGGCTCATCGAGCCCGGTGTCGACCCAGGCCATGCCTTCGAGCCGGTAGAGATCGAAATGCTCGATGGGTAGGCGGCCCTGATACCGGTGATGGAGCACGAAGGTCGGGCTGTGCACCGTTGCGCTCACGCCAAGCCCTTCGGCGAGCCCCTTCACCAGTTCGGTCTTCCCAGTCCCCAGGTCTCCTTCGAGGGCGATGACGTCGCCGGGCTGCACAACCTGGCCCAGACGGTGTCCCAGCTCGCGCGTCTGATCGGCCGAGACCGTATCAACGAAAGTGTTCAAAGCCGGCGTCCTCGAGCTTTTCGATCCGGGTCCCGCGTCGAAGCCGGATTCCTGGCTGGCGATCGATGGTCCCCACCACCGTCAACCCGACATTGATACCTTCGAGCGCACGGCGAGCCAGGCGCATGCGCGCGGCCGGCGCCGCGCAGATCAGCTGAAAGTCCTCCGAGTCTCGGACGGCCCGCTGCCAGTCCTCGATGGGCAGCCCAGCCGCCAGCGGCAGCCGCTCGATCTCGATGGTTGCGCCCAGCCGTTCGGTTTCGATCAACCGTTCGACTTCTCGGTGCAACCCGTCGCTGATGTCGCCGCCGACCCGGACACCCGCCTTGACCAGGACTCGACCGGCCTCGACTTGCGGCTCGGGATCGAGCTGGGCCCGCACCCAGGCCCGCTCGGCGCGCGTTCGCGGATGTTTGCCGGATTCCAGCAAACGAAGTCCCGCGGCGGCGGCGCCCAGCGAGCCGGTGACGGCGATTTGCCAACCTGGCCGAGCGCCGTACCGCCGAAGCAGCCGATTTGCCGACGCCAGCCGCCCGATCAGTGTCGCGGTCAGCGTGATCGGACCCGGCGTCCCGCTCAAGTCACCGCCGGTGATGGCGCATCCGAATCGTTGCGACTGCTCGGCGATACCGCGGTAAACCCGCCGGGCGTCGGCCAGCGGCAGGGTGCCACGCAGCGATAGCGAAATCAGCGCAAAGCGTGGCTCGGCGCCCATCGCTGCCAGATCACTGAGGTTGATGCTGACCAGGCGGCGTCCCAACAAACGGAAATCAAAGCCCGGCCAGTCCAGCCGGAAGTCGATCTCCTCCACCATTGTGTCTGTGGTCGCGACGACGACGGCATCGCCGCGCCATACCGCGGCATCGTCATCGGGCGCCGCCAGCAACAGGCCCTTCCCCGGTCGATCAAAAAATGGTCGCAGCGCACGGAGGAGTCCGCGCTCACCGCTGTCCGCAATGATTCGCGGCAGCCGCGGAGGCGTCTTAAACGGGGACGCCCTCGACCGGGCTGCTGGCGATGGCTTTGAGTCCGATGTGCGCCCGGCCCGCGTTGAAGGCGCGCCGCCCCGCCACCACGGCTTCCGCGAAGGCGCGCGCCATCTCTGGCGGATTTTTCGCGCGCGCGATGGCCGTGTTCACCAGCACACCGGCCGCGCCCAGCTCGAGACAGCGCGCGGCTTCCGATGGAACCCCCAGACCGGCGTCGACGATCACCGGCACGCCAACCTTGGCCACGATCAGCTCCAGGTTGAGCAGGTTCTGCAGGCCGAGGGTCGTCCCGATCGGCGCTGCGCCGGGCATCACCGCTGCCGCGCCCGCCTCATAGAGCCTGATTGCCTGCACCACGTCGTCGCTCGTGTAGGGCATCACGATGAATCCTTCTTTGACCAGCTGACGGGTCGCCTCGAGCGTGGCCTGCGGGTCAGGCAGCAACGTATCTTCGTCGCCGACCACTTCGACCTTGATGAAATCCGACATCCCCGCGGCACGCGCCAGGCGCGCCATGCGAACGGCGCTTTCGGCGGTCGTCGCGCCCGCCGTGTTCGGCAGGAGGGTGTAGCGCCGCAGGTCGATGCCCTCGAGCTCGGATCGGCCGCCTTCGAGATTCAGCCGGCGGATGGCGACCGTGATCATGTCGGGCTGTGCTGCCTCGAGGCAGCTGGCCAGGACCTGGTTGGAAGCGAACCTGCCGGTCCCCTGGATGAGCCGCGAGCGTAAGCTCCGGCCAGCGATGACGAGGCCGTCGTCGCCGTCGTCGCCGGCGCCACCGCCGACGAAGTACACGAGCTCGAGCTCGTCACCAGCGCGCACTCGGGTGCGCTCGAAGTCTTCTTTCCGCCGGATCTCGCGGTTGTGCTCGATCACCACGCGCGAAGGCTGAACGTCCAGCCGCTCGAGCAGCTCGAGAAGATTCAATCCATCGGGGATCTGACGCGGCTTGCCGTTGAGCGTCACGGTCACGTCGCTCATGGCAAGCCAACCTCGAGCCGCGTGGTCAGCAGCTCGTGCAGGCGGCGGGCGGACTCTCCAGGATCGGGCGCATCATAGACCGCACGCACCACGGCGACTGCCCGAGCGCCGGCGTCGATCACCTTCGGCGCGTTCTGCGGATCGATGCCCCCGACCGCCACGAACGGCCGGTCGGCGATGGCGGTCACCTCCGACACGAGGCCGGTTCCGACCGCGGACCGACCCGCTTTGGTCGGCGTCGCATAGACCGGACCGACCGCAAAGTAATCCGCCCCCTCGTCCATGGCGGCCTGAGCCTGGCTCAGACTGTGCGTCGAGCGACCAATCAAGCGATCTTTGAAACCCGGCAACGCCCGTACGACCCCGGGCGGGAGATCGTCCTGGCCAAGGTGGACGCCATCGGCGTCGGCAGCCACTGCCAGGTCGGCGTGGTCGTTGATGATGAACAGCGCTTGGTGGATGTGCGTCAAGCGTCGGAGCGCGAGCGCGATCTCATACTGCTCGGCCAACGGCATCGACTTCTTGCGCAACTGGACAACCGTAACACCGCCTTCGAGGGCGGCCTCCACAATGCGCACGGTCTCCTCCTCGCCACCCCGATCACCGGTGATCAGATAGAGGCGCATGCGTTGGAGCTTCGCGCGTCGTTCCTCGAGCAGTGTCATAGCAGCATCCCTCGATTGGCGGAATGCTCGAGCCCGTTCCCTACGCAGGTATTGCCTGATCAGGTTCTAGGGTCTGCCGGCCGGAGGGCCAGCACTCTCAGCATTCCGCTCCCCTAGGGCTGGATAAATTATATGTCGTACCGGCGGGGCACTCGGTTCGAGATAGCGCAGAGCACCTCCCAGGAGATGCTGCCGTATGCCTCGGCGAGGTCGTCGGCTGTCTGACGCGCGTCGCCGTCCTGGCCGATCAAGGTCACGACATCGCCCACCGACACCTCGGGGAGCGCGCTCACGTCGAGCGCGGCCTGGTCCATGCTGATGGTCCCCGCGAACGGCACCTTGCGGCCGCGGACGAGCGCACTGCCGCGACCGGACGCGCTGCGGTGCAGCCCATCGTCATAGCCGACCGCGATCGTCGCGACTCGGGTTACATCGGGGGCGACGAAGCGCCGGCCGTAGCCGACGGTCTCGCCTTTCGGCAGCCTCATCACATTGGTCACGACAGTCCGCCAGCTCAGCGCGGGTCGAAGCGACGGCAGGTCGGTTGATCCAGGGATTGGCCGGACGCCGTAAATAATCAGTCCGGCGCGCACGAGATCGAGCCTCGCCTCGGGAAGGCGGAGCAGACCGGCCGAGTTGGCGGTGTGCGAAAGGAAATCCGAAACGCCCGCAGCCACCAGCGCTGCCCGCGCATCCAGAAACTTCGCCAGCTGCTGCCGGGTGAAATCCAGATCGCTGTCGGCGACCGCGAAGTGCGTCCAGAATCCCTCGAGCCGCAGATTGGGATCAGCGTGGACGTCCTTTGCGAGGCGTACGGCTTCCTCGGGTTCGGCCCCGAGGCGATGCATGCCGGTATCGACCTTGACATGCACAGGGATCTCTGTGCCCGCGGTTCTCAGCAGTTGGAGCGCGGCCCGGTCATAGAGGGCCAGCGAGAGTTTGGCGGCGATCGCCGCCGAGAGGGCGGCGGGCGGGGTGTAGCCGAGGTTCAGGACCGGTTCCGTGATGCCCGCCTTTCGCAGCTCGACACCCTCGGGAACCGAGGAGACGGCCAGCCAGGTCGCGCCTCCGGCAAGCGCAGCTCGCGCGGCCGGGACCGCGCCATGCCCATAGCCATCGGCTTTTACGACCGCCATGACCCCGGTCGCGGGACCAACGAGCTGCTTGACCAGGCCGGTGTTATGGGTGATTGCCGACGTCGCGACGTCGGCCCATTTGGTGCCGGCGCTGGTCAGCGCAGGTGCTCCATGACACGCGGGATCTGTGGCAGCAGGTCCGAGGCCAGCACGCCGGCCTGGCCGAGCGAGGCTTCGAGGTCGAGTCCCGCGATGCTATGGAGGTGAACCCCGGTCACCGCGGCTTCGAAGGCCGGCAGGCGCTGCGCCAGCAGACCGCCGATCAAGCCCGCCAGGACATCGCCCGTGCCACCGGAGGCCAGCGCCGGCGTCGATATCGGGTTGAGAGCAATCCGGCCGTCCGGCGCGGCGATCACCGTCCCGGCGCCCTTGAGAACCACGACCTTATTCCAGACCTTGGCAAAGCGCGACGCCAGGCCCCGACGGTCTTGCTGAACGGCGCTGGTCTCCAGTCCGGCCAGGCGACCGAACTCCGCGGGGTGCGGCGTCAGGACGATCTGCGGCGAAAGGCGGGGGAGGATCGAGCGATGCTCGGAGAGCAGGTTCAGCGCGTCGGCGTCGAGCACGAGCGGCGCGGCGACCCGCGGGACGAGATCTTCGATCAGCCGCCGGGTCGACGCATCGCGACCCATCCCGGGGCCGATGACGCCGGCGTCGGCGCCGGCAAACCCACGGAGGACGCCACTGAGCGAGGCGTGCCCCACCACACCGGGCGAGATCTCGGGCACGGGCCCAACGATGACCTCGGTGCACTTCTCGGCGAGGATGGGATAGATCGACTGCGCCACCAGCAGGCGCACCAGCCCGGCTCCAGATCGGGCGGCGCCCATCGCTGCCAGGTAGGCGGCGCCGGTGAAGCCTTGCGAGCCGGCGAGCAGCACAACGGTACCGAACGTGCCCTTGTGCCCATCGCGCGGCCGATCCGGGAGCCTGAACCCTTCCGGGACATCAGACTCCCTCCCCCTGGTGGGGAGCTCGGGCCCGCCGGCCCACGCGAGTAGCGCCGGAGGTGCGAAACGAGCGTTTGAGGCGTCTGCAGGGGCGACCAACTCGGGTATCACGGCGACGGCGACGGCGAAGTGACCGTCGTGCGCGATGCTCACGTCGATATCCCGACCTGTCAGGGTGGTCGCGGGACCGACGCGAACATGCGGCCGGCCGTCGTCGCTCGGCAGGATCTCGACGTCGCGCATGCTGGGGCGCAGCACGCCCGTCGGCATGGCTTTGCCGATGGCTTCCTTGGCCGCCCAGCGGCCGGCCCAGCGCTCGGCGCTGCCGCCGCAGTAGGCGATTTCCCGGTCGGTCAGGAACCGGTGCAGGAAGCGGTCACCAAAGCGCCGGTGGGCATCGGCGATTCGCGGGATGGCCGCGACATCCACGCCGACCCGAGGGGTCACCCGATTACTCTACGGTGACGCTTTTCGCCAGGTTGCGCGGCTGGTCGACGTTGCAGCCTCGCTCGGTCGCCACGAAATAGGCGAACAGCTGCAGGGCGACGACGTTGGGGATGGGCGAGAGAAATTCCGACACGGCCGGCACGGCGAATCGATCGGCGGGTATCTCGTCGAGGGTGTGATCGCCGTCCGTGACCAGCGCGAGAACCGGCGCGTCGCGGGCCATCACTTCCTGGATGTTGCTGACCATCTTTTCCAGCGTCGCGGACTGGGTGGCGATGGCGAAGACGGGAAAATCCTTGTCCAGCAAGGCGATCGGCCCATGCTTCAGCTCGCCGGCGGCGTAGCCCTCGGCGTGCAGGTAGGAGATCTCTTTCAGCTTGAGCGCGCCTTCGAGCGCGATCGGATAGTTGATCCCGCGGCCGATGTACATGAAATTCCGGTACCCGACGTACTTGCGCGCCAGCGCCTGCAGCGCCTCGGCCCGATCCAGGACCGACTGGACGGCCTCCGGAAGCGTCTTCAGCTCGGCGGTCATCTCGCGTAACCGCTCAGCCGGGATCCTGTGGCGAACGGCGGCGAGCCGGATGCCGAGCAGGTACAGGCAGGTCAGGTGGGCGATGAACGTCTTCGACGACGCGACCCCGATTTCGGGCCCGGCGTGGAGATAAATCACGCCATCGCTCTCCAGCGCCATCGAGCTGCCAACGACATTGGTGATGGAGACGACCTTGGACTTCTGCTCGTGCGCCTCGCGGATAGCCGCCAGCGTATCGGCCGTCTCGCCTGACTGCGAGATGCCGATCACCAGCGTGTCCTGGTCGATGATCGGCTGCCGGTAGCGGAACTCCGAGGCCGGCTCGACCTCGACCGGGATGCGGGCGAGATCTTCGATGATGTACTTGCCGATCAGAGCGGCGTAGTAGGACGTCCCCGCCGCAACCATCTTGATGTCCCTGAGCTTGAGCAGCTGGCGGTCGGTCATGCCGAACTCCTCGAAAGTGACCTCGCCGTCTTCGCTCAGCCGGCCACGCAGGGCATTCGCCACCGCCTCGGGCGCCTCGTTGATCTCCTTGGCCATGAAGTGCGGATAGCCGCCCTTCTGGGCCTGGCTGATGTCCCACTTGACCTCGATGACTTTGGGCTTGACAGCCGTGCCGTCGATGGTGCTCACTTCAGGGCCGAGCTTGGTGATCGACACCATCTCGCCTTCGCCGAGCAGGAGAACTTTCTTCGTGTACGGAATCACCGCGGTGATGTCCGACGCGACGAACCACTCTTTGTCTCCTACGCCAACGACGAGGGGCGCATTCAGCCTGGCCCCAATCAGGAGGTCGGGATCGCTCTGCGAAAAGATCGCCATCGCATAGGCGCCTCGGAGCTTGGCCAGCGCCTGGCGGACCGCGGCGACAAGATCCCCCTTGTGGTACTCCTCGATCAGGTGCGGCACGACCTCGGTATCAGTTTCAGAAATAAACACGTGGCCCTTCGACTGGAGGTCTTTGCGCAGCTCGGCGAAGTTCTCGATGATGCCGTTGTGGATCACCATGATCTGCTTGTGGCAGTCGGTGTGCGGGTGGGCGTTGATCATGGTGGGGCGCCCGTGGGTCGCCCAGCGGGTGTGGCCGATGCCGAGCCGGCCTTCCGGCATTTCTTCGCTTAGCCGGTCGACCAGGGTATCGACCTTGGCGGCGCTCTTCACGACGGAGGTCTGCCCGTCCGCCTCGTTGAAGATCGCGACCCCGGCGGAATCATAGCCACGGTATTCGAGGCGCTTGAGGCTGTCCATGATGATGGGCGCGGCCGAGCGCTCACCCAAATAGCCAATGATCCCGCACATGTCGGCCTCCTATGTTCCCAAGCGGGGCGCGGTTAAACGAACGAACTCAGTTCGTACTTTTGTTGAAACGGGACGCTCGCCGCAAGGTTACGGTCAGGGCGATGGCGAAACGCCCGGGATTTGCGAGATGTAGACATGGACGGTGGCCGTCTTCTGGTTGACCTCGACGCCGTTCGGCGGATGGATCGCCACCGTTTTCACGACGTCGCTCTTCTGGTTGGTGACGTCGACCGGATCCGTGGTCAGCAGATTCAGCTGCGCGAGCGTGCTCTGCAGGCCGGTCGCCTGGACCGTCAGCGGCTCGATCGTCACCTTGGTGATCCGGTAGCCCGAGGCGGGCTGTCCGGTCAGGGTGAACCCTACCGGCTTGGCCTGGGTGACCGCGTCGGCCTGGATGACGATCTTGACCTGCACTTCCGGGGGCGTCACCTTGCTCGAGATCGGCTTCTTGGTCTTGGTGTCCCGGACGACCACGATGTAGGACAGGTTCGTGCCGAGCTGCGTCGGGTCAGCCAGGTCGACGAGGACGACCGCCTCGGCGGTCGCCAGCAACGTCTTGGGACCCTCGACCTCGACCGTGCTAGGCGTGATGCTCGTGGCATTGGGCTGCTCGTGGAAGCCCGAAGGCAGCGAGTGCGCGGTGACGATCGACACCGCCATGCTGGACTTGGCCAACTGGTCCATCGTGACCGCCACGGTGCTCGGCGCGTCGACCAGGACGGCCGAGTCGCCGCTGTCCACGCGGATCGGCACCTGGTTGGGACCGACCTTGACGTTCGTGAAGTTGCCGATGACGTGGAGCGAGCGTGGGTCGAAGCCATGAAAGTTCTCTGCGGTCGCCGTAACCGTGACACTTACCTGCGGCACGTCGCCCACGATGACGAGGCCGGCCGGCACCACTGGGCTGTCCAGCCTCACCCTGAACTTCTGGCTGGTGGTCGGATTCGAGGTGTAGGCGACCACGCTCCAGAGGGCAACGGCAAAGAAGATGGCCAGCAGCTTGAGCCGCAGGTTCCCAAACAAGGGCGCTATCTTACCCGCTCGACGCGCTCGACCCGGTCCCGCGGGTCGCGCCGCCAGACGGGGAGCGGTGGGCGATGGGACTCGGGCCGTGGCTGAAGCAATGAAGTGAGCACCTGCCGCAGGCGGTCAGGATCCAGGTTCCGGAGCAGCTTTCCCTCGTGGGCGACGGCGATCTGGCCAAGCTCCTCGCTCAGGATGAGGACCACGGCGTCCGTCTGCATCGACAGACCGAGGCCCGCCCGATGGCGGGTCCCCATGCGCTCCCGGACGTTCCCCTCGTCGGCTAGCGGCAGCACGCAGCCGGCGGCCAGGATCTGGTTGCCGCGGACGATGACGGCGCCATCGTGGAGGGGTGAGTTCGGGAAGAAGATCGCCTCCAGGAATTCAGCCGTCAGCTCGCCGTTGATCCGGATGCCGGTATTGGCGTAGTTCTCCAGCCCGGTTTCCTTCTCGAAGACGATCAGGGCGCCGGTGAAGCGCTGCGTCAACTTGGTCGTCGCCCGGATCACCTCGTCGATCATTCGGTTGAAGCTCTGCAGGTTGTAGTGGACCAGCGGCCGGCCGATGAAGCCAATCCGGCCAAACTGGTCGAGTGCCCGCCGGATCTCGGGCTGGAACAGCACGATGATGCCGATCAGGATGGCCGGCGCCGCATTGCGGAAGATCCAGGAGAGGAGGCGCAGACCGAGCAAATTGGCGACCAGGCCGATCACGGCCAGCAGCAGGACACCGTACATGAGCTGGACCGCCTGGGTGCCCCGGATGAGCAGGAACATGCGGTACAGGAAGAAGGCGACGATGCCGACATCGACCAGGTCCAGGAAGTGCCGCCAGACGCTGCCGCTCTGGATGAAAACAAGGATGTCCCGGAGGATGATGTCCATCGGAGGCCACCAGTAGTATCCCCCAAGCCTGAGAATTCGTTACGTCGTAGCGGCAGTTCTCCCTCCCGCTTGCGGGGGGTAGGGGGTGCCCCGACGCCTGCTCTGGCCGGTCCCCTAGACTCGACAGATGAACATAAGTGCGCTCGTCGCCTTGATCGTGCCCCTTATCAGCACCGCCATCACGACCAACAAGGTCATTGCCGCCGTCGTCG
>DASTJZ010000024.1:0-4189 GCA_035716185.1 Candidatus Dormiibacterota bacterium
AACGCGCCGGTGCCCATCAACTTCAGCCTGCCGGCCGGCCCACCGGTGCTCGAAGAGCCGAAGTTCACTTTTGTCCGGCCTGACAGTGGGGAAGAGGAGACTCCGGCAGGACCGCGTCGCGGAAAAAGAGGCGCGGCGGCCGAGGCATCGTCGAAACCGGTCGGGCTTCGAGGACCAGCCGGTGACGGCAGACTCAAACCCGGCGAGCCGGCCAGCAAGCCCGGGGCGCCGGTCGAGCAGGACGAGACCGTCCGGGTCGGTAAAGAACGGCAGCCTGGCCGGATCTTCCGCATCCGCGGGGTGAACCGCTCCTAGAGGGCGATGACGGCCCCGCCAGAGACCGCGATCGGCGATCCGTCCCTTGTGCATCTGCTGCGCCGCCTCGAGCTGATCGAGGCTCGCGTCCGGGCCGCGGTGGCCCGCCGCCGGGCGATTGATCCGGAAACCGACGATCGCTTCCGGGGCCTGTATATCTCGCAGACCCATGTCGACCGCCTGCTGGCAGGGAAAACGGCGCCCGCACCGCCCGACGATGAGGCGCAGCGCCAACGCGACGAAATCGAAGCCGCCGCCGATGCCGCCGAGGCCGATGGCGCCAACGTTCGCCTGCGCCGCCTTGCGCGTCGCTTCCACCTCGAAGACATCGACGTCGAGCTTCTGCTGATTGCCATGGCGCCGGATGTTGATGCGCGTTTCGAGCGACTGTACGGCTACCTGCAGGACGATGTCTCGCGCCGCCGGGCCAGCATCGGACTTTGCATCGAGTTGTGCGGACTGCCGTCGAGCAGCGCCTATTCCCGCAGCCGGTTGGCGGCTGGAGCGCCCCTCGTCGATGAGTACCTGGTGCTGGTTGAAGAAGGCGAGCGGCCCTTACTGACGAGGTCGCTGCGCGTCCCCGATCGGGTGACCGCCCATCTGTTGGGAAGCGATTTGCCGGACCCAACGATTTCAGCCCTGGTCTACGAATGCGAGCGCGCGATGCCCGACCAGGCCGCCACCCTGGTCCGCTGGATGGGCCGCGAGGATGCTCGACTGGCTTATGTGCGTGAGCCGCCTGGCTCTTCCGGTGCCGCTCTGGCCGCCAGCGCCTTCGCGCATGTTGGGCGTCCCTCCCTGGCGCTGGACCTGGAGCGGCTGCGCGGCGAGGACGATCCACAGCTGGTCGCGGCGCTCGCCGCTCGGGAGGCCGGTCTCACTGGTGGCGGCATCGTCGCTGGTCCGATCGAGGTGTTGATCGCCCGCGGGCTTCCCGCCGTCCGCGCGTTTTCGGAGATGCCGGCAATGGTGGCCCTGGTCGGTGCGCGGGGTTGGGATCCGGGGTGGGCGCGTGAGGTGCCCTTCATTTGCGAGGCGCCCATTCCGGACGCGGCGCATCGCGCCGAGCTGTGGCGTCGGAATCTCAATGGGGATACTCCTGCCGGGCTTGACGTGGCGGGGACGATGGCGCAGTTCCGGCTGACGGCGGAACAGGTGCATCGAGCAGCTCGGGCGGCGCGAATGGAAGCGCATGCTCGTGACGTATCGCTCGACGAGGAACAGTTGAAGGCCGGCGCTCGCGCGCAGAACGCTGCCGGTCTCGAGCGGCTCGCGCGCCGCGTCCAGCCGGCGGTCCGATTTTCCGACCTGGTCTTGCCGCCGGAGACGATGGCCCAGCTCAAGGAGCTGCTCACGCGGGCCCGCTATCGCGAGCAGGTGCTCGATGTCTGGAAGATGGGCGGACGATCGGCAAGGCGCCGCGGGTTGACTGCCCTGTTTGCGGGGCCGTCGGGCACCGGGAAGACGATGGCCGCGGAGGTGCTCGCCGGCGAGCTCGGCCTGGACCTGTACACGGTTGACCTGGCGACCGTGGTCGACAAGTACGTTGGCGAAACCGAGAAGAATCTCGACCGGATTTTCGCTGAGGCGGAGCGCATCAATGGCGTCATCCTGTTCGACGAGGCTGATGCGCTGTTCGGCAAGCGATCAGAGGTGAGTGATGCCCACGATCGCTATGCGAACGTCGAGGTGGCTTACCTGCTCCAACGGATGGAACTATTCGAGGGGATCGCCGTCCTCGCCACGAATCTGCGGGCCAATCTCGACGAAGCGTTTACCCGGCGGCTGGACTCGCTGGTCGATTTCCCCGAGCCCGAGGAGGAGTATCGCTTGCAGTTGTGGGAGAGAAGCCTCGGAGTTGCGATGCCACGGAGTGCTGACCTGGACCTCGACTTCCTCGCGCAATCATTCAAGCTGGCCGGCGGCGGAATTCGCAACATCGTCGTCGCCGCCGCATATGCCGCTGCCGAGCGGGGTGAGCCGCTGTCGATGGCAGATTTGATCCGCGCCACCCAGCGCGAGTATCTGAAGATGGGCCGGCTCTGCGTCGAGTCGGAGTTCGGCCCCTACTACGGGTTGCTGTCGGAAGCCGGTTAGGCCTCTTCCTCTTCGGGGGCGACCCCGTCGGTTTCGCTAGCGCGCTGCACCGCTGAGAGAGACGCCGTAGGCTTTTTCTCTTCGCCTTCGTCTTCAGCGTCTTCGACCTCTTCCCGCTGAATGGAGGCGGGGGCTGCGCCGGCAGCGACGGGACTGGGCGCTGCTGACGACATCACACGGTCGGCCGTGCTTTCCGCTGCTTGCTCGAACCGGTCGGATGGGTGGCTGACGTTGATCCCGCCTGGGGCGGGTGTTCCGTCGACTGGTCCCGACCGCTGCTGCACAACGTGGGTCAGCTCGTGGGCGAGCATCCGCTTGCCGGAATCGCTGTCGGGTGAGTACTTGTCGGATTGGAAGACAACGTCGTTGCCGACTGTGTAGGCATGTGCCTGAACCGATCGGGCCGACTCGGTGGCCTTGCCGTCGGTGTGCACCCGAACATCGCTGAAGTCGGCTCCCAATCGTGACTCCATAAAGCCGCGGGTGTCGCGATCGAGGGGCGATCCGCCGCCCGAACCGACGACGTCTTTGACCAGGGAGGGTTCCTGCTCCTCGAGCGCGGCCGTCACGCTGGCGTTCCCCGCCGTCTTCTGCAAATGCATTACGCCAGCCGTCGTGAGCGCGTCGGTCCGACCATGAATCAGTGCCTCGGCTCCGGCCGAACTTGCCTCGTCCTTAGGCCTTGTCGGCGCCTGGTGACTCTCGGGGTTCAGCAGAAGGTCGGTGTCGTGCGATTGCATCTTGATCCCTCCATCCGAGATGTGCTCAGGCTGGCGCCAAAGGCGCGAACGCTCCTTCTCGGGTGATCAGACTCCAACTCATCGCTCGGGTCAACGGTCAACGGCGCAGGTCTCCGGGCAAGGGGCCTTGCCCCAACGGGCAAATCGATTCACTCGATGCTGCCCGCCGGGCGATTGACGGCGTTGGCCACGCGAGCGATGTATATGCCCAAGGCCACCAGGTGGATGATCTACACGCGCGCCAAGATGAACAGCAGGTAGATCGCCGTCCCAAAACCGCTCAGCCAAGCTCAGCGCGGCCGGAAAGCCCTGCGGGCTCGCGAGCGGACATGGACGTGCCCTTTTCACCGGGCGCGCTCCTGAGCCTCCAGAGCCTGGCTGGTAATTCCGCGGTAAGCCAGCTGGTCGGATCTACTGGGCGCCAAGTGCCTCGTCCGCCAATTCCCAAGCCGGCGGTAGTCGATATTCCGCGTTCGAGGATGCCGGTAGTTCAGATCCCGAAGCCGCCCAGCGCCCCAGATATCGGAGATGTGATCGAGCCACGAGCAGAGGCGCCCGAGAGTCCTTCGACTGTTGAATCATTTGACGGTGCTCTCGAGCCCGCGAGCATTCCCCCGCCGCCTCCACCGTCCCCGGACGGTATGGCCGCGCCGCCGAGCGAGTATGACCCCGCGGCGGCGAGCGCGTCGGTCACGGCTCAGGTCGAGCGGTTACAGGCGGCCGCCCTCACACACGTTACGTCGATCAATCAAAAGGTTGGCACGGTGAAACAGGCCATCCTTGGGAAGGCTGGCGTCGAGCGTACGAACATCCAAAACGCCGTCGGCCAGCAGAAAGCTGGAGTCTCTGCCGGATTTAGCGAACGACGTCGCCAATTCGGACAGCAGGTTGATGAAGAGCGCCAGGCGATGCGTGCGGCAGCCGACCAGGAGCATGAGCTCCTAAAGACCAGTACCGCGCAAAAGCTCGAAGCATTCGTCACGCAGACCGAGACTCACCGTTCGCAGATGCACGAGAAGCTCGACGAGGAGGGAGGC
>DASTJZ010000025.1:0-3024 GCA_035716185.1 Candidatus Dormiibacterota bacterium
CGCTGCCCCGGCGGTGAGCTGGGCAAGCTCTCGACGTGTCACGCCAGAGCCGCGGATCACGTCACGCGGCCGGCCGCTCCTGCTAGTCGCAGCCGCTCGATGAGAGGATCCGCTGATGCCACGCTCGACGGAGTCATTACTGTTCGGGCACCCCCGCTAACCGCAAGCCTTTATACAATTCTTGGATGCTTGCCTGCATGCCGGGATCGGGGTGGGGAAGCTCCTTTTCATACATATCGGTAATATGTTGCACGGTGTGCCCACTAAATACACTGTTGTAATCGCTCACCGCCGTACGCGCTTCTGGCTGTTCGTGACGTCCCGTAAGAGCGTAAGCGCTTAACAGATATGCTCTATTATACCACGTATTAGGCATTACTTGTACTGATTTTCGAAGCCAAACAACTGCATCGTCGTAATTTGCCATTACAAAGTACGCTCGTCCTATAACCCAGTAAAACGCGCCGATATAAGGATCACGAGGGCTAAGCGTAATCGCTTTGAGCGCCAGCGGCGGAGCCTCTCTCGGGCGTCCGACCATGACCAGTTGATTGGCTTTTTGTGCATAACCGGCAGCATAGTTTGGATCGAGCTGAATCACTCGGTCGAAGGCGTCTAGCGCCCCTTGATGGTCCCCATTGGCGCGACGAATATAGCCATCCGCTTGGTGTGCCCGGGCGAGCGTCGGATCGATCTTCAGCGCCTCCTGTAGGGCCTCCTTCGCCCGACGGAGTAGCTCCTTTCCGGCCTCCGGGCTTTGTTTGGCCTCGTTCCAGTGGTTCAGATAATCGTTGACGAGTACCCAGGCGAGGTAGCCCCAGCTCTCGGCCGACAGAGGATCGAGGTGCACCGACTCCTCAAGGTGTCGGCGTGCGGCAAGAGCGTGCTCGGGGGTCGGCGAGGAGACAAGAAGAGCCATGGCGCGTAGCCTCAAATCGATTGCGTCGGGATCCGTCGGCCGCTCGGCCACTGCGCGACGATACTCAGCTTTGACCAGCTGGACCTGGAGCGAGGATGCGATCCGTCCGGTGATGGCGTCCTGGAGCTCGGAAAGATCAGTAAGCTCGTTATCGAAGCGGTCGGCCCATAGGTGGGCGGCAGTACGAGTGTCAACGAGCCGTGCATTGGTCTGCACCTTCATCCCGGTTTTTCTGATACTGCCGTCCAATATGTAGCGAACCCCGAACTCTCGACCGATCTCCCGCGCGTCAACGGGTTTCCCTTTGTACGTAAAGGCCGTGGCCGGAGAAATCACGGCCGTGTCGGAGAGGCGCGACAGATCGGTGGTCAGATCATCGGTGACGGCATCGGCGAAATAGTCCTGTTCCGGGTCATTGCTCGCGTTGCGGAGCGGCAGCACCATGATCGATGCGCGGGGCGCCAGTAACGAATAGTCGCGGTGGATCGGCAACGCCCCTATTGTAGCTCCGGCGGCCGCGACCAGCAATATGGACACAGAGATAGCCGAGCGTCGGTGCCCCAAAACAGCAACTCGGAAAAGCCGTCGAGCAGTGCCGACCACGTCTCGGGACAGAACTCGATTTTGTTGCTGCCGGGCAGGCCTGACGCGATAGACGCGGACTGGCTGCTTGATATTTTTTACTTTTCGCTCGCCCGCATCTTCGAAAGAGAGATCGGGATACCCTAGCAACTGATCGTGAACACCCCGAGTAATGTATATCTCGCCAGGTTTTGCGAGCCCCTCCAGTCGAGCCGCGATATTGACGCTGTTGCCATATATGTCGCGTTCGTCGACTATCACGTCGCCGGTGTTTATGCCGATGCGCAGCTGTATCCGCCGATCGGGGTCGATCCCGTGATCGCGCCGGGCCAATTCCTCCTGTATTTCGAGCCCGCAGTACACCGCGTCTGCAGCGCTATCAAACTCGGCTAGAAACCCGTCGCCCATGGTCCGGATCAGCCGCCCCTCATGCGCAGCGATTTTAGGCTCAATTAAATCTTTGACGTAGTCAGCAAGCCGAACGTGCGTTTCCTCTTCATTGACACTCATAAGGCGAGAATAGCCCACAACGTCCGCGAGCAGGACGGCCGTTAATCTACGTTTCAGGTGTGCGCTTTCCATGCCGATCACCTGATTTTAGTTGTCAGGTACAGTTTTACTCAGTTTTTCTTTTCTGTCATCCGTCGATTTTCGACCGCACGTTGATCCGACATTCCCGGGATGGATGGCCAATCCGACCACGTTTGCTAGATAAATTCGGAGATCTGTCGGGAAGTGTGAAGTAGCCCACACTTCGAAAGAAGTTCATCTGGGCGACGGAGTAAAAGGAGCGCAGCAGAGCAGTTCACGGCAGCCCCTTACTCCGACCTCCCAAGCGGGGGCGGGGGAGAAGGCAGTGGAAGCCCTTCGCCCCGCCTGGGCGGGGGAGAGGGCCGGTGAGGAGCAGCGCGCCGGCGTCATGCGTGGTTTCACTCGTCCTCCTCGAAGCCGGTGAGGGCCAGCGCGCGGGCGCGGTAGCCTCTCTTGTTCGCGAAATAGACCAGCGCCTCCTCGCGCCCATGGGTGACCCAGACCTCCTCCGCGGCGACCTCGTCGATCGTCGCCGTCAGCTCGTCCCAATCGGCGTGGTCGGAGATGACCAGAGGCAGCTCGACGCCGCGCGCCTTGGCGCGCTGGCGCACCCGCATCCACCCCGACGCCATCGCGACGAGGGGGTCGGGCAGCCGCCGCGACCAGCGGTCGGTCGTGGCGGCGGGCGGCGCCAGCACGATGCGGCCCCGGAGCGCCTCGCGCGTTGCCTCGGCCCACGGCAGCACCGGCCCCAGCGGCACCCCCAACCTCTCATAGAGCTCGGTCAGGCCGATCAGCGCGCCGTGCAGATAGACCGGCTCTTCGTATCCGGCCCGCCGCAACAGCGCCAGAACCCGCTGGCACTTGCCCAGCGCATACACCCCGACGACGTGACAGCGGTCGGGGAAAAGGGCCAGCGAATGCAGCAGCTTGTCGATCTCGAGCCGGTCGGGCGGATGGCGGAAGACCGGCAATCCGAAGGTCGCCTCGGT
>DASTJZ010000026.1:0-13448 GCA_035716185.1 Candidatus Dormiibacterota bacterium
CTGCTGCAATTTTCGAAGGCGCTGGCCGCGGCGCGGGTTGCCCGGCTTCGCGGCGAGACGGACACCGCCATCGCCGCCTTCCGTCAGGCGCTCGAGCTCTACGCCGGCGAGGTCTTACCCGAGGATGGCCCGGCGGAATGGGCGATCGAGCCACGCGAGCGTTACAGGGCCGCCGCGCTGGAGGCGGCGCAGGGTCTGGCGGAGCTGCTGCTGAAACGCAATGAACCCGAAGCCGCCGCGAGCGCATGCACGACCGGCCTGTGGGTGGACCGCTTCCATGATCCGCTGTGGAAACTGCTGATCCAGGCGCGCGAGCGCGCCGGCGATCCGATCGCGGCGAGTCGGGCCCGCCGCGATTATGCGCAGGTCCTCGAGGAGCTCGGCCTCAGCGCCACCGCCCGCTTGTAGTCTGATTCCCTCGCTGGGGATCGTCAGTCTTTGATTCGGAACTCCACCTCGTCGATGGCCACGGATGAGGGCGCGGCCCCGGTGGTCGGATACATGCTCACGATGTGGACCTCGACGGAGGTCACCTGCTTGGCGTCGATCGGGAAGAACTGGGCGCTGTCCTTGTCCGCAAGGGTGAGGTCTTTCGAGGTCCCGTTCGAGAACACCAGGTGGACCTGGTGCGGCCTGGGCTGGGCGAGGAACTGATCCGCCGGAGCTGTCCCTGACGCGCCGGAGGTAAAGCCAATATCGGCAAGATCTTGCGGAATGTCAAAGTGGAACGAGATGCTGGGGGTGTGGTCGCTCGGCAACGCGGCCCAGTAGGTACCGGTCTTCCGGTCGTCCGCAAGGGCGGGCAGGTGACCGGCGATCGATGACGTTGCGCTGGTCCCGGTTGGATAGACCGGGTCGTAATTCGGATGCACCAGGATTCGCGCACTGGTCACCGTCCTGGTTACGCGGTCAACGACCAGGTTGTGGAACTGCGGAACAAACAGGAAGGCGAGCAGCCCGACCACGATGATGGCGGCGATGGCCAGCCGAACGATGCGGCCCATGAAGCCCACGACATTGGGCGCCCCCACGCGACGCGGCCGCCAACCCGCTTCACGGGTGCGGACACCGAACACCCGGTTGAAGAATCGTCGGTACCAGGGCAGCTGGACGGCGATGGCTTCGTCCAGGGAATTCCCGCAGCGGCGGCAGAAATGCCGGACTGGGTCATTGCCCTCGCCGCACTGGCCGCAGATCAGGTCACCGGGATGTCGGCGGGTCGGCGGCTCCAGCACCCGCGGTGCCGGCCGAGGCCGACTAATCGCAGGCGCGACGGACGTCGGCCGGCGGGACAGCGGCTCGTCAGCAGGGGCGGCGACCGGGGCTGCCATTGGAGGCGCGGTCGGAGCGCCGACGCCGGCAAGGACGGGTTGCGGCGACGAAACTGGAGCCGCAGCCGTTGCCGGTGGCGGGTAGCCGAGGCTGGCTGGTGCCTGTGGTGATGGCGGTGTGGCCGCCGGAGCCGCAGATGTCACCACCACGGGGCGATATGCCGGCGCCGGAGGCGGTGATGGCGGGGCACTGGCTGCAGGTCCGGCCGAAGCCGTGGCGGGAGACGGAACCGACGCAGGTGGTGCCGCGGGTGCGGTTGTTGCTTGCGGCGCGGTCTCTTCGATGCCGACCGCCTGCTTGACGCGGTCGATCAGGCCCAGATGGGTGGGCTGCGGTTCGGGCTCGGGCGGCGGCGCCGGCTCAGGCTCAGGCTGGGTGACCGCGATCCGTTCGCCGGTCCACTCCAGGAACTTGCCACATGATCCACAGAATGTGTCGTTGTCCTCGTTCTGGTGCCCGCAGTTCTTGCAGACGATCACCCGGTGGTCACCTCCACAGCATCCTTTACTTCGGCCCGTTTGACAACTTCGACTTTGTGTGTGACGTGGGCCGGCTTGGCCGTCGCGACCAGGGCGTCGAGCCGGCTGACGTTGATCGCCGACGGATCGTCGACGCTGACCCGCACCAGCAGCGCGAAATTCGGCGAGCCGGGCAAGGGTGATCCAGCGGTCGATGAGGTGGAGACGCCACCCGTTTCGTGCAGTTCGACGGTGCCACCGGTGAGCGTCTCGATCTGCGTCTTGAGCCCGCCAGCCGTGCCGCGCAACCGATAGAAGTCGAAGGCGCGCGACACCAGCGCCCGGCGCCGGTCGAGCGACCATGATTCATCGAGCGCCATGCCAAACCACGAGGCGAGCCATTCGAGGAAGTCCTCCGGCGCCAGCCAGGGATCGAGATAGGCCGGCAAATTGTCGAGGGTGGCGAAGATCGGCGCCAGCATCGCGTCGAACGCCGACATGAAGCGCTGCGTGAAGCCGTCCTCCTGGTACAGACCGGGGAGCGTCTCGATCAGCGGATGCGGCGTCGTCAGGGTGCGGATCAGACCGCGTTTGTGATTCAGGCTGGGCGGGGTGGCGATCATGCGCCCTCGACCAGGACCTGGTGCTCGTAGGAGAAGACCAGCGCATGCGGTTCGATCACGAGTCGCTGCACGGCCTGCCCGCGCTGGCCGGTGATCGGATCAGCGCCGAAGAGGCGCGCGTCTTCGACCAGTTCGGTGCTTCGCAGGCCTTGCAGCACCGAGTACACCTCGCCGACGTGCACCGGGCGGCCGAAGGGCCAGCCATTTCGATCCGGACCGCCGATGATGGGATGGAAGTAGCGATAGAGCGCCTCCAGGGCATCAGCCTGCAGCCGCGTCGCATTCGCGTTCGCGCGTGGCCGCAGCTTGGCCACCACCGTGACCCCGCGATAAACCGGCGGCTCGACGACCACGCGGGTTCCGATCACGCGCGTCTGATCGAGCCGGCGGCTGATGCGCTGCAGGGTTTCGTCGGCCGGGACGAGCTGCTCGAACCGCAGTCGTCCGTCCGCGGCTCCGGCTGCGGGCACTACCAGGATGCGAACGCCGCCGGCCTCGGAGCCGTCGCCCGCGGTCACACAGCGGATCCGGGCCACCTCGGGCGCCGCTTCCTTTGCCAGGTGCTCGTAATCCTCCATCGTGACGGCGCGGTCCCGGGTGTGCAGCACGATCGGGCCGCGAACCTTGGCGTTCTCGATTTCCTCGCCGTCGACGCCGCCTTCCGCCGCGCGCCGGTTCTGGACTTTCGAGATGTACGGGATCGACGACTTGAGCACACTGATGGCATTGCGCGCGACATTGCCGCGGCTGCCGCCACCGATCAGGTAGGAGCGCAGCCGTAAGCGCGAACCTTTGGGCGGCACCGCGCCGTAATTCCGCAGGGCCCCGTCCGGTTCGCGCACACCCGGACCGAGCAACACCTGACCGGCCGTGGCATCGAGGACAAAATGCCGATCTTCCGGCTTGCTATCGACGAAGTCCTGGACCTGCGCCCATTCCTGCCACCCCTCGGGGCTGCTGACTTCGAGCACCGCCGCCGCTCCGCCTGGAACGACCGGACTGTGTTTCAACGCATAGGACTGGCCTGGAACGCCCTCCGACGCGCCGAGCAGCTCGTTCTCCACCAGCTCGGCGTTGACGGCCTCGACCGTTCCGCCGCTGGTGAAGGCGGTCAGCCCCTTGATCGTCGGTGACGCGCTGTAGGTTGGCTGGTCGGGCTCGGGCTTGAGGACGCGCGCCCGCAACCAGCCGGCGCGCTGCTGCTGGATGACCGATACGGTGTGACTCTTCGGAATGTGGAGCACCACATCGCCGTCGCGGTTGAGGCCGCCGGTGCCGTCGCGGTCGACCTCGCAGGCGCTCCAGGCGTAGCCGTCCCAGGCTTCCCACACCAGCGGCGGATTCTCGGGATCGACGCCGACGCCCTCGATGTCACAACGGAATCGAAGCGTGACCGCGCACGACGGCACCGCATCGGACAGGCCGACCAGGAGCGCATCATCGGGTTTCGGGACCTTGTCGAAGCAATAAAAGCTCTGTCGTGCCTCGAGCGCCTCGGTATGATCGCGAACCTCGTTCTCGCTCGCCAGGGTCGAGGCGATCCGGCTCAACGATGAGGGTACGATGGCGAGGTCGCCGATGGTGGTAAAGGCGATCGCCTCATCGGCATCAGTGCGCAACGTCGCCACCTGGGTGCCGGGGCGGATATGGACCGTCCCCGGTTGCGGTCCCGCCAGCCAGAAGGTGATCGCCGCGCGCGCCGCGGTCGGCGGAAACAGCCGGACGCCGATCAATTCCAGGAACTTGATGTAGTTGCGGTCCGGGATCCGGTTGACGCGATACAGCAGTTGATCGGTCATCCAGGCAAAGGTCTCGATCAGGGTCACGCCCGGGTCGGAAACGTTGTGGTCGGTCCACTCGGGACACTTCTGCTGGACGAGGCGCTTGGCATCATCCACCAGGTCCTGGAACCGACGGTCATCGAGATTTGGGACCGGAAGGGCCATGCTCACTCGCCTCCTGTAACAGGGTGATCGGTCATGTCGTCTCTGCCGGGATCACGTAGAAGGGGAAGACCAGGTTGCGCGGATCGTTAGTCTCGCCGATCGAGTAGCGGATGTCGATGTAGATCGTGCTGCTGTCGGCGGCATCGAAGCTGACGATCACGTCGTTGACCTCGATCCGCGGCTCCCAGCGCCGGAGCGACGCCCGGACGGCAGCGGCGATCTTGGCCGCGGTTTCGGCATCCGCGCTGTCGAAGACATACTCGTGGATCTCGCAACCGAACTCGGGCCGCATCGGCCGCTCGCCGAAGGCGGTGCCGAGGATCAACCGGATGCTCTCCTCGATCTCCTGCTCACGGGAGACCAGCGCCATTCGTCCGGTGGGATCGGTTCGCAGCGGGAAGGCCCAGCCGGAACCGACGAATTCTTCGCTCATTGGGCGATCACCTTGGTCTGGCCGGCGTTCGGGATCATCATCGGCGTCCCGGTTGGCACGCAGGTGCCGTTCACCGGTGGAAGCGCGAGCAGCAGCGGCATGCCGCTCGTCGTCACCTTGGTGCTCCCCGACATGATCATCCCGGTCACGCAGGGCCCGTTGGCGGCTGGAGGCGGAGGAAAGGCGCAGCCGGCGACGCTGTACGTGGCGGGAATCGTGATGGCGGGCTGACCGCCCAGCGTAAGCTTCGCCGCCGTTGTGCTGGCGATTCCCTGCCCGCCGTGCATGCAGGTGACGGTGCCGCCCATGGTGACGATTGGACCTGGCATTACTTCGTGACCATCAGGGCGCCGCTGTTGACGCTGAACATGCCGTCCACCGAGATCTGCCCGCTGGCCTTGACGTCGAGCTGCGCCCCGCCATCCAGCTCACCGCCCTGCGAGCCCTTGAGCGTGAGCTTTGCACCCGCCTTGACCGTGAGTCCCTGCTGCGCCTCGAGGTTCAGGTCCGCCCCCGACTTTAGCGTCATATCCTTGCCGCTCTCCACCGTGATCTTTTCCGACGATTTGATGTGGATCTCCTTGGTGGTTTCGTTCAGCGAGATCTTGTAGTTGCCGTCCTCGCTGAGGATGGCGACGCCTTTTTTGTTGTCGTCGTCGAAGAAGATGAACTTGTGGCCCTTGCGCGAGATGAATCCGCGCCGCTTGACCTTGCCGTTGTCGAAGAGCCCGCTGCCCTCGTTGGGCTTGTCCTGACCGTTGTACAGCTGGCCGACCACATAGGGGCGGCGGATATCCCCGTGCTCGAAGGCGACCAGCACCTCGTCGTTGACTTCGGGGATCCAGAGGACGCCGCTGTTCGGCCCGGCACCAAGCTGCGCCAGACGCGCCCAGTCGGACTCGTAGTTGTCGTCGAGCCAGGGAAACTTTAGTTTGACCCGGGCCAGGTTGTTGGGGTCGTTGTTGTCGGTCACGACCGCAACCACCACCCCGTTGATGGGAGCGCCGCCTGCCGAGGCGTGCCCGTTCGACGATCCGAGCGAGGTCAGGCCCAGAAGCGTCCGGTCCTGCCGGCCGTTGACCGCGAAGTGGGTGCGGTAGCCCCCCTCGGCAAACACATGGCGGGCGCTGGTCAGGGTGTACTTGCCGGCGAACTCGTCGCCCACCACGCCAAGGCTCACGGTGCTGCCGGCCTTCAGCTTCGGGTTGCCCAGCGCGATGCCATCGGCTTCCGCGTAGGCACTGGAGATCGCCTCGGCGATGGCCTTGGCCGCGGCGTCGACCTCCGGCTGCTTGGCCAGCGGGCGGTTGACGGCGGTAAAGGTTGGGCCCCCGAAGGTGTTGGCCAGGCTCGCCGGGTCGTCGGGGAGTGACGACGCGGCGACGGTTCCGGCATTGGCCGACCCGATCACGACCTGTTTCTGATCGGGATCCCAGCCTCGCACTTTGACGTCGTTCACCTGTTCGGCCGATGTCACCCGGACCTGCAGCTCGATCAGGTCATCGCCGGAGACCAGCTGCAGCGGATCGCTGTGGTTCTGAAAGTCCCCGGTTGAGGGCGCGTTCGCCGCTTGCTTGGGCTGCCGGAAGTAGAACTTGCCATCTTCCATTGTCAGCTCGTATCCGATTTCGCGGGCGCGCGATTTCAGGAAATCCCAGTCCGATTGGTTCGCCTGGGAAACGAGATCGAAGGTGCCGCTCGTCGAGTCGATCTGGCCGATGGTGAGTCCGGCCCGCTGCGCGACCTTCTGGGCGATGTCCGAATCGGTGACGTTCTTATACGTTTCGGTGCGCCGGCCCCGATGCATCCGGTGGGACTTGTCATAGCCGCGGATGAGGGAGCGAGTGTGGTGCGCGTGATAGTGCGCCTCGCGCGAAGTGATCTCCCCGTTGATCAGGGTCTCTGGCGAGCTGCCTCCGGGCGGCGTGACTTTGATCACGACCGTCGAGCCGACTTTCGCCCCTGCCTGGCCGAGAATGTCACGCCCGGGATCGTGGAAGCTGATCACGAACATGTCGGGCAGGTGCTGGTGGTGCTCGACGAGCACCTGCTCCAGCTGCTGGCTCACCTGATCGGACAGCGGCGAGCCGTCGATCGAGATGTCGGGCCAGGCGTGGAAGGGCTCTGCCATCTTTCCTACTTCGCCAGCTCCGCAGCCTCTTCCAGGCTGGGCAACAACAGTCGGTTTCCGGGCTCGAGCCGCATCGGATCATCCAGGTGATTGAAGCTCGCGATGCCTCGCCACAAGCCTGGGTTGCTGTACTCGTGGTTGGCGATCGACTGCAAACTGTCACCCTGGCTGATGACGTGCGTCCGGCGGGTATTGATCGAGCCAGAGGTCGGGTTCTGGCCGGCGGGGTCGTCGGTTGGGACCTCGCTCAGCTTGATGTCGGCCTGCGCCCGTACCGGAGTGCCGTCTCGCCGGAACATGGAGTAGGTCACATTCACGCTCGACAGGTAGTACTTGTGCTTGACCAGGTGATTGTTGGTGCCCCAGATAAATCGCAGGATCGGCGGTTGTGACTTCTTATTGCGGATCGACTTCTCCGTCGGCGTGCACCAGTCGAGCAGCTGCTCCACGGGTTTGGTCACATCGCCCGCCAGCGCTTCCCAGTCGTCGAAGAAGATCTTCAACCCGATGGTCTGGGGATTGCTCCCCACGTAGTGCGGCTTGCTGCCCGCTTTCGTGCCCTTGCTCGCCGCGGTATTGCTCCAGTTCGCGCTCTTGCTGACCGAGTATTCGGTGGGATTGAACTTGAACTCGAGCTTGTTCGCGCCTTCGACCTCTTCCAGCCGTGCCTTGACCATCTTGGAATTCATTGCCTGTCCCGCCTATCCACCAAGAAATCCGTTGTGAACGAGCTCGAGCGTTTCGGTCGCGATCTGGCTCGACCCGGCGTCGAAGGACGGACCGGTCCACTTCGCCGGGTAGACGCCTTGCAGGGACCAGGTGGCGATCGTCTGGCCCTTTGCATCGACGGCCGCGATCTCGGCCGTCTGCCGCTTGACCACGGCCTGAATGCTCGTGAGCCACGCGGAAACCTTGGCCGAGTCCTTGTTGACGGCTCGTGTCAGCTTGATGTTCTGGTATTTCGCCCGGCCCGGAATCTTATGGACGTAGCCGTTCTCCCCGCCCTCCGGATACTCCTTCACTTCGTATTCGACGGAGAGGCCATCGCACTTCGCCCAGGCGCCCAGATCATGGCCACCGTCGATGCGCACCCGAAACCGCAGAGATTGTCCGGTATGGATGTCACCAGGCATACGTCCTCCTCATCGCAGATCCGTGAGGAAGCCGGCTCGCTCACGGTCCACCAGTAGTTCGCTGCGAAGACGGCCTCGGATCCGGTCGTATAGCTTGGCGGCGAGGTCCTCCATCCGGGTCTCCTCATCGCCTCCCGATGCGGCGGCTTCCGCGCCGGCGGCCGGTGCCGCGCTCGGGCCGATCGCGGCTTCATCGCGGGCTGCCGACACCGCCCATTCCGCGCTCGCCTGTCGCTGCACCGTGGCGGGTGCCGCGTCTTCAAAGGATGGCTCGAGCAGCGCCGTCGAGGCTCGCGCCACCGGCCAGCTCTCAGCGCTCGATGAGGTCTGCACCGTAGGGGTCGTTCGAGTCGGCGTGAGCGGGCTCGTCGCCAGGGCTTCGCGCGGGCGGGCCAGCGGCAAGCTCGGTCCCGCCAGTCGTTCGGACCCGTTCGCCGGCGGCGCGGAGGCCGGCCCATCGCTGGAATCGAGCGTCCACGCGTTCTCTGGACTTGGCCAGCTGGAACTCTCCACCCGCTGGATCGATAGAAACGGGACCTGCCGCCGCAATCCGTCGATCGCCGGTCCCACCGATGAGGATGGCGTGTCGGTCGTCCGTTGAACCGGCGTCGACAAGGGCGACCGTGTGGCCGTTATCAATTGCGGCCGCTCGGAAACGAGCGGCGCCCTGTCACGCATTCCGTTGCTTTGGGCCGGCGTGCCGTCGCTGACGAAAGAGGCGGGTCCATCGATGTGGCCTCGAGCCTCTGAAAGGCTCGCCGGCTCATCGGCCCCTTCTCGGACGCCGGGTTCAGAGATCTTGCCGCCGGCCAACGGGAGAGCCGGCGGTTGCGCCACCGAGCTCTCCTGCGTTTCCCCCTTCGCCGTGCTCGCGAGCAGTGTGCTTTTCGGATCCGTGTCAGCCGAGATCCCCGTCAGACCAGCGAGCTCAGCGGTTGGATCCGCCTCGCCGGCTGGCGATAGTGATGCGGCGCGCTCCGCATGGTCCGCGGTCGTTTCGTCGAGACGCTGAACCGAAGCGGGCGATGGTGGCGTTGGCGTTGCCGCCGGCAAACCGTCGACTTCGCCCCGATCATTCGCGGGCTTCAGGTCAACGGCCCGCGATTCCGACGCAAAGCGCGAAACATTGAGCGGTAATCCGATCCGCTGCGGCCGCGAAATCGGAGCCGGGGCCACCACCTCCCGCCTCTTGTTGACGAGGAAATCCAGCGGGTACGGCGTGAACTGCGGGATCTCCTGGGCAGCGGAGGCCGCTGGCGGCGGCGACGAAGGCCCTGGCCATGCGGGCGACGGCTCTGCAGAGCGCTGAACATTGGTGGCCGTCTCGGGGACGCGGTGCATCGGTGCCCCGAGGCCGAGGCGGCGTGCCTGGCCCAGGGTTAGCCGTGGATAGCTGGGTAACTCGATCGCGCCCCCAGCGGGCTCCGCAGGCGCTGCGGCGGGAGCCGTATGCTCCTCGCCGGCAGTAGCGACCCGCTGCACTGGCAATGGCTGCGGCAGACTTTCCGGACTGACTCGAGTCAATTGCGCGGACGGGGGCCGCTCGGCTGAAACCGGCAGGTTCATCGCCGGCGCCATCGCCGGCAGGTCCTCCGTGGCACCACCCTCGAAATTCGTCTCGTCGGCAATGCTCGACTCGTCGGCCGCGCGCTGAACCCCAACGGTTCGCTTGGCCTGGGTGCGGGGAACGAGCTCGGGTCCGCGGGTCTGCGGTTGCGGACGGACGATGTCGAGCGCGATCCCGGGTGGGGCTTGGAGGCTCACGCCGTGGCTCAGTGGCTCGGCCACGGTGCGCGGGTCGTCGTGTGTCGACAGGCCGGCGGCAAACTGTTGGGTCGGAACCGTCAGCGGGTGATCGGCGACGGTGCGCTGGATCGGAGGCAGGCCCTTCCAGTCGAAATGGACCTGGGGCAGGCTTTGGGCAGGCGCCGCCGGGGCGCTGGCCTCAGGCTTTCGCGTGAAGGGCCACACTCAGTCGGACTCCTCAGCTTGTGAGAGTCGGGTGTTGATGTTTCCGATCTCCTCGATGAATCGCTGGCGGACCGGGTGCTCGAGGTCGAGAATCTCGTCCAGCGACCAGTGGAGGTGATAGGCGACGTACGTGACCTCTTCAAAGAGCCGGTCCGTCGCGTACGTCGTCATGACCCCCCCAGGCGACCACCTGCCATATCGACGGTGAACTCGTGCTGACAGGATGGGCAGGTCACCGCCGCCTGGCTATGACCCTCCTGGTTGATCCGGCGGTAGAGGTCCTGCAGAAACGCGAGGTCCGACGCGAACAGCCCTTCGATGGTCCCGGGGGTCACCTGGGTAATCGACCCCAGCCGTGTGACCACCCGGGACAGCAGCAGCACCGTCAGGTACGCATCGTTCTCGCGGACGCGAGCATCCTGCTGCGGCAGGATCTCATCACGAGCCGTCGCAAGCCGCATCACTCCCTCGCGATGAAGCTCGCCCGAGGGGTCGAGATAGCCACGTGGGAGGACAAAGCCGAATTCGGTATGGAGCGAGCGAGCGGAGGTCGAACGCTCGACCTCCGCGGTGCTTAACGTCGACGTCACTTGACTCGCTCGAAGCCCGTCATCACGACGGTGGCTTCTTCCATCAAGACCTCATTGGCACCCGCCTTCATGCTCGACGTCACAAGCTTCGAGCACCAGGCCTCGGTGAAGTTCCACTGGGCAACCGGCGCGCCGGCGGTGTCGTGCATGGTGATCGACCCGCCCTTGCGAGGATTGTTGCCCTGCAGCGCTTCGTGGTGCCACTTCCAGAGATCCATCGACTGATCCTTGGGGCGCTTGAACGTCAGCGTGGGTGGCTTTGCCGCCCCCGGCAACTTTTGCAGGATGTATTTCCCGTCAAACTGTTGTTTGACCTCCGCCACGTCGACTTCCGAGGTCATCCCGCTGATCTCGGTGAAACCGATCTCGATTCCGTCAACATCGAGCGTGAAGTTGCGGCCGAGAAGTCCCCCAGTGGGGTGCAACGCTGTTCCGGTCTTCGCCATATGTACAAACCTCCTTATTCAGTCAGTGATGCGCCGCCGGAGAACTGGGCGATACGGAAGACGACGAACTCAGCCGGCTTGACCGGAGCGACGCCGATCTCGACGATGAGCTGGCCGGCGTCGATCGACTCGGCCGTGTTCAGCTCGCCATCGCACTTGACGAAGAACGCTTCCTGCGGCGTCGCGCCGAAGAGCGCGCCGTCGCGCCATACCCGGACCAGGAACGCGTTGATCGTCCGCTTCACCTTTTCCCAGAGCTTCTGGTCGTTGGGTTCGAACACGACCCACTGGGTGCCACCAAGGATGGAGCCCTCGATGTAGTTGAAGAGACGTCGGACGTTGATATAACGCCATGCCGGATCGCTTGACAGCGTGCGAGCGCCCCAGACCCGGATGCCACGTCCCGGGAATGCCCGGATCACGTTGACGCCCTGCGGGTTCAGCTGATCGTGCTCGCCCTTGGTGACCTGGAGCTCGAGCGAGATCGCGCCGCGGACCACTTCATTGGCGGGCGCCTTGTGTACGCCGCGGGTATCGTCGGTGCGCGCCCAGATCCCGGCCATGTGGCCGCTGGGCGGCATGTACGCCGCCTGGCCGGCCAGCGGATCAAAGACCTTGACCCATGGCCAGTAGAGCGTGGCGTACTTCGAGTCGTAGCCCGCCTTGTCAACGCGCCACTCGCGAATCTGCTGCGCGTTCAGGCCGGGCGGTGCATCGAGAATTGCGACCCGATCGCCCATCAATTCGCAGTGGGCGATCATCGCCAGCTGGACGGCTTTGACCTGATCGGCGTCGATCATGCCGCGCTGGTAGGCCGCCATCAAATCGGGGACGCAGAGCATCGTCACGGTATCGATGGCTTCGAGGCCGGCGAATCCGGTGCGATCGGCGCTGTTGCCTACGTACTCATCCGGAGTCACGCGGGCCGGTACGGTGCCGCCGCCGCCCTGAAGCGTAACCTTGCCCGGGGCGGGGACCTTTTCCAGGGCGCCGGCGGTCCCGATCTCCTCGAGCTGGATTAGCTTCGACGCCGCCTTGACAGCCGTCAGGACATTGCTCTTGCCCTTGCGCGTCGTGACGTTGTCGTACTCTTCGCGATCCTTACCGCGGGTGATGATCAGCTTGAAGGTGTCCTCGGACGGCTGCGACGCCTCGGCAACTTCCACCTGGATGTCATTGCCCGGTTGTCCGCCTTCGAGGGCGAGGACGCGATAACCGCTAAGCGACTTGTCTTTTGCGCTCGGCAGCTCCGCCTGCGCCGCGGGTGCGTGGCCGTCGGATCCGATGCGAACCACGTAGCAGGAACCGCCGCCGTTCAAGAAGTATCCGTAGACGGAGTGCGCGAGATACGAGCCTTCGAGAAATCCGCCGAAGTTATTCGCGAACTGGCTCCAGTTGGTGACCAACGTGGGCTGATTCACCGGGCCTTTTTCGGCAAGGCCGACGAACGCCGCCACGGCTGTGCCGACACCTTCGATCGGCCTGGAACCGGCTTCTACCTCCTCGACGTAGACGCCCGGTGACAGGTAATTGGGCATGAGCGACCTCCTCCTGTGAACTTTTGTCAGGAACCTGCCGAGCGTCGCATCAGCTCGAGTCCGGAACAAGTAGCGAGGGGGCCAGTGAACGGGTAATGGCGGATGCCCAAAGGGACGGGCGGCCGAGCCTTGGCTTGCCCCTTCAGGCATGAGATTCACCCCAAGGACTGCCCGGCTGCGACTTGTTCGAAAAACGGACGCCCGCAAACTTGAGGCGATGATCCAGGAGGTGGATGAGTCCCTCCGCGCCCTCGTCAAACGGGAGGCGCTGGACGGGTCGAAAGCGGAAGTTGCGTTCGACGCGCCAACCAAGGAATGGTCATCGCGCCGCAATACTCCGACCGTCGATCTCTATCTCTATGACATTCGAGAGGATCTCGAGCGGCGAGAGACCTGGATGCAAGACGTGCGCGGTGACGATGGGTTTGTCAAATCTCGACGGCCGCCGCCACGTCGCTTCAAGCTTTCCTATTTGGTGACGGCCTGGACCCAGCGCCCGGAGGACGAGCACCGCCTGCTCTCGTCACTGCTGGGCTGCTTCATCTCGCACCAGGCCATGCCCGAGGATCTCCTGGTTGGCTCCCTGGCCGCCTCCGGAGAAACCGTCCTGATCTCCATTGCGCTACCCCCGCCGCAGGATCGCTCGATTTCGGACGTCTGGTCGGCGCTGGGCGGCGAGCTGAAGCCGTCGCTCGATCTGGTGATTAACGCGCCGGTGCCCATCAACTTCAGCCTGCCGGCCGGCCCACCGGTGCTCGAAGAGCCGAAGTTCACTTTTGTCCGGCCTGACAGTGGGGAAGAGGAGACTCCGGCAGGACCGCGTCGCGGAAAAAGAGGCGCGGCGGCC
>DASTJZ010000027.1:0-5338 GCA_035716185.1 Candidatus Dormiibacterota bacterium
TTTTTGGTGATGGAGGCCTTGATCGATAGCGCGGTTCACCTCGGATTTCCGCGCCACCTGGCCCACGACCTGGTGCTCGAAACGCTGAAGGGATCGGTCGCCTTCGCCGAGCGGACCCAGAAGCATCCGGCGCAATTGCGCGATATGGTGACCTCGCCTGGCGGGACGTCGGCCGCGGCGTTCTACGAGTTGGAGCGAGGCCGTCTTCGCACAGTCCTGGCCGACGCAGTCTGGGCGGCCTATCTTCGGACCATGTCGCTCTCCGAAAGCTTGAGCTCAGGAAAGGATCCCGAGCCGATGCCACCTCGGTCGGGCAGCTGACCAACGGCTGGCTGAAAGCACAGACGTGGCGGGCTACAATCGGCCCTCGCTTCCGATTCTTGCCGTGCTAGCGCTCGCCCTCATCGCCGGCCTTCTCGCTCTGACCACCTATTTCTGGGTGCAGATTCCGTTCATCAAATTCACGGTACAGGCCGGCCAATGTAAGTGGGGGCCGCCGCTCGCCGGAGTCTATATCCCCAGCCGGCTGAAGATGCTCGATCGCTGCAAGACGGTGAGCGGCACCGTCGACTGCCTCAAGCTCGAGCCGGATGGCGACTACCACGTCCGCCTGAGGTTGGATCCGCAGTACGCCGGCTTGCTGAGGCCGGCCAATCGACTGCAGACGTGTGCCGGCCAGTCAGGACCACACCTCGTGGTCGAGATCATTCCTCAACATCCGCAGGGGGTGCTCTTCCGAACCAACAACGCAGATGCCGGCGGCTTTATCGACCCGCGGGCACCCGCTGCCGGTGAACACATCACTGCGACCGGACCGTACGTCATCGATACGAACAGCCTGCACCGGGTCCTCTACCAGGGTCAGCCGGCCGAGAACTGGGCGGAAATTCATCCGGTCTGGGCGATCCGGGTCGATTCACCTGCGCCACCAGGAGCGCCGAGCCAGTTCGGACCAGAATTCGGCGAATCGGGTTGACCGGGCGCCGCTATACCCGCATCATCCCAGCCAGCGTCGAGGTCCAAGCACCGTGATCGTGATCGGCCGCGTTGACCCTTGCGCGTCAGCGATCCGCCGGACGGTGAAGTCGGTCATCGGCCGAGGCAAGGCATCGACCGGCCAGTAGCCGCATTCGAGAATTTCGACAGAACCAGGTTTGGGCTCGGGTTCCTCCGCGAGCCGACAGAGAAACGCGAAGTGGTGCTGGTCCATTTCGGGTTCGAAGTAGACGCCGCGAAGCTCCAGGCTGGCAATCTCGACGCCAATCTCCTCGTGCAGTTCGCGCCGCAGGGCCTGTTCCATCGACTCCCCAGCGTGCCGGCCGCCGCCGGGGAGATCCCAGTTGCGCTTGCCATAGCTGTGGCGAACCAGCAGGACGCGTCCTGCTTGATCGAAGATGACAGCGCCAGCCCCAAGATGTAGCCGTCGACCGAAGAGGTCGTTGTAAAGCCCGCCGAACCTGGAGATGATCAGACGGCGGACCGCTGCTGTGCTCGCCACTGTAGTCGAGATTCAAACATTGGTCTTGCGCTATCCCGCAATCCGTAGTACTCTCTATCCCGTCTTAATGAGCCAGGCCGAGCTCGACACCACCCAGCTTCTTAAGGGCGCACTCGACCTGGCGGTGCTGGCGGTCCTTGCCGAAGGCGATAGCTATGGCTATGACGTCGTCCGCCGGCTGCGCGACAACGGCCTCGACCATGTTGGGGATGCCTCGGTGTACGGCACGCTCCGGCGCCTGTACCAGGAGGGCGCCTTGAATTCCTACGTGGTGCCATCGGAGGAAGGGCCGCATCGCAAGTACTACGGCTTGAACGTCCGCGGAAAAAAGACCTTCGAACAGTCGACCCGTACCTGGGCGTCGTTCAGCAAGTCCCTGAATCAACTCCTGAACGGGAGGAATGGTCATGAGCGCTAGCGATCCGGCAGACGACATCGCCACCTTTGCCGCCAGAGTGCGAGCCGAGCTTGCCGACCTTCCCTCTCCGGAAAAGGAGACGTTGCTCGAGGACCTGGAGCAGCACCTCGCCGAAATCACCGCCGAAGGGGCGGGGTCGCTCGAGGAGCAGCTGGGTCCACCGGAGCAATATGCGCGCGAACTGCGCGCCGCCTACACTTCCGGTCAGCCGCCCGTCGATCCGGTCAGTCCCAGTCTCGCGCGATCGCTGCAGGAGGCCGCTCGGCTGACCGCATCGAACTGGTACCGGGAGATCCGCGCGTTTCTTCCCTCGCTACGCCCCGCCTGGTGGGTGCTACGGGGTTACCTTGTCGTCCTTATCCTGGCTGCCTTTGTGGACCTGGGTGGTGGCTCCGACCTCGGGCCGCTGCCCTCGCCATTCAGCAAACACGGGATCGCCCAGATTCTCGCGACCGGGTTCGCCATCTGGCTTTCGGTTCGCCTTGGGCGGCGCAGGGGGCCGCTCCCTCAGCTCGGGCGCGTGCTGGTCGTGTCAGCGAATGTATTTGTCGTCCTTGTTGCGATGTTCGTTCTCGGAAACATGCGGACGCTGTCCGGGGTCTCGTTTGACAGCACGGCCTCCCAACAACCGCCGTTCGCCGCCGCCTTTGCGGGTGGCCCGGTGACGAACATCTACCCCTACTCGCAGGACGGGAAGCCTTTGACAAACGTGTTGCTCTACGACCAGGACGGCCAGCCGCTGACCGTTCAGCGGGGCGAAGCGAACACCAACTACCCTCTCGGCGCCGACGGGAAGGTCATCACGAACGCATATCCGCTGACGCAGCGCCACGCCAATGGTGATCCCGTCGTTCCTCCGCGCGTTGCCCTCCCGCCCTGGCCGAGCACGAGTCCGAGCGCCAGCCCGTCGCCGAGCCCAAGTCCGAGCGTCAGCCCGACTCGTTAGCGCGGCGGTCGGGTGAAGGCGCCCTCGCTCGCGGATGACACGAGGGCGGCATATTTGGCAAAGACTCCCTCGGCGTATCGGGGAGCGGGCGCTCGCCACGACGTGAGCCGCTGTTTGATCTCGGCATCGGGAACTTCCAGGTTGAGCTGGCGCTTCTTGAGATCGATGACGATCGAGTCACCGTCTTTGACAATCGCGAGTGGACCGCCACGCGCAGCCTCGGGCGCGATGTGCCCCACCATCAGCCCATGGGTCGCGCCGGAGAACCGGCCATCGGTGATCAGGGCAACGGTTTCACCGAGGCCCTCGCCGAACAAAGCGCCGGTGACCGACAGCATCTCACGCATCCCCGGGCCGCCCACCGGACCTTCGTAGCGGATCACGACGACGTCGCCGGGACGGATCTGTCGCGCCTTGACGGCGGCAAACGCCGCCTCTTCGTTGTCGAATACTCGAGCCGGACCCCGGTGATGGAGGCGTTCGTGGCCGGCCAGCTTGACGACGCAGCCCTCCGGTGCGAGGTTGCCGCGAAGAATGGCCAGCCCTCCCGTCGGTTTCAGCGGTTTCTCGAGCGTAACCACCACCTGCTGGCCCGGAGTCTCCTGGGCCCCTTCGGCAACCTGCGCCAGTGTCCGACCATCGACGGTCTGAGCATCCCCATTGATGAGGCCGCCGCGGGACAACCGCTGGGCCACCAGCGGAATGCCACCCGCAGCGTGGAGGTCGGTGGCCACGTACTCGCCGCCGGGCTTGAGGCTGGCGACCACCGGCGTTCGCGAAGCGACGCGGTCGAAGTCGTCGATCGTCATCGGCACGCCGGCCTCGCGCGCGATGGCTAGGAGGTGGAGGACGCCATTGGTCGATCCGCCGGTCGCCGCTACGGAGGCGATGGCGTTCTCCAACGCTTCGCGGGTGATGATGTCGCGCGGCCGGATATTTCGTTTCAGCAGGTCCATCGCCAGCCGCCCGGCCTGTTCGGCGACGTCATCCTTGCGCGGGTCGAGAGCGGGTACGTCATTGAAGCCGCCCGGGCTGATGCCGAGAAACTCGATCGCCGTCGACATGGTGTTCGCGGTGAACTGCCCGCCGCAAGCGCCCGCTCCAGGACAGGCGTTCTCTTCGACCTCGCGCAGGTCGGCGGCACTCATCTTGCCCGCCGCCACGGCGCCGACGGCTTCGAAGACCTCTTGTAAGGTGATGTCGTGACCGCGAAAGCGGCCAGGGGCGATCGTCCCGCTGTAAAGCGCGAGCCCGGGCAGGTTGAGCCGCGCGAGGGCCATTACCGCCGCTGGAATCGTCTTGTCGCAGCCGACGATCAGTACCAGCCCGTCGAGAAGATGACCGCGCGCCACCAGTTCAATCGAATCGGCGATCACCTCGCGGCTGACGAGCGATGCCTTCATGCCTTCCGTGCCCATCGAGACACCGTCGGAGACGGCGATCGTGTTGAATTCCATCGGCGTCCCGCCCGCCGCGCGAATGCCGGCCTTCACCCGCTCGGTCAGTCGCCGATGGTTCCAGTTGCAAGGCATGGTCTCGATCCAGCTGTGGCCCACGCCGATCAGCGGTTTCTGCAGGTCTTCGCGGGTGAACCCGATCGCCCGCAGCATCGCCCGCGCCGGGGCACGATCATCGCCTTCGGTCAGGCGGGCGCTCTCCCGCTTGAGCCGCGAGAGGCCGTTTGGCTCGGGCATCGGGACCATTATCGGGCAGCTCGAGGCTGGCAATATTGCACCATGGCTTCGACGATCGCCTCCGAGGCTCTGCCCGAAGCCGGCCTTCGGAGTGAAATCCGGCTGCTCGGCCAGCTGCTGGGCGAAACGCTCCGCGAGCACGAGGGACCGGCGCTGTACGAGCTCGAGGAGTCCATCCGGCTGCAAACCAAGGCGCTTCGACAGGAGTACGACGCCGCTCGGGAGGCAGCCCTCGTGCAGGAGCTGGATGACGTCCCGCTCGATGACGCAGCGCGGCTGGTTCGCGCGTTTGCCACATATTTTCAGCTGGTCAACCTGGCCGAGCTGGAACGTCAGGCACGCTCAGTGACCGATGCAACTGAAGGAACCAGCCCCCTGGACGAATCGCTGGCCCGGATCGCGGCACAGGGCGTGTCAGCCAACGATGTGGCCGGTGTGCTCCAGGAGCTCGAAATCCGTCCGGTCTTGACCGCGCACCCGACCGAGGCCGTTCGCCGGAGCATCCTGGACCATCAAGACCGGATCGGGCAGCAGCTCGCGATGTTGCGCACGCCGCTTCCGGCGCAAGACCACGATCGCGTCAGGCAACGAATTGCCACCCAGGTCGAAGTGCTGTGGCACACCGACGAGGTTCGATCCGTCCGACCGCGGGTCCTCGACGAGGTTGGCAACGCGCTCTTCTATCTGGAGCGGACCTTCTTCGATGGCCTCCCGGACGTTCAGGCTGAGCTCGCTGAGGCGGTGGGGCGCCATTACCCAAGCATCAGCTCCGACATCGAGCC
>DASTJZ010000028.1:0-7083 GCA_035716185.1 Candidatus Dormiibacterota bacterium
CACAACGCCCACGTTCGTCTTCTTCGTCAACGACCCGGAGCTGGTTCATTTCTCCTATCAGCGGTTTCTGGAGACGCAGCTGCGCAAGGCGTTTGGCTTTGCCGGCACGCCGATCCGGCTGGTATTCAGGAAGCGGGGAGAGGAGCCGTAGAATAGGCACCGCGTCGGGGAGTGGCGCAGCTTGGTAGCGCACCTGAATGGGGTTCAGGGGGCCGCAGGTTCAAATCCTGTCTCCCCGATCTCGCTTCGGTCGCGCTGGCCGATCCGACGCATCAGTCTGTCGAAGCGAACCTCGCGGACATCACCTCCCAACGCGATGCCCTCGCTGGCCAGATTGCGGCCGAGCTCGCGGCGGGTAGCTAGAAGGACAGCGACTCGAGACGGAGGCGGCGGCCCGATGGCGCCCGCCTCCGACCTATTGCGGTTTCGCTTGCTGGATCTGTTGGAAGAGAGTCCCGAGATCGCCCTCGTGGGCGGTCAGCAATTCGTGCACCTCGAGCAGCTCGTCGGCGGTTAGAGGTGGCCGGACCCCAGTTGCGCGAGCATGCAACTCCAATTGGAGCTCGAACATCGCTCGGCCGTCCTGGGCGTTCATTTTTTATTGCCACCTCTTTGGCGGTTTATTGATACCGTCGTTATCACTACAATACGAAGTCTGATTGTTTCTTGTCAAGTCAGTGAGCACGTCCGTTCGGAGATGGAACGGGGATAGCGGCCTCTAGGTTTCGGCCTAACTCGGGCGGGCTACTCGGTGGCCCCGGCGGACGGTGCGAAATGCCAGGCCGGCACCCGTGATCAGCAAGAGTCCGCCGATCAAGATCGGCACCGCCGTCAGGGGTAGAAACATCGGATTATCGAGGTCATTTTCCGCCAGCCCCAGAAAGACCATCAGCAGGATCGAGATCATGCCGAAGGCGAAGGCTCCCAGGAATGCCCCGAGCTCAGCATCGGATCCCGCGGGCACCTTGCTCGTGTAGCTGGGGGCCATCAGGCCGGACCGCACGCCGAACGCGATCAGGGCCAGCAGGGTCAGCCCCGACGCGACCGTAAAGATGACGGCGACCGCGATGACGGAGACGATCTGGTTCCCGGTGAGGCCACCAAAGAGGTTCATCCAGTCGAGCTGCAGCGGCATCGGCAGAAATTCTAAACCGATCAGGCTGGCTTCGCGTCGTCCGCTTTCTCGTTGAGCGCGGCTTCGACGATTCGCTCTTCCTGCGCCTCGTGGGCGACGGCATACCCTTCGCTCGGTGAGGCCCGCTCGGGCCGGCCTACGTAGCGGAGGGTCAGGTGTTTGGGCAGCCGCGGCTCGAGCCGGCGTTTCACATGCCAGTAGGCGCCCATGTTCATCGGCTCCTCCTGCACCCAGGTGAGCTCGCGAACATTTGGATACCTGGCGATCAACGCCAGCACATCGTCAGTGCGGAAGGGTTCCAGCAGCTCGAGGCGCACGATCGCCAGGTCCTTTGCCTCAGCGCGCAGTGGGCTGGCCGTCAGGTCGTAATAGACCTTCCCGCTGCAGAGAATGACTCGCCTGACATCGTCGCGGCGTTGTTCCATCACCGGGTCGTCGATCAACCGGCGGAACCCATTCACCGTCAGATCTTCCAGCCGGGAAAACGACGCTCGCAGGCGGAGCAGGCTCTTCGGCGTCATGATGATCAACGGTCGTGGTCGGCTGTGGAGCGCCTGCCGTCGCAGGGCATGGAAGTAGTTCGCCGGTGTGGTCGGGTAGAAGACCCTGATGTTTCCCTCGGCCGCCAGCTGCAGGAAGCGCTCGAGGCGCCCGCTCGAGTGTTCGGGGCCGCCGCCCTCGTAGCCATGCGGAAGCAGCAGCGTCAGCCGCGAGGGCTGGCCCCATTTGGCCAGACCCGACACGATGAATTGGTCGACGATGACCTGCGCGCCGTTGGTAAAATCGCCAAACTGGGCCTCCCAGCTGACCAGCGCCTCTGAGGCATCGGCGCTGTAGCCGTACTCGAACCCCAGCGCCGCGTACTCCGAGAGCGGACTGTTGTGCAGCTCGAAGGTGGCGGTGGCGCCGACCAGGTGCTGGATTGGTGCCCAGGTCTTTCCGGTGCGGGCATCATGAAACACCAGGTGACGCTGACTGAAGGTGCCGCGTTCGGTGTCCTGGCCGGTCAGGCGCACCGGGATGCCGCCGGTGACCAACGAGGCGAAGGCCAGTTCTTCGGCCTGCGCCCAGTCGATTTCGCGTTCTCTCAGCGGCGTCTTGCGGCGGTCCATCTGGCGGACCAGCTTGGGGTGCACCGTGAAGCCATCCGGCACCGCCAGCAGCTGACGGTTCAGCGACTCCAGCACCGTCGCCGGCATCACCGTCTTGATGTCCGGTTCGGGGGTGGCGTCCATCGACGGCCGAGTGACCTGGGGTGCATGGGCGGCGCTGGCCCTGACGTTCTGATGGGCGTTGACCAGTCGCGCCTCGGCGGCCTCGCTCCGCGTCTTGGCTTCATCGGCGCTGAGCAATCCTTCCTCGATCAGCTGGGCGGCGAAGATATCGCGCACCGTCGGATGCTCGTGGATTGCCTCGTACATGACCGGCTGGGTGTACGCCGGCTCATCGGTCTCGTTGTGGCCGAAGCGGCGGTAGCCGATCAGATCGATGACGACGTCGCGACCGAACTTCTGGCGAAAGGCGCTGGCCAACCGCACCGCGCTCACACAGGCGGTGATGTCGTCGGCGTTGACATGGATGATCGGAAGGTCGAAGCCCTTGGCCACGTCGGAGGCATAGCGGGTGGAGCGGCCCTCCTCGGGATCGGTCGTAAATCCCAGCTGGTTGTTCGCGATGAAGTGCAGCGTGCCGCCGGTGGTGTAGCCCTCGAGCTTCGAGAGATTCAGCACCTCCGCCACCACGCCCTGCGCAGGGAATGCCGCGTCCCCATGGATCAGGATCGGCACGGTGCCGGTGCGGTCGAAGTGCGGCTGTGGTCCCTTGCGACGGGTCTGCTCGGCTCGGCTCCATCCCTCGACGACCGGGTCGACGGCCTCCAGGTGACTCGGGTTGGCGAGCAAGGTGACCGAAACCTGCTTGCCGTTCGGAGTCACATACGTGCCTTCCGCCTCGGCGTGATACTTGACGTCACCCGTCACGTCACCGCCCGCCTGGATTCGCTCCTTGCTCTGTTCGAATTCCACGAGCAGCGATTCGTATGTCCGATTCACGACGTGGGCGATCACGCTCAGGCGGCCGCGGTGCGCCATTCCCATCACGACATGGCGGGTGCCGTTATCCGCCAGCAGTTGCAGCGTTTCCTCGAGCATGACGATCAACGAGTCGAGGCCTTCGATGGAAAAGGTCTTCTGCCCCAGGAAGGTCCGCCGCAGGTAGCGGTCCATCGTCTCGACTTTCGTCAACCGCCCCAGCAGCTGTAGCTTTCGCTCTGGGCTGAGTGGTTGCCGATCGCGACCCGACTCGATCCGCTCGCGCAGCCAGTTGCGCTGTTCGTGGCTGGAGATGTGTTCGATTTCGTAGGCGATTGTCGAACAGTACGTTTCGCGCAGATAAGTCAGGACCTCGGCCAGGTTTTCACCAGGGACCCGCACCCGTAGGACGCCGGCGGGTACCGCCTCCATCAGCTGGGGCGTAAGTCCGTGGTTCACCGGGTCGAGCGAGGGATCGCCGGTTGGCGCACTCCCCAATGGGTCGAGCCGTGCGGCCAAATGGCCGTGGCTGCGATAGGCGGCGACCAGCGCCATCCCGGCTGCCACCGCGCGGAGGAGTTCGGCCTCGGCCGTCGTCGGGACCCCGGCAACAGCTTCAGTGGTCGCGGTGGCGGCGGCGGCCTGGCTCACGCCCGCGGGGACCGGGATGTGCATCGATTCAAAGACCGACTCATAGAAGCCATCGGCTCCGCTCAACAGTTCGTCGATTCGCCGCAAGAATTCGCCCGACTCGGCGCCCTGGATGACGCGATGGTCATAGGTGCTGGTCATGGTCATGACCTTCGACACGCCAAGCTGACGCAGGCCGCTCTCAGCGATCGATGAGAACTCCGGCGGGTAGCCGATCGCGCCCGTGGCCACGATCGTGCCCTGGCCCTTCAACAAGCGAGGCACCGAAGCGACCGTGCCGATCCCGCCCGGGTTGGTCAGCACGATGGTGGCGCCGGCCAGGTCATCGGCGGCGAGCTTGCCGATCCGCGCCTTCGACACCAGCGTTTCGTACTGATCGCGAAACGCGGCAAAGTCCAGCCGGTCGGCGTCGTGGATCACCGGCACCAGTAACATGCGGCTGCCATCCTGGCGCTGCACGTCGACCGCCAGTCCAAGGTGCACGCCACGTGCCACCCGGCTCGGCGTCCCATCGATGCGGTCGAAGATCACCGCCATCGACGGCACGTCTTTGACGGCGCGAACGATGGCGAATGCGATCAGGTGGGTGTAGGAGAGCTTCTCCGGACGTCCGGCATTTTGAATGCCCTGGTTCAGCTCACGCCGGCGCCGGTCGAGCACGTCCACCCGCACGGTGCGAAAGCTGGTCGCCGTCGGTACCTCGCGGCTTTCCTCCATGTACTTGACCAGCGCGGCGGCCGCGCCCCGAAGTGGAATCGAGCCGGTCGGCGACTGAGCGGGCGCGGGGGTCGCCGGCTTGGGTGCGGTGGCAACCGCCGGCGGAACTGGTTGCGGCTCAGGTGGCGTCGCTGGTGCGGAAGGTGCCGGGGCCGCGGATTCGCGACGCTCGATCGCGTCGATCACATCACGACGCCGGATCGATCCTCCTGGTCCCGTGCCTTTGATGGTCTTGAGGTCGATCCCTCGTGCGCGCGCGAGGAGCTCAGCGCCTTCGGTAATCTCGACGCCAGGCTTCGCCCCGCCGTTCGGGGGTGCCTGCGGCGAGGGCGCGCTCGGTTGCGCCGCCGGTGATGAGATGTCCGGCTTTCTCGCTGGGGGCGCGGCAGGTGACTTTGCCTCAGGGACGGGTGGTTTGCCTTGTGCAACAGCTGGTTTGGTTTCTGCAGTAGCACCGTCGGCGCCGACTTCGATCTCTGCCAGGGGCGCGCCGACGGTGATGGTCTGGCCAGCCTCGGCCAGGATCTTCGAAAGGCGGCCGCTCGCCGGCGCAGGGACCTCCGCGTCCACCTTATCGGTCGTGACCTCAACCAGCGCTTCGCCTTCTCGCACCGACTCACCGGGCTGCTTCAGCCACCTGGCGACGGTCCCCTCTGTGACCGATTCACCCATCTCCGGCAGGGTGACCTGCATGGTCGACTGGGGCACGATCGAATTCTACCCAGCTTCCAGCGACTAAACTTGACAGCGCCGATGACCTTCAAAGCGAAGCTGACAGCCAGTGAAGATGCCACCGGCTCGCTGCTTTGCCTGGGTCTGGATCCGGAGCCGGACCTGCTCCCACCGACCGTCGAGCGTTCGCCGGCCGGCATCGCCAGGTTCGTCGGAACGATGGTGGAGGCAGTCGGCGAAACCGTGTCGTCCTACAAGCTCAACCTGGCGTTCTACGAGCGATGGGGACGAGAGGCGAGCTGGTTGCTCGACCAGGCGCTCGCGACCCTGCCGAAAGATCGGCCCGTCATCCTCGATGCCAAGCGAGGGGATGTCGGCAGCACCGCCCAGGCTTACGCGCACGCGATGTTCGAAGCCTGGAGGGCGGATGCCGTGACCGTCCATCCATATCTCGGCTATGACTCGGTCGCGCCGTTCCTGGCTCACAAAGACAAAGAGGTCTTCATCGTTTGCCGGACGTCAAACCCGGGCGCATCGGAGTTTCAGCATCTGCGCAGCGAGGGTGAGGCGCTCTATCGTCACATCGCCCGTGCCGGGGTTCGCTGGGATCACCACGACAATATCGGCTTCGTCGTCGGGGCCACGGCGCCCGCCGAGCTGCGCGACGTCCGGCAGATCGCGGGCGACCGGCTTTTGCTGGTGCCGGGCATCGGAGCCCAGGGCGGCGACCTCGCGTCGGCAGTGCGTGCCGCGCTTCGACCGGACGGGCGCGGTGCCATCATCCCGATGTCGCGCGGTATTCTCTTCGCCTCCAGCGGCGCGGACTACCCGGAGGCAGCGCGAGCGGCGGCCCTCCGATACCGCGATGCGATCAACGCGCTGCGGCCGGCGCCGGCGACGGCAAGTGCCTGACCGCGAACCCTAGCTTCCCGTGATCGCGCTACTCACCAATCCGGAACATGTCCGTCATCAGGCCGAGGGCCATCCCGAGCGACCGGAGCGCGCCACCGCCATCCTGGAGGCGATCGCCCATTCGGACCTGGGGCTCACGCCCGAGCCATCGCCTCCGGCTCCTGAGTCGTTGATCCGGCGGCTGCATGATCGCGGCTACCTCGCCATGCTCGACCGGGCGGCGGCCTCGGGCGGGGGCTATCTGGACGCCGATACGTACATCGCGACCGACTCGATGGTGGCCGCGCGCACTGCGGCCGGCGCCGTCGTCGAGGCCGTGAACCGTGTCCTCGATGGCCAGGCCCAACACGCTCTCGCGGTGGTGCGGCCACCGGGCCATCATGCCGAGCATGCGAAGGCGATGGGCTTTTGCCTGCTGAACAACGTTGGCGTCGGCATCTTCGCCGCTCGCGACAAAAACATCCGGCGCCTCGCCGTGCTCGACTTCGACGTCCATCACGGCAACGGCACCCAGCACAGCTTTGAAAACGATCCGGATGTCTTCTATGCGTCGACCCATCAACATCCGTTCTATCCCGGCACCGGTGGCGCGGGGGAGCGCGGGGCGCATGGCAACGTCCTGAACGTCCCGCTCGCAGCCGGCAGCGGCGACCGCGCGTTCCTGGGTGCCTGGGAGAAAAAAGTCGGTCCGGGCCTCGAGGCGTTCAACCCCGAGCTGTTGCTGGTGTCGGCCGGCTTCGATGCGCACCAGGCGGATCCATTGGCCGGCCTCGAGGTTTCGACTGACGGCTACCGCGCGCTCGCGCGGATGATCCAGGGCTGGGCAGCCACTCACACGAAGGGCCGAAGTGTATGGGCGCTCGAAGGCGGATATGATCTGCGCGCGCTTGGCGCCTCCGTAGTCGCGTGTCTCGAAGTCCTGCAGGCCTAATAATCGAGCAAGATCGGCAATCGGTTGGCAACGGA
>DASTJZ010000029.1:0-2560 GCA_035716185.1 Candidatus Dormiibacterota bacterium
CGAGAAGAAGAAATCGCGCACCCGCATTGGCGTCGCCATCAAGCGGCGCAGGATCCCGCGTTGCTTCCATTGCACGAAGGTGAAGACGACTCCAAAGAGACCGGTCTGCATGATCGACATGGCGATGATCCCCGGCACCAGAAAGTCGACGTAGGTCAGATTCCGGCTCTGCACCGGGTGGGTGTCCAGGGTGAAGGCCGGCGTAACGCCGGCGTACGCGAACGAGGCGCGATCCGCGAACTGGTTCATGATGGCGATCGCGACCTGGGAATTCTGCGGATTGCCCTGGTTGTAGTAGGCGGTCATCGCCGTGGACCCCTGTCCAATCGATGGTGGCAAGACCGCCACGAGGTCACGATTGCCCTGTTCGAGCTCGTGCTTTTCGCTGTCAAGGCCTCCGGTGTGAAGCTTGACGGCCTTGATGCTCTTCAGGTTCTGAATGATCTGAACGCTGGCCCGGTTATTCGCCTGGTCGACGATGCCGATATTTACCGACGGGGTGCTGCTTCCAAAGTTGATCAGGCCGAAGATCCCCATGATGACGAGCGGGATGAGAAAGCTGAAGAACAGCGCACTGAAGTTCCGGAAATAGGCCTTGAGCGACGAGAGCGTCAGCATCCAGAAGGGATTGTTTTGCACCCTCAGTCCTCGCGCAGCCCGTGGCCGGTCATGTCGAGAAAAACGTCCTCGAGGTTGGCCGCTTTGTCGATCCGCTCTTTGTGAAATCCTTTGTCCAGCAAGCGCTGGATGAGGATCTCGGGCGGCTCCATGGCAAGGATCTTGCCGTGGTCCATGATTGCCACCCGGTCGCACAGCGTTTCGGCCTCATCCATGTAGTGGGTCGTCAGCACGATCGTGCGTCCCTCTCCTCGGATCGATTTAGCCAGCTCCCACAGATTGCGACGCGCCTGGGGATCGAGGCCGGTGGTCGGTTCATCGAGAAATAAGACGCGAGGTTCGTTCACCAGGGCCGTCGCGATGCTGAATCGCTGTTTCTGGCCGCCCGAGAGCTTACCGACGGTTGAGCGCGCTTTCTCCGCCAGATCGACCTTCTGAAGAATGGCTTTCGCATCGACCTTGCGGTGGTAGAGCGCCGCAAACATATCGAGCAGTTCGAGCAGGTTCAGTCCGTCGAAGAACGCCGAGGACTGGAGCTGGACGCCGATCAGGCCTTTGACCTTGTCGGGATCCTTCCGCACGTCGATCCCCGCGACCAGGGCTTGACCCGCATCGGCCTGGCGCAGCCCCTCGAGAATCTCAACGGTCGTAGTCTTCCCCGCACCGTTGGGCCCCAGCAATCCGAATATCTCTCGTTCTTTGACCCGGAAGGAAATCCCGTCGACGGCCACCAGACTTCCGTACGTCTTGCGTAGGCCCTCGACCACGATCGCGTAGCCGTCCGTCCGCGGGAATCGTCCGGTCTCATTGGATCGCGCCACCACACTCATGCCGCCAGTCATTATCGCGGGGGCCCGATCGAGAGTCAGGATCGAGTTCGGATTCGTACGGACGACGAGTGCCAGGGAAGCTTCTCCACATCTCCAAGAACATCGGTGATCGGAAGGATGCTCTGCACGCCGGCCTCATCGACCTGCTGCACCTGAACCGCCCTGCCAAAGCTGTTGACGCCGAGGGCGCCGAAACTGCGAGCCGTGCCGCCGGTCGGCAGAACGTGATTGGCGCCGGTTGCGTAGTCACCCGCGGCCGGAGCGGAGTAGGCGCCGAGAAAGATGGATCCGGCGGATTTGATGAGCGGTAACCAGCGGTCGGGGTCTCGGACCGCAAGGGTGAGGTGCTCAGGGGCAAAGTCGTTGGCGAAGGCAATGGCCGTCTCTGTTGAATCAGCCTGAATGGCTCTTACCTGGCTGTCGTCGAAACCATCAACCGCCGCGCCATCGCTCGCCGAGGTCGTCACCAGCAACGACACCGCATCGGGAGCATGCTCCGCCTGTGCCCGAAGATCGGCCTCCAGCCACCGGGGGTCAACGGAACCGTCGCTGATCACGACCACCTCTGAAGGCCCAGCTGGCATGTCGATGGCAACCTCACCGAACACCCGGAGCTTTGCGGCGGTGACATACGCGTTGCCCGGGCCGACGATTTTGTCCACCCGCCGAATGGTCTCTGTGCCGTAGGCGAGCGCGGCGATCGCTTGCGCTCCCCCGACCGCATGCACCTCGGTGACGCCAGTCATGGCGGCAGCCGCGAGGATGGCCGGAGCGAGATGCCCGTCGGATTGCGGCGGCGAGCAAAGCACGATCTCCTTGCACCCGGCGATGCGCGCCGGAATCGCCATCATCAGGACCGATGAGGGATAGACGGTGCGCCCGCCGGGGGCATAGAGGCCAACCCGCTGGAAGGCGCGCCATTCGCGCCATACCCTGACCCCCGGCGCGACGTTCACCGCCGGTTCTCGAAACGCTTGCACCTGATGGACGGCCTCGATCCGCCGGGCGGCCTCGGCAAGCCCGTTGCGGAGGCGGCCATCGAGGGCCTCGAGCGCTGCCTGCCACTCCTCGCGCCGCACCTCGGTCGACGCCAGGCGGACACCGTCGAGCCG
>DASTJZ010000030.1:0-20690 GCA_035716185.1 Candidatus Dormiibacterota bacterium
CCGTCGGTCTGACGGTGCTGACGCTCGGGATCGGGCGTCGCTACGACGAGATCAACCAGCGCACCGGGGACCGTCACCTGGCGCGGAGGAATCGCGCCGCGAGGCACGAGTTTCTTCGCCTGGCAGATGACGAGGCCACCGCAGTTGTGGGCGGCCTGGGCAATAGCCAGGGCGTCGAGCATGACCGCCTCCTCCTCCTGTGAGGCGTTGCCATCCGCGTCGACGGAGCTCGCGCGGAAAATGCCGACATCGACCCGGAAACTGCGGTAAAGCAGGTATTCCTGGCCATCGATGTGCTCGAGGGACACATAGTCGGGAGCGTGATCGCGCGCCGGCTGATTGACCTTGCCGCCCTCGATGCGCGGATCGACGAAGGTGCCAAGGCCGATTCGGCTCAGGTTTCCTGGGCGGCCCGCGGCGATCGATCGATACAGCGTTGACATTTGGCCTTGCGGCAGACAGATGGCCTCGGCGAGACCCTGGCCCAGGAATGCGGACATGCGCGGCATCAAGCCCCAATGCGGCCCGACGATGCGCTTCGCGAGACCTTCGACGGCGAAGTGCTCGAAGCCGACTTTCCGGTTGGACTGGCCGGCGGCGTGAACGATCACCAGTCCGCGCGGGTGGCCCGTCTTGCGAAACGAGTCCTCGATGCCCTCGTAAATCGCCTCTGCGACGCCCATCAAGGTAAACCCATCCGTGGCGACCGTCGCGCCGTCGGGGATTGCAGCGATGGCGTCGTGGACGGAGGCGATCCTCACCTAAAGAACGTAGCCGCCGCCGACGTTGATCACTTCGCCGGTGATGTAACCGGCCTCGTCGGATGCGAGGAAGGCGACGAGCGCCGCCACATCGGCCGGCTGTCCGGCTCGACCGAGCGGGATCTTGGCCAGTTGCTGCTCGCGAATCTGTTCCGGGATGCCGCGCGTCATCTGCGTGTCGATGAACCCGGGAGCGATGGCATTGACGGTGACCTGCGACCGCGCCAGCTCTTTTGCGGCCGTCCGGCTCAATCCGACAACGCCGGCCTTGGCTGCCGAATAGTTGGCCTGCCCGATATTGCCCATCCAGCTAGCCGAGGCGATGTTGACGATCCGGCCCGCACCGGCGGCGCGCATGAGCCGGCTCGCGGCGCGTGTCATGAAGAACACGCCCGAGAGATCGACCGCGATCACCTGCTGCCATTGCTCGTCGGTCATCTTGTGCAGCATCGCGTCGCGATTGATCCCCGCGTTGTTGACCAGGATGTCGAGGCGGCCGAATTCCGGCTGGACACCGTTGACCAGAGCATCGCAATCGGCGGAGTTCGAGACATCGAGCTGGCGGCCGACGGCACCGTGCCCGAGGGCCGAGGCAACCGTCGTCGCATCGTTTTCATTGACATCCGCGCAGACGACCGTCGCCCCTTCTTGAGCCAGCTTGCGGGCGATACCCTCACCGATGCCCCGACCGGCTCCCGTAACAATCGCGATCTTCCCCGTTAGCAAGTGTCCAGATAGTAACGCCTGAAATCGCCGCGCGACGAGCTCATCATCTGGCGCTACGCCGGGGCGACAGCCCCATCACGACTGGGATCTCGAAACCGGTGCCGCAAGGAACCGCCGTTAGGTTGAGCGCAACACAGCATGAAACTCTCGGCGATCGTGGGGACAACGCTGGTTGGAGGGACCATCCTCAGCAGCCTGGCGCTGGGCACCGCGCACCCACAATCACTTGCCTCGAGGCCCGCCTCAGCCTCGCTGCCGAACACCGGATCGACGTCGGTCACGGCGACCCGAATCAGACACGGCGTCGAGCTGGAAGCACCGGCGACACCAGCCGAGCTCTACGAGCAGTACGTCGTGCCGGCACCAACACCAGCATCAACGCCAGCCCCAGCGCCCCGTGCGATGGCCGCCTATATTCCCTGGACGCCGCCCGCTGGCTATACCACAATTCCGGTGCCGATCTATCAACAGGCCATGACGCTCGACTGCGAAACCAGTGCTCTACGAATGGGGCTGGCTCGGTTTGGCTATTACTACAGCGACTCAGCGCTGTTCGCCTACGAGAATCCTGACACTCGGGCTCCGATCATGGGTCCGAACCACACGGTCCTTCAGTGGGGCGATCCATACACCAACTTCGTCGGCAACGTCTGGGGCAGCGACACCGCCCCGACTGGATATGGTGTCTATTACCCGGTCATCGTTTCGATTGCCCGCAGCCACGGCCTTCCCAATGCTTATGGTGGCGAGGGATTTGCGCCGTCCACCGTCTACACCGCGCTGTCGGCGGGGCATCCGGTGGAAGTCTGGATCGAAACCAACTGGACACGGCCCTGGTTGGGCGTCTGGACGGCGTGGGATGGTCGCAAGATTCGTTACTCCCTCGTCGAGCACGCCGTGATCCTCAGCGGCGTCTCCGCGACCCAGGTGCGCGTCAACGACCCGCTGCACGGCACGCAGTACTGGATCAGCAAGTCGCTGTTCGAGACGGTCTGGCGCGACTTCAACGACATGGCCGTCATCTATCAGTAGGGGCGATGTAGCGCAGCGCGAATCGGATCGGCGCCTGCCGGCTTTCATGCAACAGGGGGACTTCCTGCTTCGCCAGCAGTCCCAGGCGTCGCACCAAATAGAGCCAGGCAAGCGTCGCCAGGACGGCCAGCAACGCGGCCACCAAAAGCAGGGTTCGTAGGCGAAGGTGGGTGGCCAACAGCGCGAGAAGCACGGCGTAGGGCAGCGCGGCGGCCAGGCAACGGCCCGCGTAGCCCCAGGGGATCGCCATTGACGAGACGTCCACCGCCCGCCAGGCGATGAACGTCAGCAGCAGGGTCATCGCCGTCGTCAGACCGACTGCGGCCACAGCGCCCGGAAGACCGAACTTCTGGATCAGCCAAAAATCGGCAATCGCCGCCACGCCCACCTGAGCGATGCTGATCAAGGCGTTGAGCCAGGCCAGCTCCCGAACTCGGACGACGAGTCCCCAGGGGGTCGCCAGCAGGGCCGCGATGAAGAAGGCGAGCATGATCGGTGCGATCTGCGCGGCCGGCCGGAAGGTATAAACGGCAAGGACCAAGGGACCAAGCAACGCCCCGCCGGCGATGGCGAGCGGAAAGGCGACCAGGAAGATGCCTTTGTAGAAGGCGATGACCGCAGCGCGAAGCCGACCGGTCTCGCGATGGGCGCTCTCGAGCGTGCCGACGACCCAGGCCCCTGTCAGCAGGCTCGGGATGAGGGCCACCAGTCGCTGCGGAATGTTGTAACCGGTGTCGTAGTAGGCAACGGCCGTCGAGCCGCTGAACCGCAACAGGAAGAGGCTCTCGAACTGCAGGCCAACCGCGGAGGCAATCAACAAGCTCGGCAGCCAGCCGCTGGCGTACACGAGCAGGCGCCGCCAGCCGACTCGCGCGCCCGGGATGCCCTCGGCGCGGCGGATCCGGCGCAACAAGACCCAGAGATAGAAGGCCGCCAGCGTTGACTGGCCCACGGCGCCGGCAAAGAGAATGCTCCCCAGGCCGAGTCCGCGGCGGAGAAACACGATCGCCAGGACCAGCGTCACCGCACCGGCGATCGGGGTCGCGATCGCCTGGCTGCGCATGTCATAAATCGCCACCAGAGCGAAAGACAAAACGCCGGAAGCGATCGTGGCCAGCAGCAACACCGTCCCCAGGGCCAGTAAGTCGGCGACGTGCGCGTGGAGGACCGAGTCGATTACCGGGCGCAGCGCGAAAACCAGCAGGCTGGTCAGCGCCCAAACCACGACGACAGCAATGGCGCTCTTGCGCAAAAGGTCGCGGGCCGCGCTTCGGTCAGCCCGCGCCAGGACTTCCGGGAGGTAGCGCAGCAGTCCCTGGTCCTGTCCAAAAGTTGCCAGGAGCGCGAGATAGACGAGGACGCTGACGACCAGCGTGTAGCGGCCATATTCGCTGGTCGGGAGTTGCCGCACCAGCACGGCGCCCAGGCCGAGGGTGGCAACGGCGCTGGTGGCGCGCCAGGCGATCGTCCAGCCGACCAGCGCCGTAGTGCGGTCGGCCAGGCCCCGGACCGTGTTTGGACTGGGTCCTTTCTCCGGCTTTGGCGTAGCCATCGCTCGCGGGATTATGGCATGGATCTATACAATGCGCCGCGATGTTCGGGGACCTGATCGAGCTGGTTCGCCGCCCCTTAACGGCGCTTCAGACGATCGACAGCCGCCGGCGCGCGTCATCGGGCCTCATTGCGCTGGCGCTTTCGGTTACCTTGCCGGCGATCGCCACCGAGATCGGCGCCTTCGGGCCGTTCCGGCCACCTGCGAACCTCGGCTCGCTGCCATCGCTGACGGGGCAGGGCGCGGATATTTATGCCCACTGGACCTATCAGCATCGCTTTCTGCTGCCGCTCTACGGCGTCGTGATCAGCCTGCTGCTCTGGTTCGCCGCCGCCGGCTTGATCCACGTGATCGCGCGGACCCTGGGCGGTCAAGGCGACTTTCTCGGCTATCTGAAGCTCGTTGGCTACGTTGCCCTTGTCGGACTGGTGGCTCTCCCGGTTGACGTCATCGATGCGCTGCTCAAGCTGCAGGACAATGCCCGGCTGGAGCTCTCGATCGGTCAGCTGGCCGGGCTGCTTGGGGTTGCAATCTTCCTCTGGCAAAATCTGTTGCTCGTCTATGGGGCGCGAACGCACTATGGAATCTCGACGGAACGTGCCGTTGCGGCCGTCATCGGTCCCGTCGGAGGAGTCATCATTTTGGCACTGGTCCTGGTCATCCTCTCTATCGTGTTGTTGGTCGTGAGCCAGGGGTCGCTGGGGTCATGAGCGCCTTTCCGCAGGGCTTTCTGTGGGGAACCGCCACAGCCGCCCACCAGGTCGAGGGTGGGAATCATCTCAACGACTGGTGGGCCTGGGAGCAGGTCCCCGGACACATCAAGAACGGCGATAAATCCGATCCTGCGTGCGATCACTACCGGCGCTTCGAAAGCGACTTCGACCTGCTCAAGTCGCTGCACCAGAACGCGCATCGCTTCTCGCTGGAGTGGAGCCGGATCGAGCCTCGACCGGGTGAGTTCTCGGCGAGGGCGATCCAGCACTACGCGGAGGTCCTGCAGGCGCTGCGCGCTCGTGGCATGGAACCCGTCGTCAGCATCCACCATTTCACGAACCCAACCTGGATCGCCGCCGCCGGCGGTTGGGAGGCGCCCGAAACGGCCGAGCGGTTCGCGATCTTCACCGACCGCGTTATCGCTGAGCTCGGTTCACTGGCACGCTACTGGATCACGATCAATGAGCCGACCGTGATTGCCTACCAGGGCTACGTTCGCGGTGAGTGGCCGCCAGGGAAGCGTGGTGGCCTTGACGCGGCCGCTCGGGTGCTGGTGACCCTGATGCGCGCACACTGGCTCGCCTTTGAACGGATCAAGACGAGGCAACCGGACGTTCAGGTCGGCCTCGCTCATCATCTACGTGTCTTCGACCCCGCTCGACCGTTCATGCCGCTCGACCGTCTACTCGCCGCCGCCTTCAAACGAGTCTTCAGCGAGACAATCCTCAAGACGCTCCGGGACGGCCGGCTGGCCTTCCCCCTCACCCGGTCCGAACGGGGAAGTGGCCCTAAACAGAGCCAGGATTTCATCGGACTGAACTACTACACGCGAGACCGCATCAAATTCAACCGGCATTACCGGGCGGAGATGTTCGGCGAACGGGTGCTACCCGCGGCCGCCGTGCGTTCGGACATGAACTGGGAGATCTATCCCGATGGTCTGTATCGCCTGCTGCGGTCACTCGAGCGCGAAGGCCTGCCCATCCTCGTTACGGAAAGCGGCATCGCCGACGGAACCGACAGCCGGCGACCCGAATATCTGATCACGCACCTGAAGGCGGTGGAACGGGCGATCGAGCGGGGCTCGCCGGTGCGGGCCTACCTTCACTGGACCTCCTTCGACAATTTCGAATGGGCGGAAGGCTACAGCGCGAAGTTTGGTCTGATCGCCTGCGATCCACAGACCCAGGAACGCCGGCTGCGACCGAGTGCGCGACTCTACGCCGAAATCTGCCGGCTCAACGCCGTACCGATCAGCGTCGAGCTTCCGCCAGCGCCTCCGGATAACGAGCAGCCAGCCGGTCCGCCCGATCTGCGCTAATTCGTCGCGGCCGGTGGGGCGGGTCCCCGACCAGGAAGCGCTGCTCCATCTGAGCGATGACGTCACCCGAGATGTCGAGCTCGGCCGAGATCCGGTAGAGGCCATCGGCGTGGAGACGCACCACCGGTTCGGCGATGACGGCCGCAGGATCGACCTGGTCCGGGATCGTGATCGAGTCGTGGCCGGAGAAGCGGCGCTTCGCGAACCACGCGCGCAGCTCACGCCACCAGGACGATTGGTAGGCCCGCTCACGCTGAATACGCCAGCGCAGCCGGGCCCGGCCGTGCCGCGCCGGGTCATCGTTGACGCAGACGATGCGCAAATACTGCAGCCGACCGCGCGGGAGGCGCAGTAGCAAGCCATCGACGTCGGCGTCGTTCTCCGGCAGATCGACCGCGAGGAATAACGGGGCAAAAGCCTCGGCCACCGAGCGATAGGCGCGCTTCGCGCGGCGGGCATGATCCAGTACCGCGGCGCTGATGGCCGGAAACCCGTCGACCAGCTGGGCGATCAGCACTCCGCCGCAGTGGGCGAATTTCTCTCGACGCCAGCGCTCGATAGCAAATCGCAGCAGGTGGGCCTGGTATTCCTGGCTGGCGCGGATACAGGCATCGCGGCTGGGGTGAGCCGACGGGGCCGCAATCCCGCTGGCCGCCCACTCCTCCGGTTGATAGCCGGCGTAACGCCAGCTCTCGTCGTCATCCGCCACCGGCCAGCCCCGATTGAGATGGCGCCACACCGGCGAATTCGCGTTGGGCAGTGCCTGGGGTCCGACCTCGGACACGAAGCCGGGGCCGAGATGGGCCAGGTCACGCCAGTCGCCGCTGGACCAGCCGATGCCGCAGTGGACATCCTGGTCGCCGCTCCCCGCAATCACTGGTCGCGAAGGGTCGAGCTCGCGCAACAGCGAGGCCGCTTCTTCATCGACATCGCGGTTGAGCTGCTCGGTGTGGCGTTCCCCGAGCCAGGCGAGCGACCGACTCCACGGTGGATCGTTGTGGACGGCATAGAGGACTACGGATGGATGGTTGAAGAGCAAGTGCGAGAGCTCCTCGGCCTGGGCCAGCACCGCATCGCGAAAGAAGGTGACCGACCGCGCATCCGCGCGATGCACATAGGAACCGGTCAGTGGCAGCTCCTGCCAGAGGAGCAGCCCGGAACGGTCCGCCGCATCGTAGAGCGCGGGTGGCTCCAGGTGGGCATTGAGCCGCAGCAGGTCCATGTTCGCCTGGCGCGCGAGATCCAGGTCACCCCGCAGCCGCTCCGATCCGGCGGCATCGAGAAAGAATTCGGACCAGTACGTCGCCCCGCGCATGAACATCCGCCGGCCGTTGAGGCCAAAGGTCCAACCCTCGGCCCGGGTTTGGAGACGAATGTCTCGGATGCCGAAGGTTTCTTTCAGCTCGGCGCTGCGCCGCTCATCGGCGGTGACTTCGACCTCGGCGCGATAAAGGGCGGGGTCGCCATGTGCCCACGGATACCAGCACTGCGGATCCGGCAGGCCGAGTTCGACGACGACGTCCTGCACCTCATGGCCGTTCAGCCGGAACGCGCGCCGCATTTCGAGCGGCGTCGGTCCCTGGAAGTTGTCCGGTTCCACGCGGAAGGTCAGCTCGCCGTTCATGATTCGCCCGTCGAGGTTGCGCAGCCGGGTCCGCAAACGCAGCCGGGCCAGGTCGCCCTGCTCGAGCTGAGACTGGCAGTGCACCCACTCCGCGACCACGTGGCCGACCTGTTCCAGCCAGACAGGCTGCCACAACCCCATGGGAACGTGCCAGACGTATTGGTCGGAGAGCGCGCCGAGCTCGTGGCTCGGATAGGGCTTGGCGTCCGAGTCGTTGAAGACGCCCATCAGGTGCCGCTTGGCCGCAAGGTCGGTCTCAACCGGCGACTCGATGCAGACCGCCAGCACGTTCTCTTCCAGCAGAAAGGACGAGATGTCGAAGGTAAAGGGCGCGAAGTAGCCGTAGTGGCTACCGAGCAGTTTTCCATTCAGCCAGACGTTCGCGACCAGGAAGGCGCCATCGAAACGGAGCAGGGTACGCTGCCGGTGACGGGGCCGCGGGAACCGAAGCCGGTACCAGATCGCTTCGTTGCCAGTGGTGGCGCCGTGCAATCGCGGAACCGCGGCCGGCGACCAGGCGTCATCGTCGAAATCGAGCCGCGGAAATCCGCGGTCCTCACCCTCACCCAGGGTCGCGATCGCCATCCGCCATCCTGCCTTCAATTCCTGACGGTTGAGCGCCTGGATCGGAAAGAGCGAGAGGCAATCGTTCAGCGGCATGTCAGCGAATCTCCTCCGCCAAGGCACCATCCACTGATCGAACGCGATAGAAGTCGGGTGCCCGATGGTACGCGTCGGCGTACCCCTCGGCGAGATGCTGCTCCAGGTCATCGATGCCGCTCGCGTCGAGCAGGACGAGGACGCAACCACCGAACCCGCCGCCCATCATGCGCGCACCGATCACCTGTGGCATGTCAGCGGCCAGCTCCACCAGGCAGTCAAGCTCCGCGCAGCTTACCTCGAAATCGACTCGAAGGCTATCGTGCGATGCATAGAGGATGGGCCCAAGGTCACGCGCTGCCCGACGTCGAAGGACCTCAGCCGCCTTCAGGACGCGCGCATTCTCATGGATGACGTGCCGCGCACGCCGGCGATTGACCGGATCCTCGATCCGCTCCAGGTCTTCCTCCTTGGCGTCGCGAAGGCTGGTCAAGCCCAGAGCCTTCGCGGCTCGTTCGCACTCGGACCGGCGATCGTTGTAGCCCGAGGACGCGTGGCCATGGCGAACGCGAGTGTCCGCGAGCAGCCAGTTGAACCGGGCGTCAGGTAAGGGCACCGACTCCGATTCGAGCGACCGGCAATCGAGCAGCATCGCATTGCCCGCCCGAGCCTTCAACGCCGTCAGCTGGTCCATGATGCCGGTCTGCGCCCCGACGTATTCGTTTTCCGCGGCCTGGCAGAGGCGCGCGATATCGATCGGCGACATCTTGGCACCGCGCGCCGCCAGCAAGGCGACCGCGAACGCCACCTCGACAGCCCCGGACGAGCTCAGCCCCGATCCGACCGCCAGCTCCGAGACGACCATAGCCTCAACGCCAGGACCCTCTCCAAGTCGCCGCCGGATCTCGTGCGCGACGCCGAGCACGTAGTCGGCCCAGCTCCGTTGCTTGGCGTCAGGGAGGGATGCCAGCTCGACCGGATTTGCATATCGATCGCTGTGGAGCACGATCTGGTCATCGCGACGCAAGCGGAGCGCCACTCCAACCTGCCGGTCAATCGCCGCCGGCAGGACGAAGCCCTGGTTGTAGTCCGTGTGCTCGCCGACGATGTTGATCCGTCCCGGTGCGACGGCAACGGCGCCTGGTAGATATCCAAAGGTCTGCCGAAACGCAGCCCTGGCGCGCTCATCGAGCTGGTGGGTTGCGCTCAAGAGAGCCTGGCGAACAGCCAGTCGAGGCCCTCCTTCGGGCTGGCCGCCTCGGGCAGCGTGGGCTCGGTTCGGCTCTCGCGATCGAATCGCCAGGTCTTGATGCCGATGATGGGGCGCCGGTTGCGCAGGGCCAGCGCGATTTCCGACAGCGTCCCCAGTCCCCCACCGATCGCGATCACCCCATCGGCAGTCCTCGCCAGCATCGCGTTGCGCGCATGGCCGGCACTGGTGGCGATGGCGACGTCGATGTAGTCGTTGGCCTCAGCGGGGTCGTCGCCCGGGAGCAACCCGACGGTCAGACCGCCGGCCGAATGCGCGCCGCGGGCAGCGTGTTCCATGACGCCGGTCAATCCGCCACAGATGAGGACGGCACCCCGCTCGGCCACGCCGCGACCGACCTCGAAGGCGACATCAGCGAGTGACGTCCGGGGGTCTGACTCGCCGCAGACCGCAACCAGCCGCCGTCGAGCGCTCAACGACTAGGAACTATATCGTCCTGAGGGGGATAACGCTCGCCTGCTTGAAATTGCGGATGCTGACCTGCGCAGCCAGGTGCTGGGCGACGTCCTTGTAAACGGCGGCCAGCGGTGAGTCGGGCTCGCTGACCATGATCGGCACGCCCGGGCCACCGCCTTCGCGGATTTTGCGGTCGAGGGGAATCTCTCCCAGGAAGGGCACGCGCATCCGCTCCGCCAGAGCCTTCGCACCGCCGTGGCCGAAGATCTCCTCGCGCTGACCGCAATGCGGGCAAACGAAATAGCTCATGTTCTCGATCAGCCCCAGGTTCGGCACCTTCAACGTGTTGAACATCTGGATGGCTCGACCGACATCCGCCGTCGAGACATCCTGCGGCGTCGAGACGACGACGGCACCCGTCATGGGGATGCTCTGCGACATCGTCAGTTGCACGTCGCCGGTGCCAGGCGGCAGATCCACGACGAGATAGTCCAGCTCGCCCCAGTTGACGTCGAACAGGAACTGGCGGACCGCCCCGGAGAGCATCGGACCGCGCCAGATGGCGGCCTTATCCGCCTCGATGAAAAACGCCAGCGAGATGATCTTGATGCCGTACCGCTGGATGGGGATGATCTTCTCGTTCTCGGCGTACGGCTTTTCGTGCTCGGCCCCGAGCAGGATCGGGACGTTCGGGCCATAGACATCGGCATCGAGGACACCGGTTCGTGCCCCCAGATCCGACAGGGCCAGCGCGAGATTCACCGCGCAGGTCGACTTGCCGACGCCACCCTTGCCCGCCCCGACGGACACGATATTCTTGACCCCCTCGATCTGCTGCCGCTGCGGGATGTTCCCGGTGCGGGAGACCTGCGAGTCCCACTTGATCTGTGCCTTCGGCGCCCCCGGCAAGGTGGCCAGGGCGGCATCGATGTCATCGTGGATACGGTTTTTCAACGGACACGCCGGCGTCGTCAGGACCACCCGCATCCCAATGGTCTGCGGGTCGATGAGCGCGACGTCCTGGATCATCTTGAGCTCGACCATGCCGCGGTGGAGCTCCGGATCCTTTACTGTGCTCAGCGCGGCCATGACGGTCTGCTCGGTCAACTGCTCGACGGCCATCGATCTAATTCTACTTAGCGCTTCTGATGTAGTTCAGGATGATGTTGTCGATCAGCCGCTCCACCGGCGCCAGGTCATCGGTGAAGACGATCCCGTTCGGAGCTGCCTGCCGGACGTTTCCCGTGGCGAGCGCCTCGGTTGCGATGGGAACGAGCTTCGGATTGGTTTCCGCCTGGGCTCGGCTGACGAACTGGTCGACCGAGGTTGAGCTCGAGGTGGCATAGACCACCGTATTGGCGAACCGCTGGCTGCTGTCGATCAAGAAGACGCGCGGAAATACGGCGGTCAGCGTCCCACTCAATGCGTCGACCAGGCGAGCGTCGGTGGCGGTCCGGCCCACGTTAATGGCTAGCACGCCGCCCGGTGCCAGGTGGGCCTTCGCGCTCTGGAAGAACTCGCGGGTGGTGAGATACCAGGGAATGTAGGGCTGGCGATAAGCATCGATGAAGATCACGTCGTACTGACCGGCGCCGGTCGCCATCCAGTAGCGACCGTCGGCGACGATGGCGTGCAGATTCGGTTCCGTCATGCCGAAATAGCGGCGGCCGACGTCCACGATCTTCGGGTCCAGCTCGACGCCGTCGATTGGCATGGGTCCATCGATCGCCGTGAACTGGCGCGCCACCGTACCGCCGGCCAGTCCTACCAGCGCCACCCGCCGCGGCACTTGACCGGTCCCGAAGTAGGGCGCGAGCAGCGCGTCATCCCAGTAACCATGGGTGTAGAGCGTGGTCGGATCGTAGATCGAGTGGATGGCGTGACCGTCGTCGAGGAGCAGCTGCGTCTCGCCACCGCTGCGGACGACCTGGATGTAGTTGTAGGCCGATTCGGTCTCGTAGATCCGCTCGCCATACGCGGCGGCACGGATACCGCCGCCGGCGAAGGCGGCCAGGGCGACGATCCCGATCGGGATCAGCAAATAGAGCCGGCGTCGACCGGTCCCCACCAGGCCGGCAGCGGAGATCACGCCAAGAAGAAAGGCCAGCACGAAGATGGTCGGCCTGGTCCCGTACATTGGGATGAGCCAGAAGACCGGCAAGAACGTCCCCAGGATGCTCCCCAGCGTCGACAGGGCATAGACCGCCCCGGCAGCGTTCCCGGCCGTCTCGAGCCGCCGGATGCGAAGCCGGATGACGAACGGCGACACCATTCCCAGCAGGATCACCGGCGCCGCGAAGAGCACGATGACCGAGATCAGTGAGCCCAGCACCAGACCCGCCGATAGCTGCGCAAAGCCCGTCTGCGCCACCGAGAGAATCGGCCGGGAGATGACCGGAATGGCGGCCGTCAGCAAGGCGGCGACGGCCGTGACCTTGAAGAGCAGCCGCATGTCCGGGCGACGATCCGCCAGCCGGCCGCCCACGTAATAACCGATCGTCAGGTAGATCAGGATCAGGCCGATCAACGTTCCCCAGATAAACAGCGACTGGCCAAAGAACGGCGCCAAAAGCCGGGCAGCGGCGAACTCGATCCCGAGGCTGGCGAGCCCGCCCGTGAAGACGAGGGGTAGCAGCAGCCGCTCGCCCCATTCCGCAAGGGCCGCGGACATCCGCGGACGCGCGAGTTCTTCGATATCGGATCGCACGGTGGGTCTCAGAATACGCGGCTTATCCGTCACGGCCGTGTGATGCAACGGCGACTCACACCGAGTTCGGCTGTAACGAAGCGCACGCCCGACATATGCGCAGGCAGATCGCCCGCGTTTTAGTCAGCAGGTCTCGGAATTCATTCAAGGAGGACCTAATACCACATGATTGCGATTACATCGAAGGTGAAGATTGCGGCTGGCATTGCGGCCGGCGCGCTCACGCTGGGCGCCGCCGGAGCGTATGCGGCCAACGCGAACACGCCCATTCCGACCTACTCGCTGGGCGCGTCCGGTTCGCTGAGCCACAATGGCCAATCGCTGAGCCTGGTGTCTCTCAAGCCTGGCGCTACATTGACTCTTCCGTCGACGTTCACGAACGCCGGCCAGTGCCAGTCGTGGTTCGCCCAGAACCGCACCCTGGCCCTCGCTCCGACCGGTAGCGCGACCACCGTCAAGAAGAACTATCACGGCAAGCTGTTGAGCGGCGTGCAGAAGTTCTGCGCGACCTATGCGACGGCCAAGGACGCTGCCGACACCTCGACGTCGAATACCGAGCAGCCTGCCGGCACCGACACCGAAACGACCGACTCGACCGACTCGACCGACACGCAGTCGGGTGCCTCGCATGGCCACGGCCACGGTCATGGCCACGGTCACGCCGAGTAAGTAAGGAACCGTTTGAGAGGGCCCTTCGGGGCCCTCTTTATTTTGTGTGGACTGCCTCTAGTAGCGGCGCCGTGTAGTCGTGGCGCCAGATCGCCGTGGCAAGGTCCTGACCATCTGGCTCCAGGGCCACCGCTTGCTCGTAGACGAAGGCGTACACATTGTCGAAGGTCCAGCTGCCGAGCTGCTGGTCATCCAGTCCGGCCTGCAGCCGCGGATCCCGCTCTCCTGCGGCGTAGAGACCCGCAGCCGAGTCATAGATGGCTTTCAGGATTCGCAGCTCGGCCTCGAGCTCCTCGATGATCGTTTCCGATGCACGTTCGAACCTCAGCTTGGCAATCCGGCGGCGCAGGTCGTTCATCTCGACCGTGTACTCGTCCATAGATTCAGTTTATGACGGGCTGCTGCCCCGCTCTGCCCTCCCTCCAAGGGAGAGGGAATAGTTCAGTGCACGAGCGAGTGGGTCGCCACCATCGAGGCGATCAGGATGGCGATGATGTTCACCACCTTGATCATGGGGTTGATCGCCGGACCGGCGGTGTCTTTGTTCGGATCTCCGACGGTGTCGCCGGTGACCGCGGCGGCGTGCGCATCGCTGCCTTTCCCGCCGTAGTGCCCATCCTCGATGTACTTCTTCGCGTTGTCCCAGGCGCCGCCGCCTGAGGTCATCTGGATGGCGAGGAAGATGCCGGTCACGATGCTGCCGATCAGCAGGCCTCCAAGGGCCTTCGGGCCGAGGATGAAGCCCACCGCCAGCGGCGCCACGACTGGGATCAGGCCGGGAAGGATCATTTCGCGCTGGGCGGCCCGCGTCACGAGGTCCACCGCTCGCCCATATTCCGGTTGGGCGATCCCTTCGAGCAGGCCGGTGATCTCGCGGAATTGGCGCCGGACCTCGACCACGACCTGCCCTGCGGCGCGACCAACCGCCAGCATGCTCAGCGAACCGAACAGGAAGGGCAGGATGCCGCCGAAAAACAGTCCAACGATGACGAGAGGATCGGTCAGGTCGAAGCTCACGTGCCGGGCCCGGCCAACCTCCTGAGTGTAGGAGGAGAACAGCACCAGCGCGGCCAGGCCGGCTGAGCCGATCGCGTACCCCTTGGTCACAGCCTTGGTGGTGTTGCCAACGGCGTCGAGCGGATCCGTGATGTTGCGGACCGACTCAGGAAGCTTGGCCATCTCGGCAATGCCGCCGGCGTTGTCGGTGATCGGGCCATAGGCATCGATGGCGACGATGATCCCCGTCATCGACAGCATCGCCATGGCCGCAATCGCGACGCCGTACAGGCCGAAGCTGCCGGCGGCAGGATTCTGGTTCAGGAAATAGGAGACCAGGATGCCGATCCCGATCACGATCACCGGCAGCGCCGTGCTCAACATGCCGATCGCCTGCCCGGCGATGATGTTGGTGGCGTGACCGGTGGTCGAAGCCTGCGCGATCAGCCGCACCGGCGGGTAGTTAGCGCTGGTAAAGAACTCGGTGATGGCCACGATCAAGACGGTAATGACGACGCCGGTGACCGCAGCCCAGAAGAGATTGAGGTCAAGACCAATCAGCAGGGTGATGACGAGGAACCCGGCGAGGGCGAGCACCGCGCTGACCGCCAGACCACGGTACAGGGCACCCATGATCCAGGTGCTGCGCCCCAGCCGCACAAACCAGGTGCCGATCACCGTCGCGATGATGGAAATCGCGCCCAGCATGAGTGGATAGAGAACGAAGCGGACCTGCCCCGGGAAGAGCAGGCTGCCCAGCAGCATGGCCGCGATGGCGGTGACGGCATAAGTCTCGAATAGGTCGGCCGCCATGCCGGCGTCGTCGCCCACATTGTCGCCGACGTTGTCGGCGATGACGGCAGGGTTACGCGGATCATCTTCCGGAATCCCCGCCTCCACCTTGCCGACCAGGTCGGCGCCGACGTCGGCAGCCTTGGTATAGATGCCGCCGCCGAGCCGGGCAAAGACGCTGATCAGGCTGGCGCCGAAGGCGAGGCCAACCAGCGTCTCCGGTTTGCCAAAGACCCAGTAGGCGACCGCGACGCCGAGCAGGCCAAGGCCGACGACAACCAGGCCGGTGACCGCGCCACCCCGGAACGCGAGCCGCAGGGCACGATCCAGGCCACCGGTCGCCGCTTCCGCCGTCCTGACGTTGGCCCGCACCGCGACATTCATCCCCACGTACCCAGCGAGGGCTGAGCAGCTGGCGCCGACAACGTAGAGCAATCCCGTCTGCCAGTTGATCGCGAAGGTGATGATCAAGGCGAGGATGACGCCGATGATGGCGACGGTCGTGTACTGCCGATTGAGGTATGCAGCGGCACCTTCCTGGATCGCCCGGGCGATCCGCTGCATCGTTTCGTTTCCGGGATTGGCGGAGAGCACCAAGCGGGTGAGCAGGCCACCGTAGGCCAGCGCAATCAGTCCAGCGATGCTGACCAGCGCCAGCACGACCGGCGCGGACGAGGCGTCGACGTTAACGGCGGCCGCGACGAACAGGGCTGGCTTCTCTCCCTTCCTGGATGTAGGCGCGCTCGAGCGCCACGCGAAATTCTACAGTTCGAGTTTGGTGGGGGCCTACCGCGGCCGGTGGCCGAACAGCGAGAGCACCTGGTCGCGGATCCACTGAGGCGGTGGCTTTCCGCCCGGCTGCAGCCGATCAGGACCGGGCGCGACGACGTCGTCGGCGGTTCGGAGGATAGGCTCGCGCAGGGGCGGCGTGACAAAGCCGACGCCCAGGGTCTCGGCCAGGTCGCGGATGCGGGCGAAGAACCCGGAGGTATGCGGCGAGCGGTCGAGCTGCAGACCCGTGAAGTCGTAGTGGTGCACCCATTCATGGAGCAGCGTCTCGAGAAAGACCTTGGGTGAGAGGACCTGCTGCCGGATCGCCGTGAGGTTATAGATCCGAATCGTTCCACGCTGCGGGCGCGATTCCCAGGCAATGCGGTAGTAGCCGTAGGTTTTCATTTCGAGCTTTCCGCTTCGGGTGCGATGCCGCTGCGGGCGATCCACCACGGTCAACTTGCAGGGCGGCAACCCAGCTGCCTGGTCGAGCACATCGAGCAGCTCCTGGCCTTTGCGTTGCCTTTCCACCGCAGTGGTCTCGTCGAGGATGGCGAGCGCGATTCCCTTGCCAAGCGGAAACTCGCACCAGGTGACTCGGTCAACGCCCTTGCTGCGTTCATAAACGGATCTGGGCATTCGATGTCATTATGACGGCGTGCCCGAGTCCAGCATCATCGTCGTGGGCAACGAGATTATCCGCGGCTTCACCGTCGACACGAATTCCAACTGGCTCGCCGGCCGGCTCTTCAAATGCGGTTTTCCCGTCCGCTTGATCACGACGGTCGGCGACGTGGACGCCGACATCGTCGGCGCCATCCAGGAACATCTTCGGCGCAACGAGCTATCGCGGATCTTTGTCTGCGGTGGGCTTGGGCCAACGCCCGATGATCGCACCTACATCGCGCTGGCGCACGCCCTCAACCAGCCACTGATCTACCGGCGAGAGGTTGGCGCCCAGATGCAGAACCTGATGTTCATCTTCGGTCGAGCCGCGCAGCGGGGAACCGCCGAGCTCAATGCGGGCAATCGAAGGATGGCGATGTTACCGCGCGACGCACGGCTGGTTCGCAATGGCGCCGGGATGGCGCCCGGCCTCGCGTTCGAGCTGGGTGACGGCCGATACTTGTTTGCCCTGCCCGGCGTGCCGCACGAACTGCGCACGGTTTACGAGGACATCGAGGCGATCTATCTGACTGGCGGACGCCCCGACACCGTCCGCGAGCTTCATTACCGGCTTGCTCCCGAGAGCCTGTTCCACGACGCAATGGCGGCGCTGGAGCGCGAGTACCCCGATGTCTCGATCGGTTCGTATCCCCAGACGGAGACGAGGGAGCTGATCGTGCGCGCCAGCGGTCCTGACTCGTCGCGCGTCGAGGCGGTGATTCGTGCGATCCGCGATCGCGTCAAGCAGTTTTCACCGATCGTCTCGTAGGCGAGAACCCCTCCCCGCATCGGCGGGGAGGGGTCTGATGGCTAGTGGCGTGAGGCCTTCTGGTTAATCTTCGTCGTCCTCATGCGACAGCGCGAGCTTCCATACCGAGCCGCCGCTTGGCGGGCAGACCGGCGCGGGTGGAGAGGCGCCATGGACCGCACAGACGCTGTCGGCGCTGAAGTAGAGGTTGCCGCCGGGACCGATCGTGTCCATATTCGGGAAATTGAGACCCGAGGCGATGACCGACGAGCTGCCTTTCTCAGCATTCAGCTTCACAATGTTTCCCGTGTGTGGCGACGGCGGGCCATTCGGAGTCCACATGTTGACGAAGTAGACATTCTCCCGGTCGGAGGCACAGGCAGTGACATGCTTGAGATCGGCCTCCGGAACCTGAGTGGCCGAAGTGCCTTGCACCTTGAAAAGGTTTCCCGACAGCGTGGCCACCCAGAGTGTGTCGGCGGCCCGGGCGACGCAGGTAGGCACCTCGTCACTTGGGAACCCGGCGTACTTGTTCGGGAAGTGATAAAGGATCGTAATGCCGCCGTGATTGCTCACGAAGTCGAGCGTGTTGGTGCCTGCGTCGGCGACATAGGAGCCATCTTTCGCGGCGAGCACTCCGTAAGGATTCGAATCGTGTTCCTGATTGGCATAATTCACGCTCTTGTCGTAGTCGTACATGCCCACGTTGGCCACAACCTGGAAGGTGCCGGCGTGCGACACGGCCAGCAGGGCGCCTGCTTCCTTCCTGGCCGCGGCAAGGTCCGCACTACATTCAGTGTCGCCAGGAGCGCACGCGTAGTTGCTGAACAGTTGCGGATACTCGCCCTCGATCGACATCAGCTTGCTGCCCCGGGATGAAAGGCCACTCAGGCCCAAAACGGCAGGGCCTGGAAGGCCGACCCACTGAGCTACCGAGAAGAGGTTGTCAACGAATGGAGCGTGCATGCCGGTCCGGAGGTCGACCTTTGAGATCTTGCCGGTCCTTCCGAAGCAGTACGCGCCGACGGTCCCAGGCGGCGGGCTGGTTGTACAGTTCTTCCCCCCAGTGCCGGCCTCGGCAACCATCAGATCGCCGTGGTAGAAGGCGACACCGCGCGGATTATCGAAGCCGGAAGCAACCGGCTGTGGGGTTGACCCCCCGGCCGCGCTTGCCGGACTAGCGGCTAGCGCTCCAACGACGATGGCCACGAACACGAGCAGGTACCGTTTGCCCAATCTCACCCGTTAACCCTCCGTTAACCGATTCCCACCCCCCGTACAACGCGCGCCCATGGTAGTCAGGGCCCGAGCGGATGTCAATATTGGCGGCAGCCCAGGACAAAACGACGGCGGCCCGCGATGGGCCGCCGTTCTCAGGAAGAGATAGCCGCTTAGTGCTTCTGCGCGACGGCACTTACCGCGCCGCCGTGATTGACCTTCTTCTCCCCCGTTTGGTGCGCTGCGGTTGCATCGCTCTTCGCCACCTTGCTGACGGCGGCGCCATGTGCGTCCGCGTCGGTGTCTGATGCCTCTGTCGATTCGTCGGTCGCCTCGTCCGCTTCGTCGGTATCCTGCTCCGCCTCGCGAGCTGCCGCATCCGTTTTGGCGTCAGCCTTCGCGGCATCCGCAATCACGTCGCCCTTCGAGCTCGCCAGCGTGCTCACGGCTTCGGCTCTCGCCGCAGCCTCAAGCGTGGTCGTCCTCGCGAGATGGCTAACGGCCTTCCCGTGCGAATTCGACGCGAATGCGGAGACGGCCCCGACAGCGAGCACAGCCGTGGCAGCCGCCGTGATCAAGATCGATCGCAACATAAATCCAGGTCCTCCTGCGTCAAAGATTCCTGCCCCTTAGAACGCAGGGAGAGGGGCCCCGCTTACTGGCAGGAAGCTTTTCTTTACTTTCCTTTGAACTCTGGTTGCTGTTTGCTGACAAAGGACATGATGCCGACCAGGGCGTCTTCACTGACGAAGATGCGGCCGAAATTCTCGGCCTCGACCTCGGCGCCCTTGGCTGGGCCCTTTTCCAGTCCGGCCAGGATGGCTTCTTTCGCCAATCGCAAGGCAATCGGAGCGCTGCGCGCCAGCCGCTGAGCTCGCTCGAGCACCGCTTCGGCAAAGCCGGCCGACGGCAACGCGGCGTTCACGAGACCGATGGCCGCCGCCTCCGGCGCCTTGAGGCGCTTCGCCTCGAAGATCATTTCCGTCGCTCGCGTCTTGCCGATCAGGCGTGGGAGCCGTTGGGTTCCGCCGGCGCCGGGGATCAACCCGATGCTCGTCTCCGTTAGTCCGATGGTCGATCGGCCATCGTCGATCATCAATCGATAATCGCAGGCCAGCGCCAGCTCGCAACCACCAGCGAGCGCGTGCCCATTGATCGCGCCGATCAGCGGCTTCGCGAAGTGCTCGATCTCGCTGAACGCGGCCTGGCTGCGGCGCGACAACTGGGCGATCCGCTCGAGCAGCGCCGGGTTTTCGCGGTCGATGGCTACCTCACCGAAGGCCTTGATGTCAGCGCCGGCCGAGAAGAACCCGTCGATGGCGCTGGTCAGCACCACGACGCGGGTGGCCTCATCGTCCTTGAGGCGCTGGAGGGTTTCGACCAGCTGCTCCTCGAGCTCCGGAACAAGCGCATTGACCGGCGGTCGATTCAGGCGAATCGTGGTGACGAAATCTTTCGTCGAGATGTCGAGCAGGCTCACGTCAGAAGGTAAACAGATCCATGCCGCCCGTAACCGGCAGGGCGACGCCCGTGATGTAGCCGGCTTCCGGTGAGGCCAGGAAGGCAATCGCGTTGGCGATGTCTTCCGGTTCACCTGGCCGGCGCATCGCGATCCGCTTGATCATCCGTTCGTTCATGTCGGGACGGCCCAGCTTGAAGGCTTCTGTGGCAATCACCCCTGGCACCACGGCGTTGCAGGTGACGTTGTAGCGAGCGCCTTCCAGTGCGAGCGTCCGCGCCAGGCCGACCAGCCCGGCCTTCGTCGTCGCGTAGCTCGCCTGACCGAAGCCGCCTAAGGAACCGGCGATCGACGACATCATGATGATCCGGCCCCAGGCCCGCTGCTTCATGTGGGGCCAGACAGCCTTCGAGACATTGAACGCCCCGGTCAGGTTGACCTTCAGGTCGCGGTCCCAGAGCGCGTCGACCTGGTTATCGACAGTCCCCATGTGGTCGAGAGTGCCAGCGTTGTTAACCAGGATGTCGAGACTGCCGAACTCTTGAACGACGTGGTCGACCACCTCTTTGACCTGGTCCCGATTCGTCACGTCCATCTTCAGGGCGACCGAGCGCCGCCCCATCTCGCGAATCTCACTGGACGTCTTTTCGGAATAGACGGCCTTTTGG
>DASTJZ010000031.1:0-16836 GCA_035716185.1 Candidatus Dormiibacterota bacterium
CCGGCGTCGAAACCGGCGCTCGGACCGGCGGTGCCCAGCATGCTGACCAGGTGCCCACCGGCGCTGCCGCCCCAGGCGCCGATTTGCGATGGATTGATGCCATAGCGCTTGGCATTGGCGCGCAGGTAGCGGACTGCGCACCTGACGTCATCGATCTGCGCCGGCCACGGATACTGCGGCGCCAGCCGGTAATTGACCGCAGCCACCAGTACGCCGCGCTGAGTCAGCTGCTGCTCGATCAACAAATTGACGCCGCCCAGCGAGGCGTCGCCGTGCTCCCAGCCGCCGCCATGGATGTAGAGGACCGCGGGCACAGGTCCATCGCTCGACTGGCTCGGCCGGTAGATGTCCATCGTGAGGGCCACCCCTCCAGTGGTGCAGTAGACGACGCCATGGTCAACACGGGAGGCATTTGTGCCGCCAGCCTGGTTCGGCGCCGATGCCAGTGGCGATGGCGATGGTGACAGTGGCGTCCCACTGGCGCCAGCTGCTGAGCCGCATGCCGCCAGCAACGGCACGACCACGGCCAACAGCGCGAGTCGGAGCCGCGTAGCAATCCTCATCGACCCCAGCGTACGGGGGCGGTATTGCGATCAGCTGAAACGGGTATGAGAAATCAGTATTCGGGCGGTTCGCGAAACGCCGCCCGACCGATGCCGAAACCGATCAGGCCGAGCACCCCGACCACGACCAGCGGAATTCCAATTACATGAAAAATGATGGTTACAGTCAGCAGAATGCCGAGCAAGGTGACGCAACCGCTGCAACCAAGGCCAAGGTTCATCAGGCTACGCATCGGCGTCCCTCACTTCTGCCGCGTGCGGATCTGGCGCCGGCCCTTCACGTCTGCCGGCTGGCTGCGAATCCAGACGTTCAACAGCACGATGGCCCACATTCGAAACGGGCGCCAGACCTGCGCGCGTCTGTGTACCTGGGCCGCGGTCGGTCGTTCCTTGAGCCGATAGAGCACCTGAATCGCGCGCGGGGTGAAATCGTCATCGGTAACGGCGTCGACCAATCCGGCGCCGCGCATCAGGATGCCCTGGGCGAAGTACTCGCCGATGCCGGGCAGCGTGCGCAGCAGCTCGAGGGCGTCGTGCTCGGGCATCGAGCGGAGATGGTCACGATCCAGCTTGCCATCCAGTGCCGCCCGGGCAGCCGCATGAAGTCGCTCGATCTTCACCGACGACACGCCGGGGAATTCGTCGAGTTTGAGTAACGCAGTGGGTTCGGGAAAGGCGCGGAATGTCTGGCCCTCGATGGCAATCGCGGCACCTGCCGCCTCCGCCATCTGCTGCCGGATGCGCCGGGTTTGCAGGATAGTGATGCGATGGCCGATCAGGAAGGCGCAGGCGGCCTCGTACGGTGAATGAAACAGCACCGGTCGAAGGTTGTGGAACTCCTGCTGCAGACGACCGATCACCGGGTCCTTTCGTCCAACGTCGAGGAAGGCGCTGCCATCTACGTCGAGCGAGACGGTGGCCAGCGCCTGCTGCCAGGCACGTTGCGCAACCGTGTCGTCCGCTGCTCCATGGACGTCGCCGTCGATGCCACCGTCGACCTGGCGCATCAAGACGGCCGCCGAACTTCGCCATCCCTCCACCGGAAATGCGAGGACGATCGCGTCCCCAAGGCGGGGCCAGCCGCCGAAATGCGCCGCCTCGGTCTCGAGGTCGAAGGGACCATCCGGGACCATGTCGAAGTGAAAACTGGTCCGCTGCCCGGCGGCTGGCGTGGCCAAGTTAATCCGTCTCCTCGCCTGCTGGTACGTGGTAACGGTGATAGAGAACGAGCGCAACCGTGACGCCGAGGATCAGCCCGATCAGGACGGTCATCTCGATCCCCTGCTGGCCCCACGAAAAGGTCGTGCCAGGTTTCCCGGTTGTCGTCGAATCAACCAGCTGCGCGGTGAGGAGCAGGAGGCGCCGCACGCCGGCGATCAGCCCAACGATCAGGAAGGGCTCGACAACCAGGGTCCGTTCCTGAAGCGTGGCCCGAACCGTATGCAACAGCTCGGCGATGATGAACAGCAGGAGGCCGCTATCGAGGATGCCGCTCACCACCTTCGTGGGACCGGCGCTCAAGTTGCTCACCAGGGTGGTCAGTGCACTGCCGAGCACGAACACACCGGCCACCACGAGTAGCACGGCCACCACGACATAGATGCCATCTTCGACGTAGTCGAAGGCCTGTGCGGCGAGCAGTTGCGGCCGACCACGAGGAGTCTTGAGCGGGTAGCCACGCGCTTTTCTGGCCATCAGATCCCCGCTCATCCTACGGCCCGCCGCCGCGGGGTCGGTTCAGCTCAACCGCGGGCCCCTCGAATCGACGGCACACCGGCCGCTTGCTACCCTGTAGCCGTGGCTGAGACCGCTCGGTACGGTGACCGGGTCACGGTGCCCGAGCCCTATTCCATCGAGCACATTCCCTTTGCCGAGCGCCATGGTTACAGCCGGCAGCTGCTCTGGCTGTGGCTGGCTGCCAACCTCACCATCGCCGACTATGCCATCGGATTCGTGCCCGTCGCCCTCGGCCTCGCGATTGGGCCGGCGATCCTCGCCCTCGCCCTGGGCAACATCCTGGGAGGTCTGGTGCTCGCCTGGTCAGCCGCGATGGGGCCGGCCGCCGGCTATCCACAGATGTTTATCGGTCGCCGCGCCTTTGGTCGAGTCGGTGGATACGTACCGGCGGCGCTCAACTGGCTCAGCACGGCCGGCTGGTTCACCGTCAACACCATCCTGGGCAGCTTCGCGATCCAGCTGCTGGTCACGGGCATTCCCTTCTGGCTTGCCGCCGTCATCCTGGTCGTCGTCCAGACTCTGCTCGTCATCTATGGGCACAACCTGATCCAGGCATTCGAGCGCTACATGGCGGCCATTCTCGGCGTGCTGTTTGCAATCGCCACCGTGATCGCCTTGACGCATGGATCGACGATCTCTGCCTGGCACCCACAGCCGAAGCTGGGCACGCTGACCCTTTTCGCCATTGTGCTGGCGATTTCCTTCTCCTACATCATGAGCTGGTCGCCCTACGCCTCCGACTATTCGCGCTACCTGCCGGAGATCACGTCGCGCTCCTATATCGCGATCTATGTTTTCGTCGGCGCCGTCGTCGCCTCGTTCCTCACCGAGGTGGTGGGAATGCTGGTCGCCATCCTGGCCCCCGGCGCGGCCACGCCGATCGCCTCACTGAAGACCGCGATGGGCGGGTTCGGCGTGCTCGCCGTGATCGCCGTCATCCTGGGAGCGACCACCGCCAACGTCCTCAACCTCTACTCCAACACCATGTCGGCAAAGGTGCTGGACATCCGCCTGCCGCGCTGGCAGCTGACGATCGTCGGCGGGGTGATCGGCTTCATTCTGGCCCTGCTCGGCTATCAGAATTTCACGCAGAACTACCAGAATTTCCTGATCGTCCTGGATTACTGGATCATGCCCTGGCTGGCCGTGGTCCTCCTCGACTTCTATGTCTTCGGGCACCGCGAGCCACTGGCGTTCAGCCAGGCGATGGCGGCAAACTGGAACGGGTTGATCGCCTGGATCGTCGGGCTTGCGGTTTCGCTGCTCTTCATCTCCGAGCAGTTCCAGGTCTTTGGCCTGAAAGCCCACGGGCCGCTGGCCTCGTGGTTCGGCAACGCCGACTTCGGCTATTTCATCGGCTTCCTGGTGGCCGGCGTGGTATACCTTCTGCTCAATCGACGGCGATCGGCACCGCTGACGCGATAGGAGGAGGGAATGGCCGACAACGTCCGCTCCGCGGAGACGAGCGCCAGCCCGGCAGCCGTCTGGAAAATCTGGTCGGACGCGTCGACCTGGCAGGAATGGAACCCCGATGTGCAGGCGATGACCATGAACGGCCCCTTCGCCACCGGCACGACGGGGGTGATGAAGACCAAGCAGGGGACGCGCCAGGTGACGCTGACCGAGGTCGTGCCCGGCCGGTCGTTCCGGCTGGAAACGGTCGTGATCCCACTGACGAAGTTCGTCTTCGACTGCACGGTTGCGGCAGGGCCAGCGGGCAAAACGACCGTCAGCCAGGGCGTCACCGTCGGTGGGCCGCTCGGCGGGCTGGTCGGCGGGATGATGGGCAAGCAGATCGCCGACACCTTCCCGGCGCTGCTCCGGGGCCTGGCCCGCAAAGCCGAGGCGAGCGAAGGCCGGAGCTAACCCGCGGGCTGACCCTGCGGCACGGCGGGGCGGAAAAACGTCTGCACCGGCTCGGGAAATCGCTTGAGCACGTCATCCGGCACCTCGAAGCTGACCTCGCTGGCAAACTGGGTATCGATGAAGCGATCGATGGCGACGTGGATCAGCTGGCGGGCGGCGTCGATCGGCATGTCGACCTCGGCAAACGCATCCCGGTGCTCATTGAGGAATTTGGTCGAGTCGGCGTCCATCTTGTCGGCAAGCTCTCGCAATTCGTTGTTCACCGAGGTCGCGTCGCGGGCGTCGCGATAGGCACGGAGCTGCTGGCCCTTCAGGTCCCACAGTCTCCCGGTATAGGGCGCGATCACGCCGCCGAGCTGGCGTTGCAGGTCGCGGATGCGCTGCAGCCGCACGGTCCCGACCTCACGGACCCAGCGGCGCCGCGCTTCGGCGTCACCCAGCGCGCACGCCGCATACCAGCGGTGTCGCTGAGCCATGGCGCGGGTCTCGAGGTGGCGGCAGGTCAGCACCGGATCCAGCGGCTGATAGAGGGTGTCGAGCGGGATGAACTGGCGCGACTGGAACGCCGGGCAGTCGTCGAAGTCTGCTGCAAACGGCTTCGGATATGGACAGTGATCGGAGGGTCGCTGCATTGTGCTACGTCCCCGAGGACGCGGCTCCATCATATGCATTAGATGGTTGGCCGCCTTTACCTCGAACACCTGACCGACGCCGACGTGAACCTGCTGACCACGGCAGGGGACTCGTCCGGCGCCCGCGACGACCCCGAAGCGATCGAGACCGCCCTCAACAGTCCAGGACTCTTTCGTACCCTGTTTGGCCAGTCGGGTCGCGACCCGCTGCTGCAGGGTTCGCCCTTCCTGCTCTTTGCGGTGCTGGTTCATCGCGCCAGCCGCGATCTGGAGCAGGCCTCCTTCGTTGAGGAGTGGGTTGGCCCTCGCCAGCGGGTGCCGGTCTTCGATGTCAGCGGACTCCGGGATTTTGCTGGGCATCCTCTCCGCCGCTTCTTCTTGAGCGAGCTCTTGGCGTCGTACACCCACGTTGCCAGCGGGAGCGTCATGGTGCAGACCAACCGAGGCTGGCGCCGGCGGCGTTTTAGCGAGCTCGATCCACTCCGCTTGGTGGAACTGGCCGAGCTGCTTCCAGAAGCCGAGCGGCCGTCGGTGTACCGGCGCCTGGGTGACCTCAGCCTCTTCCTGACCGGCGTCTTTCCGGATTACGCCGCCGAGCGGCTCATCGTCGATCGCGAGCGGCGCCAGCTGGAACGAGCCCTGGAGGCGGGTGATCGAGAAGGTGCAGAACGTCGGGACGGGGTCTGGCTCCTGGAACATCTCGGTCGGCGCGCCTACCGGATCGCGCAGCGGTCGGCGGATCGGCGCACGCTGATGGCCGGCGTGCTGGGCGAGGTGAGCGAGAACTTCGCCGCCGCTCGCCGCATGCTGAATTTCCTCACGGACCGCTACCTCTTTCCACTTCGACAGCGATGGTTTGGCATCAGTTGATGGCGAGCTGGGCAGAGTTTGCCGTGGCCGAACCGGAGCTTGCTCGCGAGGTGCAGGCGCGATTCGGGATCCGGAAGCACAATACGCTCGCCACGCTTCGCAAGGATGGATCGCCCCGCATCAGCGGGATCGAGGTGGAGTTCGCCGACGGCGAGCTGTTCCTGGGCATGATGCCGGATTCGCGGAAGCTGCATGATTTGCGCCGCGATCCGCGAATGGCGCTGCACAGTCCCACCGAGGATCCGCCCGACGAGCATGCCGACGCCTGGCGGGGCGAAGCCAAAGTCGCCGGGCGTGCGGTGGAGGTCCGTGGCGCCAACCGCGTCCGGATCGACATCGGCGAGGTCGTCCTCACCCATCTGAACCAGGCGGGAGACCGGTTGGTGGTCGAGTCCTGGCATCCCGACCGTGGACGCCGTCGGCTGGAGCGCACGTGAAGCGGGTTGCGGGCCGCTCGATGCGGATGCATGGCGAAGATCGCCGCCACGCCCTGGTGCAGGCGGCCTTTCGGCAGATCGCCGAACGTGGTTTCGAAGGGCTGCGCACTCGCGAGGTCGCCGCCGAGACGGGCGTCAACATCGCCACCCTCCATTACTACTTTCCCACCAAGGAAGCGCTGATCCGCGGCGTGGTTGCCCACGCGATGGGACGATTCCGCACCACCCTCGAGCCGCACGGGTCGCCCGACCATCAGCTCGCGAACCACCTGAAGGCGCTGCGGACGCTGCTCCAGAAGGAACCGGCAATCCGCGTCGTGATGGGCGAGCTGGCGCTTCGCTCGGCGCGCGACGCGTCACTGGCACGCATCCTGCGCGAGTCGAACGACGCCTGGCACGACACCCTCCGTGGACTGCTGCGGCGCGCCGTGCGGGAGGGAGGTCTGGCGAAAGAACTCGACAGCGACCAGGCCGCGTCGCTCATGATCGCCACGCTCACCAGCATCATGGCGCTTCCCACGATGTCGACGGCACGCCGCGACCAGGCATTCCGCGAGCTGGAGCGCTGGCTGAAAGCTGGGTCGGTCCCGGATCGATCTCGAACCAGCAACTGATTGATTGAGCTGGTAGACTGAGTCAATCATCTGATTGATAATCACGGAGGACGGCACCATGGCCATGCACGCTCAACCATTCGGAGATCCCAACGAAACCCGCGGGCACGCCGCCCGTGCCCCCTTCTTCGTGTCGGTGTTCAACCCCGTTGGGCGCTTCCTGGCCGGGCGCGGGCTGATGGGACCAAACGCCCTCCTGACCGTGAGAGGTCGGAAGAGTGGTCTGGAACGCACCACCCCGGTCGCCTATGTCGAGGTGGACGGTCGCCGATGGATCATCGGCACGTTTGGACAAACCAACTGGGTGCGCAACCTGCGCGCCGCGGGTGACGCCACCATCACGATCAAGGGACGCCCGGAGGCCGTCCACGCCGTCGTGCTCTCCCCCACCGAAGCCGCCCGCTTCTTCCGCGAGGAGTTGACGGTCTACGTCAACCGCCTCTTACCTGGTCGGTTGATCCTCCGCATGCTGGGAGCCGCGGACATCCTGACCGATCCGGACGGCGCCGCGCAACGCCGGTCGGTGTTCGAGCTGAAACCGGTCGCTAGTGACGGCGGTCGGGCCACACCGCTGGCGCCGGAGTCGCACTAACAGCCACGACGTAGTCGGGGCGGCCGGTCTCGTACCGCCAGATCCGCTGGGAGACTTGCGCAATCACCAACCAGCCGGTCGCCTCGTCGGGTCCCTCGACGGCAACGGTGAGCACGTAAAAAATGTGGCCATTCGTCACGTAGGCGGAGTCGTTCTCGACGCCGTAGATGTCTCCGACCTTGTGGACGACCGTGACGCCGCCGGGTAGGCCGGCGGGAATCCCTTGCTCGAAGGCAGTGTGCGTCAGGATGGGATACAACCACTGCTGAGCTCCGCCGCCGCCGAGCCGGCCGAGGACCTCGTTGACCCAGGCCGCCGCGAGATCGGTGACCGTCGTCGTGTTGGGATCCCACAGCGCGGAGCTGGTCATGCTGGCCGATCGTGCGTAGGCGTTGAGGGCATCCGGCCCGCCGAGGTAGCGAACCAGGATATGCGCCGCCGTGTTGTCGGAGTAGCGACCCGCACGCACGGCAAGATCCTGACGGCTGAAGCAGGTCCCGATCCCATAGTCGGTGAACCAGCCGTCCTCCTGATCCGACGGGTCGTAGCAGAGGACGTCTGAGGGGCTCGCCTGTCCGGTGGCAATCGCCTGGGCCTCGGCCATCAGGAGGGGAAGCTTGTACGCGCTGGCGGCATAGAAGCTCTGATTGCCGTTGATCGACAGACTGGTTCGGCGCGGCCCGCTCAGTTCTTCCAGGTCGACCTCGATCTGGGCGCCGCTTGGGGCGCCAATGGTGGCCAGGTCGGCACGGAGCTGGTCGACCAGGGTTGGAGAGAGCACGGTGGTGATGGGTTGCAGGGGTTTTGTGCTGACCTCGGCGGCGGTCACCGGCGGGTTCAGCCGAGCAATGGTCGTCGCCGTTCCCCGGTCGGGCGAGGAGGCGGCGACCCCGTCGGCGCCCAGGTCAGAGCCGGGGTAGGCGGCGCTGGACAGCAGCGGGAGCAGGGCCAGGACGAGCGGATAGATCGCTGAATGCACGATCGACCGGCCGCGCCCCCTCATGGCTGAGCTTCAGATTAGGCATGATCGCTGGCCACGTCCTGTGAAGTTGATGAGAATGTCAGACATGTCACTGGAACGTGACTGGCCCTTGTTTGGGCTGCGGGTCGACACCCCGCGGCTGACCCTTACGTATCCAACCGATTCGGACCTCGACGCCCTCAATGCTGTCGCCGGCCGCGGTGTCCACGACCCGGGGATGATGCCCTTCTCGATCCCATGGACCGATGCCTCGCCCGAACTCCGTCCCCGCAACTCGCTCCAGCATTGGTGGGGGCTTCGAGCCACCTGGCAACCGAATAACTGGCATCTCACCCTCGTGGTCAGGGAGGGTCCGACCGTCGTCGGTGTCCAGGACCTCTTCGCCACGAATTTCGCGGCCACGCGCCAGGCTGCGACCGGCTCCTGGCTGGGCATGGAGTATCAAGGCCGTGGCATCGGCAAGGAGATGAGAGCGGCCGTCCTGCACCTCGCCTTTGCCGGACTCAACGCCGAGCGCGCGACCAGCGGTGCCTTCGATGACAATCCCGCATCGCTCGGCGTCTCCAGAGCGCTCGGGTATGTCGAGAACGGGGACGACATCGCTGCGCCCCGCGGACGGCCCCAACGGCAGATTCGTTTGATCTTGACGCGTCAGGCGTGGGAGCGAATCCGTCGGAGCGACATCCGGATTACCGGACTGGAACCGTGCCGATCGATGTTCGGTCTGGAATCGGGCGCCGGTTAAGGCGCCTGGTCCGGCACCTCGACGACGACTTCAACGCCGAAGGGCGAGCGGTTGTAGGAAACGGCGACCAGGCCGCCGATGAGACCGCCGACCAGGGCCGCGAACAAACCGACCAGCAAGCCGGCGAATGGCACCACGATGAACCAGCTGGTCTGGATCCGCTGCAGCACCGGGATCTGATTGCCAAACGGCAGCAGCTGCTCGGTGACGCCCAGCGTCAGGCTCAGGTCGCGCTGCCAGCTGAGGATGGCGCCGGCAAACCAGGCCAGCGCCGCGCCGAGCACGGCGCCGGTGACGATGCCGAGGCCAAAACCGATCCAGGCGCCCGCGATGATGGCCGCCCGGATCGAGAGCGCAACGACCCGGCCGCTGACCTGGTGCATCACGACGCACGCGGGAGATCCCGCGACCGTGCCGATCGTCTGATTCGATGCCGGCGGCGCGGGATCACGAGGAGCAGCGCCAGGATGATGCCGGGGATGAGCAGGGCGACCGCCAGCGCGTAGGCGAGATAACCGAGAAACTGGAAACCCTGGTCGAGCGCCGAATGCAGCGGTGCGCCGGTGGCACTGGACACGATCTTCTGGCGCGCTCCCTGTCCCGCCCCGCCACCGAAGAGTTCCGCCGCCTGGATGCCCGCCGGCCGGGGATCGCCATTCGGGGTGAACAGCCCGAAGTGTTCGATCTTCACCCCGGGACGCTGGGTCCAGTAATCGTCGAGCGTCCACCAGGTGACGGCGGCGACGTAGCCTGAAGCATTGGTGTCGAGGCTCGGAGCCGCCGCCTGGTACGTGTCCGCCAGGATGCGCCGCTGCTCTCCATCCTCGGCAGGGCTGTCCGACCAGCGCCCGAATTCCATGATCATGACCGGCTTCTGCGGGAAGGTCGCGTGGGCGATCTGCAGCGCGCGAGCCGTTCCGGCCGCGGCATCCGTCCCGTAGAAGACGCCGTAATAAGAGGTATAGCCGGCGACGTCGAGCGGCTGGCTGGTCGCATCAGCAGGCTGGTTGCCGTAGGCGGCCTGGCCGGTCAGCCGTGTGCCATCGACGGCCCGATCGAGCTTATGCAGCGTGGCCAGCGCCTGCTCGCGCTCGGACCCGCCGGTGGATTCGTTGGCCAGGCCGTGGAACAACACCGCGGGGTGGTTCATGTCACGCAGATCCATCTCACTCAACATCTGCTGCGGGATACCGCGGTCCATGGCGATGGCGAAGGTGGCTGGCGTGTAGTGATAGAGCGGGATCTCTTCCCAGATGGCGTAGCCCAAGCGATCGGCCAGCATCAGCAGCAGCGGGTTGGCCGGATGGTGATCGGCGCGGATCAGCTGCACGTTCGTGGCGTTGGCCTTCTGAAGCAGTAGCGCGATGTCATCGGGGGTCACCACCGGGCCGCCACGCGGCTGGCCATGCACCCCGGGATAAACCCGCTCATCGTGGATCGCCACGCCGGCGTAGGCCACCGGATTGCCGTTGAGCAACAGGCGGGGCGCCTTGGAATCGACCGCCACCCGGCGCAGGCCGAAGGTTTCGAAGAGCTGATCGACCCGGCGCTCCTGCCAGAACACCTCGACCTGCAGGACGTACAGCGCCGGCGATTGCGGGGACCAGAGGTCGGCATTCGCCAGCGAGAAACTCGCATGCACCTGGCTCGTGCCGTTGCCCGGCAGCTGGCCGGCATCGATGCGCTGCGACGCGATCGGCACCGCCCCGGCTGGAATCAGGCTGCGCGGGTCGGGGTTGGTGAGGTTGGTGGGATCGACCGCCGCCGGCAGGATGTCGAGCCCCACCTGCACCGGCGCCGGATCGCCCGCCCGCTGATGGAGGGTCACGGCGATGTCCGCGCCGTCGAGATGCGGCACGATGTCGGCACGCGCCGCGTAGACCGAGGCGGTGGCCTCGAGCCACACCGGCTGGGTCAGGCCGCCGTAGTTCCACCAATCGGTGAGTCCCCAGGGGACGATGTCCTGGCGCGTCCCCCAGGGTGGGTTGTCGATACGAACGGCGATGGTATTCACATCCCCGGCGACGAGCGCATCGGTCGCGTCAAACGCAAAGGGCGTGGAACCTCCCTCGTGGTAGCCGAGGTAATGGCCGTTGAGCCAGACGTCGGCGACGTAGTTGGCGGCGCCGAATTTCAGCGTGATGGTCTGGTTCTGCCATTCGGGCGGTACATCGAAGTCCTTGCGATACCAGGCGCCGTCGACGAAGGGCGACGGCGGTGGGTTGTACGACCCGGGTACGTCGACGGTGGACCAGCGGCTGTCATCGTAGAGGACCTTTTCGCGGCCGGCGGCCTCCGCGACGATCTGCCTCAACGCGCCCGGTCGCGCCGAGAGCGAGAGGTCGTTGTCCATCGGCATCACGTCAACCCGCCAACGCCCGGTCAGATCCAGGCGGCGCCGGGACTGGTAGGAAAAGCTCGGCACCGGCAGCCCATCCTGGAACGCGATCCGGCTGCCGCCGACGGTTTTGAGGCTCAGGGTTGGGGCGAGCTCAGCCTGCGCAATCGGGCTGGTGCATCCCGATAACAGGAGCCCGGTCAAGACGGTGAACAGGACGGTCCCGGCGAACCGGCGGGCAGAACGCAACGGGGGAATTATGAACCGGGTCGGCTCGCTTAGGGGCGCAGGCCGCGCTGTTCCAGAAGCCGGCGGACCGCCCCGCCGTCCTCGAGATCGAGGGATGCGGCTGCGGCATTGGCGGCCTTCAGGCTATCGAGGGCGCGGACCGCGGCCTTGATCCGCGGCACCATCGGTGGATGGACGCTCAGTTCGTCGATGCCCAGGCCGACCAGCAGCGGGATGGCCCAGAGGTCGCTGGCCATCTCGCCGCAGACCCCCACCCAGCGCCGCTGGGCGTGCGCCGCGGTCACCACCTGATGGATGAGACGAAGGAGGGCGGGATGCAGACTGTCGGCAAGCGCCGCAAGGTCCGGGTTCGTCCGGTCGGCGGCGAAGGTGTATTGGGTCAGGTCGTTGGTACCCAGGCTGAAGAAATCGACCTCTCTCGCCAGGATGTCGGCGCTGATGGCGGCCGCCGGCACCTCGATCATGATGCCAACCTCCATCCGCAACGTCGACAGCTCGAGCTCGGCTCGGGCCTCGTCGAGCAACCGTTTCGCCCGGCGAACCTCGTCGACCGTCGACACCATGGGAAACATCAGGCGCAGCGGATGCCTGGCGGCGACCCGCAGGGCGGCGCTCAGCTGATCTCTCAACAGATCCTGACGGCGTAGCAGCTGGAGGCGCAATCCCCTGACACCCAGGGCAGGATTCCCTTCCGGCGGCTGCGGCAGTGCCGGCAGCGGCTTGTCGGCTCCGACGTCGAGCGTACGCAGGATCACCGGGCGGTCGCCCATCGCCACCATCACCTGCTCGAGGACCCCGACCTGCTGGTCCTCACTGGGCAGCCGGCTGCCACTCAGAAACAGGAACTCGCTGCGCAACAGCCCGATGCCGTCGGCACCGGCCGCGGCGGCGCGTTGCGCATCACTGAGATTCGCGGCGTTGCAACCGACTTCGACCCGACGGCCGTCGCGCGTGAGGGCGGGATCCGCATCGGCGACGGCCTTCGCCGGGCCGCTGACGCGGCTCACCGCGTCTGCAGGCGGATCAATCAGGAGCGTGCCGGCATCACCGTCGAGCAGCAGCGGTGTGCCGTTTTCGACCGCATCCACGACGCCGGCGACGCCGACCACAGCGGGTAGGCCGAGAGCTCGGGCGAGGATCGCCGTATGCGCGGTCGCGGTGCCCTGCTCCGTGACAAAGCCGACCACCAGCGCGCGGTCGAGGCCCGCGGTCTGCGAGGGCGCAAGGTCACGAGCGACCACGATCGATGGCCGGTCGGGCGGTGGCGGGACGTCGCTCGCGCCGTGCAGCGCTCGTCGTACCTGCCGCACGACGTCCTCCAAATCGGCAGCACGCGCCCGGAAAACCTGATCGTCGGAGGCGCGCAACATCTCGGCAAAGGGCGCCATCGTCTCCCCCACCGCCTCGTCGGCAGGTCGACCTTGCCGGATCAGATTGGTCGCTCCGTCGATCAGCGCGGGATCATCCAGCATCAGGGCCTGGGCCTCCATGATCCCGGCCTCGGCAGCCGCGCCAGTTGCCTCCAGCTTGCTGGCTTTTGCAGCCAGCGCCGTCCTGGTGTCGGCGATCGCCACCCTCAGGCGAGCAATTCCCGACTCCCCGGTGAGGTCGACCCCGGAGTTCTGGATCGGCTCATCTCCCCATCGCCATGCCGGGGCAACCACCTGACCTGGCGCGGCCGCGATCCCCTGGAGGCGGGTTTGCGCGCGGCTACTCGTCGAAGTCACGATCCACCAGGTCGGTCAGGGCCGCGATCGCTGCTTCGGCCTGCGGTCCCTCGGCTCGAACCGTGATGGTGGTGCCCTGACTTACGCCCAGGGTGAGCAGGCTGAGGATGCTCTTCGCATCTCGAGCCGCGCCATCCTTGAGCACTTCGACCCTGGTGTCTTTGAAGCGGGCCGCCGTCTGCACGAACAAGGCCGCCGGGCGCGCGTGCAACCCAACCTTGTTCATGATCGTGAGCTGACGCTCCGCGGTTACGGTTGCCACGCCCTCTCCTTGAGCAGATGTTAGTGTTGGCGCCCGTACAATTCAAGGCACCCCCGGAGGAGGTGGAGGCGATAGCCACGCGTGCGATTGTGCCGCCCGCTCGCGTACGCCCCGTCGATGGCTCGGTCGCGAAGCTGCAGGAGATGTTCGCCAAGGTGCCAGTGGCCGCCGTCATCCGGCGCAGCGAAGAGCTTCCCCGCGCGCTCGCCTCACAGGTTCCGGCGGTGTTCTTCGTCAGGGCTCCGGCCTTCCACCTCGGACCTCTGGTTTGGGCCGTGCAGGCCAAGCACAAGATGGCCTTCGTTCACATCGATCTGATCGCCGGGCTGGGAAAAGACCGCGCCGGAATCGCCTTCCTTGCCCGCGAGATCGGGGTCAACGGAATCATCACCTCGCATAGCGGCCTGGTCGCGGCGGCGAAAGCCGAACGGGTGATCGCGATCCAGCGCCTGCTCCTCTACGACGACCTGGCGCTGCCGTCCGCGATGACCGCGCTCGAGCACGCTCGTCCGGACATCGTCGAAGTCCTTCCGGGCGTGATCTTCCCGCTGGTGGTCGACCAGATCCGCGCTCGATTTGCGCTGCCGATCATCGTGGGGGGATTCGTCACCGAGCCAGGCCAGCGCGAGGCGGCCTTGCAGCGCGGCGCGCTGGCCATCAGCACCAGCACCGCGGGATTGTGGTCATGAGATCGCCCGAGGTTTCAGGCGTCATGCTTCCCGCCGTCCGGGACGGCGCCTCGCTCAACCACGCGCTCGACCTCGGCTACCGGCAGGTCTTGCTCGAGCGCGGCAGTTTGCTGGCGCTGGTCGGACCATTGGTCTCGGCCGCCCGGCAGGGGATCGCCATCTTCGTCAACCTCGATGGCGTGGAGGGGCTGGCGCCGGACACCGCCGCCCTGAACTTCCTTGCCACCGACCTGGGTTTTTCCGGCGTCATCTCGGTGAAGCCGCACGCGCTTCGAGACGCCAGCCGCTTTCGGCTGCGAACGGTGCAGCGAATTCACGCCATCGACTCCACCGGGCTCGAAACCGGGCTCAGCAGTATCGTCTCCCCCGTCCCCTACGCGATTGCCGTTGCACCCGCCGTGGCCGTGCCGCAGGTCATCAGCACCGTCCGTGCGGCCACCGCCGCCCCCATCTGGGGCACCGGCTTCATCACGTCCGTCGGGCAGGCGAGCGAGGTACTCGCCGCAGGCGCTGCCGTTGTGTCGAGCTCGAGCCCGGAGGTCTGGCACGCCTTCAGCCCAGTCCCGGTTCGCTGATCGTCGAGCGCAATCATAGTTGCAATTGACAGCACCCTAACCGTGTGCTATGACATCCCTGCAGCGACTGGCGGGACATGAAAGGAAAAGTCCTGACCTATGCGCTCCAATCGGAGTGTGCAGGTCAGGACTTTTTTGTTGCCGGCACGTGCCCAAAGGAGGTGGGATTGGGGAGATCAGCAATCCGTCAATCGTCGTCGGCCGACATCTATTAAGGAGGAGGACGGAATGGCGGTAGCGGAAGAAAGCTGGACTAAAAAGTATCTGGGCGAGGTCCTCGGAGTCTTCGTCCTGGTTTTTCTCGGCGACAGTTTCGTCGCGTATGCCGTATCGGGTGGCAAGAACGGCTTCCTGGCCGGGCTCCTGGCGGCAGGATTTTTCTGGGGATTCGCCGTCACGCTGGCCATCTACGCCTGCGCCGCGGTTTCAGGCGCCCACCTGAACCCGGCTGTGACGCTGGCCCTTGCCCTTCGGCGCGGGTTTCCCTGGTCGAGGGTCCCCGGCTATATCGGCGCGCAGGTCGTTGGCGCATTCCTGGCGGCCGCTGGAGTTTCGTTCGTCTGGAACGGATTGATCTACAACTATGAGCACACGGCTAACCCGGTGATCGACCGCGGTGGCTCGAATGGTATCGAGAGTGGGCTGATCTACTCCGCGAACTGGCCCCACCCGTTGTTGATCGGGCATAATGCGGCCGCGCTGCAGATCGATCCCTGGTGGGTTGGGGCGGGGACCGAGATCATCATCACCGCCATCCTGGTGATCACCGTCCTGGGGATCATCGAAGACCGGGTGCCGTCCGCAGCGAACGTCGCGCCGCTGGCGATCGGCATCGTGGTGGCCGCCCTGGTCGGCCTGTTCGCCCCGATCGAGATGGCCTCCTTGAACCCGGCCCGAGACTTCGGGCCCCGGCTCTGGATGCTCGTGATCGGCTACGGCTCCAACGCGATTCCCGGACCGAACTTCAATATCTTGATCACGACGCTGATGCCGCTGGTTGGCGGACCCCTTGGCGCGTATATCTACGACTTCGTGGTTCATCAGCACCTGCCCGTTCCGGTTGGTCCGGCTGCGGCCGAAACAGCCGAGGAACGCGCGGTTACGGCGCGGTCGCAGCGAGCGTAAGCGAATAGATGTCACGCCGGCTGAAGCGACAGCTCGGCAAGGCCCAGGGTGGGCGAGGCGCGGTCGCCTCGCCTACCCGACGGGTACGCACCCCCGAAGAGCGGGTGAACCGCATTCTGCTGATCGGTGGGAGTGGGCTCGCCCTCGGGGCCGTCGCCATCTCCCTGTCGGCGCCGCACTTCGATCCGCTAGGGTTGGGGGTCAGGCTGGCGGCCGTCGCGGTGGGACTCCTGATGGGGAAAGGCATCGGGAGGGTTGTCTTCCGACGCGACTCACCACGCACGGGAAAGCCCGTGATCCTGACAAACCGAGGTAAGTAAGAGGAGGTAATGATGGCCGAAACGGCAGTAACGACCCGGCTCAAGAAACTGATCAATACGCCCGAGAGTGAGGTCAAGGACGCGCTCGCCGGGATGGAGGCGGCGCACGGAGACCTGATCCGGGTGGAGTACGACCCCAATGTGATCATCCGCAAGGACGCGCCGAAGAAGGGCAAGGTCGGCCTGGTTTCGGGTGGCGGCAGCGGCCACGAGCCGATGCACGGTGGCTACGTCGGACGCGGCATGCTCGACGCGGCCTGTCCGGGCGCGGTCTTCACCTCGCCCACTCCGGACCAGATGGCCCGCGCCACCAAGGCCGTCGATGGTGGGGCCGGCGTGCTCCACATCGTGAAGAACTACACCGGCGACATCATGAACTTCGAGATGGCGGCTGAACTGGCGCGTGGCGAAGGCGAGAAGGTCAACGCCGTCATCACCAATGACGACGTCGCCGTCCAGGACAGCCTCTACACGGCGGGACGCCGGGGCGTCGGGGTCACCGTGCTGCTGGAA
>DASTJZ010000032.1:0-11388 GCA_035716185.1 Candidatus Dormiibacterota bacterium
CGCGATCGCAAGGAGCGCAGCGTGTTGCGCTTGACTCCGTAGTCCACGACCACAACGCGAAGTCCGGGCCATTGACGGAAGCCGCCAGGCTGCAAGGCTGGATCCAACGGCTCGGCGACGTCGATGAAGCCCTCCGAAACCTGGCGCACCAGGTCCTGTTCTTCGAGCGGGGTGACGGTCTGCACCCGTTCCCGAAGCGCTTGCAGTTCACTGCGTGGGCCAATCACCGCTCGGAGCGCGCCAGTCGTCCGCAGATGACGCGCCAGGCGACGCGTATCGCAACCGGTCAGGATCGGGACCCCGAACCGATCGAGCCATTCGACCAGTGATTCCCGGCTGCGCCAGTGTTCCTGGAAGGGACTGAGCTGGCGGGTGATCAGCGCCCGCGCCCAGGGGCGAGCGGACTCTTGAAATTCCGGTGCCGCGCCGTAATTGCCAATCAGCGGGTACGTCATCACCACCATCTGCCCCGCGTACGAAGGATCGGAGAGCACCTCCTGGTACCCGGTCATGCAGGTGTTGATCACTACCTCGCCGTTCGAGTGAGTTGCCTGGCCACCGCGCTCGCCGAAGAGCGTGAACCCGTCCTCCAGGACGAGGGCCATCGGCTCAGACACGCTGCACCATCCGTTCGAACAGCACCTGTCCGCGGCACACCGTCATCACGACGTGGCCGCGGAGCCGGCGGCCGGCGAATGGTGTGTTCTTCCCCCGGCTGCGGAGCGACGACGGATCAACGGTCCACTCCAGCTCCGGATCGATCAAGATCCAGTCTCCTGAGTCTCCTTCCGCGCCCATGATGACCCTGGGCCCCTCGACAGTGGCCCGATACAGGACTCGAGGGTCCAACCCGAGACCCATCACGATTGGCAGCGCCGTCTCGAACCCATGAAACCCGTTTGCCCCGGCCGCCTTGGCCGCCAGCTCGTGCGGCGCGTGATCGGTCGCAATCACATCGATGACACCCTCGGCGAGGGCATCGCGGAGGGCTTCACGATCGTCGTCGGATCGCAACCGCGGATTCACGTTTCCGAACGGGCCCATCGCGGCGACGTCGTCCCGGGTCAGAGCCAGATGATGTGGCGTTACCTCCGCCGTCACCGGGAGATTCTGGTCCCTGGCAGCCCGAATCAGATCGACAGCCGGCCTGGTGCTGACATGCTGAATGTGCAGTCGCGCGCTTGGCACGTCTTTGAGCGCCTCGAGGGCTTCGGTGACCGCGGCGATCTCGGATTCCGGACCGGTCCCCAATGTTTCCTTCTGCGCATGGACGAGAACCGGCAGATCCGCGGCGGCGGCAGCCTCGAGAGCGGCTCGGAAGGTCGCGATGGCCATCGCATGTCGACCATCGTCGGAAAGCGCGACCGCGCCGGCAGCCTTGAGACTTCGAGCATCGGTCAGGACCTTGCCCTCCAGGCCTTCCGTGACCGCGCCGACAAAACTGACTCGCACGGGGAGGGATTCGCCGCGTGCCACCAGCGCGTGAAGCGTCTGCGGAGTGTCGGTGACCGGGTCGGTGTTGGCCATCGCCACGACATGCGTGAAGCCGCCGAATGCCGCGCTGGCCGTGCCGGTGATGAGCGTCTCCTTCTCGGGAAACCCGGGGTCTCGAAGATGCGCATGCAGGTCCATCCAGCCGGGCGAAAGGATGAGCCCGCTGGCATCGCGATCCTCGTCGTCCGCGATCGGCAGCTCAACCAGACGCGGCTCGCTAAGACCCTCGCGGCTCAACACCCGGACGTAGTGCAGCCGCATCAGCGGTCCGTCCGTTCCACGATCCGCACCGCGTCTTCTCCGTCGATCTCCGTCAGGTGGACATCGACCCACTCCTGCCGGGACGTGGGCACGTTCTTTCCGATGTAGTCCGGGCGGATGGGGATCTCGCGATGACCGCGATCGACCAGGACGGCCAGCTGGATCTGCGTTGGCCGGCCGGCGGCAATGACGGCCTCGATGGCGGCGCGAACCGTCCGACCGTTGAAGAGCACGTCGTCAGCGAGTAACACCGGTCGCCCATCGACGACCGCCGTCGGAAGAGTCGGTAGAGGGGCGCCCGCCGTTCGCGGCAGATCATCGCGGTAGGCGCGGATGTCGAGCGCCTGCACCGGGAGACGAACGCCTTCCAGTTCCTCGAGCGTCGCCGCCAAACGCTCCGCCAGGGGCACACCGCGCGTGACAATTCCCAGCAAGCTCAACCGCGCCAGGTCTCGCTGCCGCTCGATGACCTCGTGGGCAATCCGTCGCCAGGCCCGGCGCACGCCGTCGGCGTCGAGAATCACGGCCTTGGCCGGTGGACTGTGCAACATCAGCGTCCCCTCACCCAGGCGAGCACGGCCATCCGCACCCACAGGCCGTTCCGGGCCTGCCGGAAGTAGGCCGCTCGGGGATCGGCGTCGACCTGGGGATCGATTTCCCCGACCCGGGGCAGCGGGTGCATCAGGATGGCATGCTCGGGCAGCGCGCGCATCACCTCGGTCGTCACGACGTAGACACCGCGATAGCGCTCGTAGGCCTCGGGCGATTCGAATCGTTCCGCCTGGATTCGGGTCTGGTAGAGGACATCGAGACCCGACACCACCTCGCCCAGGTCGCCGGTCTCACGAATCGACATCCCCTCGAACGATGGCCGCACGTCGTCACCCATCTGCAGCCCCGGCGGGGAGATCAGGAGCAGCTCGTTGCCCGGGAAGCGTGACAGCAGCATCGCCAGCGATCGCACCGTTCGCCCGTGGCGGAGGTCACCCATGAGGCCGATGCGCAGATGGTCGAGGCGGCCGAGTTCCTTTCTGATCGTGTACAGGTCGAGCAGCGCCTGGGTTGGATGGTGACCGGCGCCGTCGCCGGCGTTGATCACCGGCACGGTCGCGACCATTGCCGCCCGGTCCGCCGCGCCGATCTCAGGATGCCGGAGCACGATGGCATCGGCGTAGCCGCTGATGATGCGGATCGCATCTTCGAGCGACTCGCCCTTGGCCGCCGAGGACGCGTTGGCCGCGCTTTCCGCGCTCAGCACCTGGCCGCCGAGCCGGTGCATCGCCGCCTCGAATGAGAACCGCGTCCGGGTGCTGGGCTCGTAAAAGATCGCTGCCAGCAGCATGCCGTCGAGCCGGACGGGCTCGATCGCGCCGGTCTCGAAGGCCAGGGCACGCTGGAGTAGCTCTTCGGTCAGGGGGCGGTCGAGATCCTGCGGGCCGATGAGGTGCCGGAGGGGTAACTGCACCCGCGCGGGTGCGGTGACGGTATCGCGCATTCGACGCTCCTTTCGGTCTCGCTGGACCGGGTTAAAGGACGAAGGTCCCGGTAAGTGTAGGGGCCCCCACGCGCCGTGTCAAACACCACGGGACCCGCCTGATATCAAGTTTATCGATCGCTTGTATCGGCGAAACGAATTGGACAAATACCACGTCACTTGATAGCCTTGATATAGCCTTTTGACAGGCGCGGTATCAAGTTATCTGCCAGGCGGGGCGAGTGGCCGGCAGAGCGGAGGCAAAAGGGCGAATGGAAGTCATCGTCTACACCCGGCCCGACTGCGAGAGCAGCCGCCGGATCAAGGAAATCCTGGCCGACCGCGGCGTCGATTTTCAGGAGCACGTCTGTGCCGATGGCAAGCTCGACGGCAAGGACCTGCGGAAGTTTGATATCGACGTCGAGGATGTCCCGCTGACCGTGATCGATGGTGTTCCCATCGCGGGACTGCAGCAGGCGCAGATCGAGCAAGCGATCGGCTGGATCGGGTTCTAGCTTCTCCGGTTCAGGCTGCCACGAGCTCGCGTCCAACCTGAGAACGCGCCTTCAAATTGCGCGCGTACGATCGAGATATGTCCGACCTGGGCAGGCTGCTCATCATCCTCGGTGGCTTCATCGTGATCGTGGGGCTGGCCCTCGCCTTCTTGCCGCGCATTCCGTTCCTGGGCCGGCTGCCAGGTGACATCGCCATCGACCGCGGCAATGTCCACTTCTACTTCCCGATCGTGACCTGCCTCTTGCTCAGCGTCGTGCTGACGCTGATTCTCAATCTCTTCTTTCGCCGCTAGGGCCTAGCTCGTCCGCGCTTTGCGGATGCCGTCGTAGAGATCGCGCAGTTGGGGCGTGATCGGTTCCGGCAAGCGGATCTCGAGCGTGGCGTAGAGGTCACCAGCCACCCCTTCCTTCAACGCCGGTAGTCCCTTGCCTTTGAGCCGGAAAACCTTGCCGGCCTGGCTGCCCGCCGGAATCTTGAGCTGCAACTGCCCGCCGGTGAGCGCCTGGATGGTGACCTCGTCGCCCAGCGCCGCCTGGTCGTCGAGCACCGGCAACGGGGTATAGAGGTCGCGCCCCTTGGCGGCAAAGCGCGGATGCGGCTGCAGGTGGACCCGCAGGTAGAGGTCGCCGGCCTGGGCGCTGCGCTGCCCCTCACCCTTCACCCGGATGCGCGAGCCGTCGGTGACACCGGCCGGGATTTTCACCTCGATCTGGCGCCGCGTCCCGCGCACACCCTGGCCGCCACACGTCGAACAGGTGACGCTCTCCATCACGGTGCGATTGCCGACCTTGCGCCGCTCGCCCACAAATCCCGACCCACCGCAGGTGGGGCAGGTTTCTGGCACCTCCGTCTGAATCGTCCGCTGCCCGCCGCGGGCAGCCTCCTCCAGCGAGACCTCGATGGGATGCTCGATATCTTCGCCCCGTTCGCGGGTCGCGGTCCGGGTGCGGCCGCCACCAACGTCGAAGTCGAAGTTGGAAAACCCGCCTCGTTCGCCGGCGAAGAAGGTGTTGAAGAAGTCGCTGAAGTCGCCGTAGCCGGCCCCGCCGGCCCCGGCGCCAGTCTGTGACTGGTACTGGCGGGCGAACTCCTGCTCGCGCTCGATCCGCTGCCAGTCAGCCCCCAGCTGGTCGTATTTCTGCCGCTTCTTGGGATCGCTGAGCACCTCGTAGGCCTCATTGATCAGCTTGAAGCGGTCAGTCGCCTTCGGGTCCTTGTTGACGTCCGGGTGGTACTGGCGGGCCAGCTTGCGATAGGCAGACTTGATCTCCTTGTCGCTCGCCGTCCGCGAGACGCCCAGGGTCTGGTAGTAGTCCTTGTAACTCGGGGTTGCCATCTCTTACTGGCCATAGATGCCCGAAACGGGCATCGCCGAAACAGCCTTGACGGACCCCGTGCTGCCCGCTAGCTCGCCGGCGCCCTCACCATCGCGTAGTCGCGGCAGTGCTCGACGAACTTGTCGACGAGCAGCGGGTTCTGCCCGAAGTGGAGATGGACGTAGCTGGCCAGCAGGTTCGGTCCGACAAAGCCCTCGTAGCCAATCACGTCGCCCTCCGCGTTCAGCATCTGGTAGGCGGGCTTGAGGTCACCGTTGTGGCTGGTGATCCGGCTCCAGTGGAACTCGTGGCCACGATAGAACTGGCCGCGCGGCGAAAGGATGCTCTCCTCCAGGGTGAGCAGTTGCCGGTATCCGAAGCGGTGAATTTGACCGTCCATCTCGACGTCGACCGGCAGGACGCCGGCCATCTGGTGCGTGACACCCGACTCGGTCCGCAGTGAGCGGGCGAGATACATCAGGCCACCGCACTCCGCGTAGATCGGCATACCGGCGCGCGACGCGCGCTCGATCGACTCGGCCATGGCGCGGTTCTTCGCGAGTGGTTCCACCAGCTGCTCCGGAAAACCGCCGCCCAGGTAAAGGCCTGCGGCGTCCTGCGGAAGATGGCTGTCCTCCAGCGGACTGAAGGGCATGATGCGAGCGCCGTGTTCCTCGAGCAGCTCGAAATTCTCCGGGTAGTAAAAGTTGAACGCGTCGTCGTACGCGACGGCGAGGCGCACTGCCGGACCATCGGCGGGCTTGCCCTGGAACACCTTTTTGGGAACGAGCGGGACCAGTTCGGCTTTCCTGGCGACGCGCAGGAGCAGATCGAGATCGACATCGTGACTGACCGCGTCGCCCAGGACCGTGATCATGCGGTCCCATTCTTTGGTGGCGGTCATGGGCAGAAATCCACGCTGTCGTTGCGGCATGTCCAGTTCGGGTATGGCGCGGAGGGCGCCCAGCACCGGCAGCTTGGCGATCTCCCAGATCGCATCCTCGACCGTGCGCCGGTGGCTATCGGATTTGACACGGTTCAGCAGCACGCCGGCGATCTTGGGCGCCTCGGCGTAGCTCTTGAATCCCAGGGCCATCGCGGCAGCGCTTTCCGCTGTGTCACCGACATCGATGACGAGCACCACTGGCGATTTGACGATGCGAGCCACGTCCGCCGTGCTCCCGTCCGCGCTGGCTCCCCGTCCATCGAAGAGACCGAGCATTCCCTCGATCAGGGCTAGGTCGGAGCCCAGCGCGCCCTGTGAGAGGACCTGGCGCAGCGCCCCTTCACCGAGCATCCAGGAATCGAGATTCCGGCATGGTCGCCCGCTGACGTGCGCCAGGTAGGCCGGGTCGATGTAATCGGGGCCGACCTTGAACGATTGAACTGTCAGCCCGCGAGCCTTGAAGGCCGCGATCAAGCCCGCCGTCAGGACGGTTTTTCCGACGTTGCTCGCGGTACCCGCGATGACCAGCCTTGGAGTACGGACCTCGTCCAGCATCCTTGCCTCGCTATATGTTGCTCAACAAGGTGCCTCTTCCCCAATGCACCTGCCACGCGTAAACGTAGCACAGCAGTCGGTTTGGCGTAAAGACGTTAAACGGCGCTGAGCACTAGGGCCGGCTGCGCGGCGGGGCGCAGATCGCGAAGGTGCAGCCGGACTCGATCGAGCCCATCCCAGCGATCGCAGTCCAGCGAGTACACGACGTCCAGCCGCCGCCCGCCCGTCAGATGGGCTGCACTCGCGCCCTTGTCGAAGGCGATGGCTTCGGCAGTGGCGGTGCGATCGCGCAGCTGCACCCGTAAGTGGCGTCGATCGGCGCCGAAGGTCTCGGCGCGCAGGACTTCCACCTCGCGACTGAGCAGCAGCGGCTCACGATTACCGACGCCGAATGGTGCCAGCAGCTGGATTTCGTGGTGGAGGCTGGGTTTCAAATCGGCCAGGGCGGCGGTTGCCTCGATCCTGACAGGTCGCGAGAAGGCCTCGCCGTTGAGCCGCTCGGCGGAGTAGTGCTCGAGACAGGCCTTGAGATCGTCGAACCGATCGCGAAGCACGGTCAGACCCGCCGCCATGGCATGCCCACCGAAGCGATGGAGCAGCGGCGCGCAATGCTGCAGGCAATCGACCAGGTGGAAGCCGTCGATGCTGCGCGCCGATCCACGCCACTCGTCGCCCTCCGTGTTGAAGACAAAGGTCGGCCGGTAGAACTCCTCGACGAGCTTGCTGGCTGCCAGCCCCAGCACACCGAGCGACCAGTGACTCGCTCCCATCACGATGACCGCGGACGCGTTATCCAGCTCGACCACCTGCGCCTTCGCCTCCCGCACGATATCCGCGGTGAGCTGCTGTCGCTGCGCGTTCTGTTCATGCAGCCGCTGCGCCAGCGGATCGGCATTGTCCCGGCCGTCGGACATCAGCAGGTCGAGCGCCAGCACGGCGTCTTCCATCCGCCCGGCCGCGTTGATGCGCGGCCCCAGTTGAAACGCGAGGTGCTCGGCCGTCACGGGTGGATTGATCCCCGCCACTGCCAGCAGCGACGCGCAGCCTGCCCCGGGCCGCTCGCTGAGGCGGCGCAGTCCGGCTCGGACGATCGCCCGGTTCTCGGCGTGGAGCGGAACGACATCGGCGACCGTCCCCAGCGCGACCGCGTCGAGCGACGCCGCGGGATCGAGCTTGCCGCTGAAGATCCGCTGTTCCAGCGCCACCAGCATCTTGTAGGCGACGCCGCAGGCGGCCAGCCCATCAAAGGGATACGGGCAATCCGGCTGTTTCGGGTTGATCAGCGCATCGACGGGCGGGCGCTCCGCCCCGACTTCGTGGTGATCGGTGACGATCAGCCGCATGCCGGCGGGCCGGCCGCGCGCCACGTCGATCGAGTTGGTACCGCAATCGCAGGTGATCACCAATCGCGCGCCGCGCGCGTACAGCTCGTTCAACGCCTCGAGGTTGAGACCGTAGCCTTCGGTAAAGCGGTTCGGGATGTAGGTGATGACATCGGCGCCGACCGAGCGCAGTCCGCGCGCCAGGGTGACACACGCCGTTACCCCGTCGGCGTCGTAATCGCCATAGACGGCGATCCGTTGGCCGTCATGAATCGCCTCCGCGATCAGGTCACAGGCGACGGCCATGTCTTTCAAGAGGAATGGATCGGGGGCGCGCTCGAGGTCCGTTTCAAGCCAGGGCGCCAACTGGCTCTGTCGGGTGACGCCCCGACCGTGCAGGATCTGGCGAAACACCGGGGAGAAGGGCTCCAGTCCTGGTTGAGCCCGAAGCGGCTCAGGAAGGATCCAGTTCCGACGCTCCTTCTTCAAAGTCGCGCGCATCATCGCACGGATTTGCGACAACTGCCTGTCGACGTTTTCCACAGGCTGCGGTCACATCGCGAGCCAATCAGCTAGCTGGCCGGCATTCCTCGAGGACGCGTTGGGCCGATTGCGCATCACCGCGGTTCGTGACCAGCACGCGAACGATCGGAAGGTCCAGGCCGGCAGCGAGCCGTTCGAACTGCTGGCGCGTCTGACCAGGGGTGCCCGCGGCGCCAACCCCCAACCCGAGATCCAGGGGACTGTCGCCCGACTCGTCGATGCGGCGCAGCTCAGCGCCAAAGCCCATCCGCTCGAAATGGGCGCGATACATCGGGATGCGCGCGTATCGCAACGCCGCTTTGGCAACGGCCTGTTGGGCGAGCTCGGGATTCGGATCGACGGCCGTCCGGATGTACTCGATGACACGCGGCACTGGCCGTCCGGCTGCTCGGGCGGCGTCGCTCAGTTGCCGTCGCGACCAGGCAACCTGCTCGGCGGTGCACCAGTTCAGCGCGACGCCGTCAGCGAGCTCAGCGGCAACGCGCAGCATCAGCGGACCCAGCGCCGCGAGATAGAGCGGGAGGCCCTCGGGCAGCCGCGACCGGATGTCCGGGAGGTAGGCGCGCATCAGCCGTACAGGATGCTCGGCCTGGCCGCTGCCGACGACCAGGGTGAACCGCCCGCCGCTCTCGTCCCAGACCCGCTTCGCCTGCTCCGCATAGAAGGATGCCGACTCGCCCGACGCCGGAACGGCGGAGATGCCAACCGGCAGTCCGCTGGCCTTGTGCCAGCGCAGGCAGCGCTCGAAGGCAGCGGCGTCGGCACCTGATGGCGTCCAGGCCGAGTCGTAGCCGAGTTCGGCAGCCAGCCGCACGAGTCTTGCCTCATCGACGTCGCTCAATCCCTGGTCCGGATCAATGCTGAAGCCGGCTACCATTCCACCAAGGCTATCGAGCTCCGCCAGGGGCGTCAGCCCCTGTAACCCGGGCGCCGGTTCGGCGTTGCATGGGCATGTGGCTTCGGTTGCTCGTGGTCATCAGCGCCGTACTTTGCGTGTCCTGCGGCTCCGTGCGCGCGCCCGCTGCGACGGAGGCCAACGTCATCCCCTGGATCGCCGCCACCCCGTCGGCGGCGACGCCAACACCGAGGCCCACCATCCCGGTTGGGACACCAACCTGCATGGCACAGAACCTATCCGCGCAGTTCGACGGCGGGCAGGGGCTTGGCGGCGGCCAGTTGGTCGCGTCGGTCAGCTTCATGAATCGCGGTGATGTCGCCTGCTACCTGCAGGGCGTTCCGTCGCTGTCGCTGATCGACGCCCAGGGCCACCTGATCCAAACGCACAACTCGGGTTACCTGGCCTCGAATGGCGATGATCCGGTGCTGTTGGCCGCTCACGGCACCACCCGCCAGGCATCCGTGTCGATTGTCTGGCCCGCGATTGACATCACGACCGGTGGTGGTGATTGCCCCGCACCGGCGGCGGCAACCATCCGCGTCGGTCTTCCTCGAGGCGGAGAGATGCTGACCGTCTCCACCGCACAGGCCGCCATGCTTCAAATCACGGTCGCGCCCTGCCGTGGGGCGATTGCCGTGGGGGCGTTCCAGGCCGTCGAAGCCGCGGTGGAGCCGACACCAGTGGCCCATCCGTTCGCGTATCACCTCGTGGCGCCGGCCTCAGTCCGAGCCGGAAGCGACCTGCACTACACGATCTCCCTCACGAACATCACGAAAACGGCCGCGACGTTCGACTCCTGTCCCGTTTACCAGGAGGACCTCTATGCCGGTGATGGGGCAGCCGGGCCACCGCTCGGCAAACACCTCTATGTCCTGAACTGTCGGCCGGTCGGCTCCATGTCGCCGGGTACAACCGTGACGTTCGCGATGGTCCTGGACGTCCCGTCGAGCGCGCCGACTGGACGCTATACCTTGCTGTGGAGCAACCTGAGCCCAGGCACCGATATCCACGATGTCCAGCGCGTCCCCATCGAGATCGCTCCCTAGCTCAGTCCCCGGTCGCTTATGCGGCGACCTCCTGGACGACGACCGGTGGGGTTCGCTCCTTCGTCCAGTTCAGCAAAGCGATGACGGCAATCAGCAGCAAGGTGCCGATGGCCCGGGCCGGATAAAGGCGCTGGCCAAAGAAAATCGTCTGCCCGAAGACGACCAGCGCCGGTGCCGTCGCAATGATGGTCGCCGCCACTGGATACGCCATCTCGGCAATCGTCGCCAGGGTTGCCGGGGTGCTGGCCAGCGCGCGGTAATAGAGGAGCAGTGCCAGCAGACCCGGGATGAGCGCGATCCCAAGGAATGGAATCACGTCGTCCGCGCGGTACTGGCCAAATCCGGCCACGCCCAACTGGACGAGCACGACGGCGATGAGAACCGGCAGGGCAATGGTGAACCGCAGGGTCGTGGTTGTCTGGAAGGACAGGGTTCCCAGGACAAAACGGCCCAACACCGTTCCACTCGCCCACAGCGCCGCAGCGCCCAGGGCATACAGCCCAACCTCGACCTCGCCATGTTGCAGGGCGTTGAGTGGCGCCCGAGGATCGCTGGCGAACAAGACGAGATAAACGGCTGCGATCGCGACCACGGCAACCGGCCAGAACCACAGCCGTCGGCGCTCGCCCAGGATGATCCAGGCCAGGGCAATCGCGATCAATGGTTGAGTCTGCTGGAGGACGTAGGTCTCCGCAAAGAGCTGATGCTGGGCGGCCAGCTTGAACGATTGCGTGAACAGGAGGGTCGCCACGGCCTGTGGCCCCACCCCGATCAGGATCACGGCGAGCCAGCCGCGCCAGGAGAGCCTCTGGGTCTCGCGCCACGCCCGGCGCGCGAAGAAAACGAGGAGGACGAGGGTGATCAGGCCGTCTTCGACGACGACAATCTGCGACGCGGTCAAATGCCCGATTGGGGGAACCAGATGGCTCCGGAACCAAATGTCAGACGCCCACAACGCGGCCGCGAACGCGGCCAGGATGACCGAGAGTCGATCGACGATGCTCTGGCGCACCGGCT
>DASTJZ010000033.1:0-7633 GCA_035716185.1 Candidatus Dormiibacterota bacterium
CTGATGTCTTCGCCTCGGCCGACACAACGAACATGGACAAGCTGAAGGCCGATGGCTTTACCAGCGGCACGCCCCAGGTGTTGGCCCACAACAAACTGGAAATCGTGGTGGCGGCCGGCAACCCGAAGGGCATCACGCGTCTGGCCGACCTCGGGAAGTCGGGGGTGATCTACATCACGGAGGCCCCGACCGTGCCCGCCGGAAAGTACTCGCTGCAGGCACTGGCCAAGGCGGGCGTGACCCTGACTCCCAGGAGCCAGGAAGCCGACGTGAAGTCGGTGGTCAGCAAGATCGAGCTCGGTGAAGCGGATGCCGGCATCGTCTACACCACGGATGTCGAGGCGGCAGGTGGCAGCGTGCAGGGCATTCCGATCCCGGACGCTGCCAACGTCGTCGCCACATATCCGCTCGTCGAGGTCAAGGCATCGACGAATTCGGCCGCCGCCAGGGCGTTCATCGACTTTGTTCGCTCAGGAAGCGGTCAATCGAAGCTGGAGTCGTTCGGCTTCCTCCCTGCCTGAACGCCGATGAGGCGCCAGAGCGTTCCGCCGGCGGTCGTGGTACTGGCAGCGATTGGCGCGGCCTTCTTCATCCTGCCCCTGCTCGGCCTGCTGCTTCGGGCTCCGTGGAGCGAGGCAGCCAGATCGATCAGCGCACCCGAGACGATCGATGCGCTCAAGTTGTCCCTGATCGCCTCGCTCTCGGCCACCGGCATTGCCGTAGTTCTCGGTGTGCCGATGGCCTGGATCTACGCGCGCCTCGAGTTCCCGGGACGGTCCCTGTTGCGGGCGTTGACGACCCTGCCGATGGTGCTGCCTCCCGTCGTGGGCGGGATCGCGCTGCTACTCGCGTTCGGCCGGCGAGGCATCTTCGGATCGTGGCTCGATAGCACGTTCGGGATCACGCTGCCCTTCACAACGGCCGGCGTCGTGATGGCAGAGACCTTCGTGGCCATGCCGTTTCTCATCCTCACGGTGGAAGCTGGCCTGCGGTCGATGGATCGGCGGTATGAAGAGGCGGCCCGAACCCTGGGCGCGAGCCGCTGGCGGGTCTTCACCCGCGTGACCCTACCCTTGATCGCGCCGTCGCTTTTCGCCGGGGCGGTCCTCTGCTGGGCGCGCGCACTCGGAGAGTTCGGCGCGACGATCACCTTCGCCGGGAACTTTCCTGGCGTCACGCAGACGATGCCGCTGGCGGTCTACCAGTTGCTCGAGACGAACCAGAACGCGTCCTTCATCCTCAGCCTGGTACTCCTGCTCGTTTCGTTGCTGGTGCTGGTGGGCCTCCGGCATCGCTGGCTCGGCTCGGTGTGAGCCTCGAAGCCGCGGTGCACCTCGCGCTCGGCACGCTGGAGCTCGATATCCAAATCACGCTGTCGGAAGGCGAGGTCGTCGCGGTCCTCGGGCCGAACGGGGCGGGCAAGACGACATTGCTTGGGGCGATCGTTGGGCTCGTCCCGCTGCGCGACGGCCACGTCCGCCTCGATGGCCAGCTGCTCGAGGACACCACAACCCGCACCTACGTGCCGACGGAAAAGCGGTCGGTCGGGGTCGTCTTCCAGGACTACCTGCTCTTTCCACATCTCAGCGTCGAGGAGAATGTGGCCTTTGGACTGCGCTCGCGGCGAGTGGGACGGCGAACAGCGACCGAGCAAGCCGATCGATGGCTCGAGCGCATGGGGCTCGCAACCTATGCCGCGTCGAGGCCAAGCGCGTTGTCGGGGGGCCAGCGCCAACGTGTCGCGCTGGCCCGGGCGCTGGCGCCAGGTCCCCGCCTCCTTCTCCTCGATGAGCCGCTCTCAGCCCTGGACGTCAGTAGCCGCGCAGAAGTTCGCCGCGATCTGAAGCAGCACCTCGCATCGTTCCCCGGACTTCGACTGCTCGTGACGCATGACCCACTCGAAGCCGCAGCGCTCGCCGACCGGCTGCTGGTGATGGAGCAGGGGAGGCTGGTACAGTCCGGCACGCCGGCGGAGATCACGGAGCGCCCGCGGTCGCAGTACGTCGCCGATCTGGTCGGCGTCAACCTGATTAGGGGACGGGCCGATCACGGGTCGATCCGAACGCCGGGCGGCGCGATCGTGGCGGCGGTGGAGGCCGAGTCGGGCGATGTGTTCGCCACCATCCATCCCCGGGCGGTCGCTGTGTACCGGCGCAGGCCGGAGGGTAGCCCGAGAAATGTCTGGCCAGGCCGGGTTGCCGGGGTCGACCGCATGGGCGACCGGGTACGCTTACGGATCGAAGGCGACGTCCCGATCGTCGCCGAGGTAACCAGAGCGGCGCTGAATGAGCTCGACCTCGATCGTGGTGGAGACGTCTGGTTATCCTTCAAGGCCACCGACGTCGGCGTTTATCCAACTTGACCGATGATGGTGGAAGGGCATGAGTACCACTCGCGTCGGACCAGGAGGGGTCCCGTCCCGCGAAAGCGCCGAGGCCGCTGTCGATTTGCTGGTCCAGCGTGGCTATGACGCGTGCGAGATCGACTTCAGCGATGGCTTCTGGATGGATAAGGAATTCGCGGCGCGCCTGGGTCAACTCGCGCGTGAAGCCGGCATCGTCCTCTCGATCCACGCACCCCTCGCCGCATTCCTTGGCCATGTCGAGCACGGCGGCCGGAAACATCAGATGGCCGTCGGGATGCTCGACCACACCGCGGGCATCGCCGTGGCCTGCGGCGCCGCACCGATCGTCATCCATCCCGGCTTCCTGCTCGGCCGCCCGCGCGAAGCGGCGATCACCGCGGTCGTCATGCAGCTGGGCGAGCTCCGCGAGCGCCTGACGAAAAAGGACCGGGTGGTTGATTTTGGCATCGAAGTCATGGGCCGGGTCCAGGAACTGGGCAGTCTCGACGACGTGGTCGAGATCAGCAGTCGCTTCGACTGGGTGCGACCCGTCATCGATTTTGCCCACATGCATGCGACCAGCGATGGCGCCTTTATCTCGGTTGAACGGTTCAGCGACGCGTTGGGGAAAGCTGATACGGCGCTCGGCCCTGGGGTGCCCTTCCACATCCATTTCTCGGATATCAGCTTCGCGAATCGCAACGAGAAAGCGCATCTGTCGTACGGCGAGGGCACGCTTCGCGCCGAACCGTTGGCGGAGGCCCTGGCGGGGTTCGATCGCTCCGCAACGGTCATCTCCGAATCTCCGGACGAGGCTTCGAGTCAGGCCATCAAGGCCATCCTCAAGAGCCGCACCGCCCCGACCGCTATCGTGCGGTAGTGGCGGGTTGCGGGCTGGGCGCCGCCGACGGCGTGCGCGTAAGCAAGCCAATCGTGGCACCACCGAGGACGACCACGGCGGCCAACCAGCCGAACCAGGTCGGCAGGGAAATCCCAAAGAGATGGTCGAGTGAGTAGACGCCCGGCCCGGTGAGCGCGAGCGCGAGGGCGGCGACCATGTTGGTCAGCGGAAACTCGATGCCGCCTTTGGAATTCCAAATCCCCTTGCTCCAGTGGACGGTCACCATGGCGACGAGCATCGAGCCAGCGATTCCCAGCGAGCCGAGGGGACTGAGGAACCCAACGAATAGCAGGACGCCGCCGACGGTTTCGCCCAGCGCGCCGGCCCAGGCCCAGAGAACCGGCAGGACGAAGCCGCGCGACGTGATTCCGGCCGCCCACTTCTCGATGCCGGAGCCACCAAACCAGCCGAAGAGCTTCTGCGTGCCGTGACCGACCAGGAGCAGGCCGACAACCACACGGATCAGCAGCAGGCCCAGGTCCACACCACATATATAAAGGAAGCCCATCAGCGCTGTCGCGGTTAGAATCCCTTCGGTGCAGGCATCCACGCTTACCATCTCGCACGAATTCGGCGAACTCGAGCAGTACCGCTCCGAGCTGACCGCCTACGCCTACCGCATGCTTGGCTCGCCATTCGACGCTGAGGACGCGGTTCAAGATGCATTCGTCCGCGCCTGGCGAAGCCGTGACCGCTTCGAGGGAAGGGCGGCCTTGCGGTCATGGCTGTATCGGATCACGACAAACGTGTGCATCGACATGCTGAACAGCAAGGAGCGGCGGATCCGGCCGATGGATCTGGGGCCGGCCCAGGAGCCAGTCGCGTCAAACCTCCATACACGATCGGAGGCCACCTGGCTGGAGCCCGTTCCGATGCCAATGGTTACCCCCGAGCGAGATCCTGCCGAGCTGGCTGTCGAGCGTGAGTCCATCCGGCTGGCGTTCGTGGCCGCATTGCAACATCTGCCACCCCGTCAGCGAGCGGCCCTGATCCTGCGCGAGGTGCTGCGCTGGGAGGCCACCGAGGTAGCCGAGCTACTGGATACGTCGGTGGCGTCGGTGAACAGCGCCCTGCAGCGCGCCCGGGCAACACTGGCCGCCAGCAACGTCAGCACCGCCGATCCCCTACCGTCCCTGAGCGAGGCCGATCGGGCGATGCTCGATCGGTACGTGGCCGCCTTCGAGCGCTACGACATCTCGGCGCTGACCTCGCTGATCCGCGAGGACGCCACCCAATCGATGCCGCCGTACGACATGTGGCTCAGCGGCCGCGACAACATCTTCGCCTGGTGGTTTGGTCCCGGAATCGGCTGCAAGGGATCGCGAGTCATCCCGACCGTCAGCGCAAACGGGATGCCGACTTACGGGCAGTACAAGCCAAGCCCGGACGGAGGCCACGAGCCCTGGGCGCTACAGGTGATCCAGTTGTCGGAGGGCAGAATCGCCGACATCACCTTCTTCCTCGATACGGCCAGGCTGTTCCCACTTTTCAACCTGCCGCCCCGGCTGGATCCTTAAGACCTCTCCCAGACCGCAGAAGTCGATCAGGTCGACCAGCCAGTAGCTCGCGTTCTCCAGCCGTAAGCGGATCCCGCTTCGCCGGGTGGCAAGGTGAAGCCGGGCGATCCCATCGACCGTCCCGGCATTGATGTGCGTCCAGCAGGCACAGTCCAGCGTGATCGTACGGAAGACCATCTGGTCAATAGACCGAATCCGGTCCCGAAGTTCATCGGTCGATCTCAGGCCGGCGAGCCGCAGCCAAAGTGGGAAAATAGAGGCTGCTCACGGATGCCTGGGGGCTAACGATGAGCTCGGGCGAACTCTGATTGAAGGAGGCGGGAATTGGCAGAAACAAAGACCGCGATCGCGAACAGACCGGTATGGACCGACCTGTCGAGCCCTGACGCGGAAGCGTCGAGGAAGTTCTACTCGGCGGTGTTCGGTTGGAAAGTCGACGTGAATCCCGATCCGCAATACGGCGGGTACGGGATGGCCAAGGTTGGCGACCAGCAGGTCGCCGGCATCGGTCCGAAGATGTCAGCCGACGCGCCCACCGCGTGGTCGATCTATATCGGCACGGACAACATCGACAACCTGGCCAAGCAAGTGCAGGCTGCTGGTGGCAAGGTCGTGGCGGAACCGTTCGACGTTGGCACCCAGGGCCGAATGGCCGCGTTCCAGGATCCATCTGGCGCGGTGATCTCGGCCTGGCAGCCGGGCGAGATGTCGGGCGTCTTCCCGGTCAACGAGGCGAACACCTTCGGCTGGGCCGAACTCAACGCCCGTGGCGTCGACAGGGCGCTCCCGTTCTACAAGAAGCTGTTTGGCTGGAGCGTGAGGACCAGTCCGACCGGCCCTGATGGGCCACCGTACAACGAGTTCCTGCTGGGAGGCGAGAGCATCGCCGGTGGGCAGGAGATGCAGCCCATGGTTCCCAAAGAAGTCCCCAGCTACTGGCTCGTGTATTTCAGTGTCGATGACGTCGACAAGACGTTCAAGAAGGCGACGGGCGCCGGCGCGCAGGAAGTCGTGCCGCCGATGGAGTTTCCAGGCGGACGCTTTGCCATCCTCCGCGACCCGCAGGGTGCGACCTTCGGCCTCCTGAAGACCGCGCCGCGCTAAGCAAGCAACGTTAAGCGTGCGGGCCGGCTCTCTGCCGGCCCGCATCGCGATCGACCGAGGGGGATGAACACGAGACCTGTTACCGTGGCCGCATGACCGAAAGCGCGACCGAGATTGTCCCGGTCATCCTCCGCCATCCGCCGCCGGGGGTTCATTGGGGTAAGGAGGCGCTGCGCCTGACCGGCCTGGAGCAGATGCGTGCGGCGCGCGATCGCCGCCTCCCGGAACCTCCGATCAGCACCTTGACCGGTCTGCGCGTCACGGACGTCGGCCTGGGCAAGGCCACGTTTGCGATGCCCGCCAGCCCCTGGTGGCAGTCGGGTGCGGGCGTCTTCCTGGCCGGCACGCTGGCCTTCGTCGCCGATGCGCCGCTCGGCTGCGCCATCTTCACGAGCGCGCCACCGGCGACGGGACTTTCCACATCGGAGCTCTCCATCAATTTCCTGCGGCCAGCCGGCATCAGGAGCGAAACCTTAATCGCGCGCGGCCACCTGATCCATGAAACCCGGTCCACCGGCCTGTCAGAAGCGTCGATCGAAGATGGCCGCGGACGTCTGCTCGCGCACGCCACCTCGCGCTGCATTCTGACGCCGATCCCCGCCGCGGTCGCGCAGGCGCTAACGCAGCAGGAGTCCGCTGTGACGCCCCTGGCAGTTGATCCGGCTCCCTATCTGACACCAGCGCAGGGCGACGTCTACGGGCAAGAGGTCTGGGACACGACGCCCGGGATCGATCTGATGCGCCGGTTCGTCGACGGCCAGTTCTCGCCGCCCGTCTTTCGCCTCATGGGAATTCGTGGCATCCGGCTGGCCGACGGCGAGATGACGATTGCCATGCCAGCCTCGGGATGGCTGCTGAACGCGCTCGGCGTGATCTACGGCGGGGCGCTCGCGTTGCTCGCGGATGCGGCGATCACGCTGGCGACCGCGACGATCATTCCACCGGCCACCGCCTTCTCGCCCCTGGATTTGAAGGTCAACTATCTGCGACCTGTGTTTCCGAGCGATGGCGAACTGGTTGCCAGCGCTCGGCTCGTCCATCGGGGTCGCACGATAACGGTGGTGACCTGCGAGATCGTTAATGCCCAGGGAAAGGCGGTCGCGATCGCCAGCGGTTCTGTTCTGATTCTGCCCGGCCGGCCGTGGGACCGTCCGGTCATCGTGCAGGATGAGCTGGCTTCTAGCGCCGGACTGTCGCCTGGTTGATCTATCGTCTAATCAGAAATGTCCGAACAATTGGACGAATCTCAAGACGTGTCCCACCACGAACCGGCCCGCTGGAGCATGGACGTCGTGCTGGTCTGCCACGTGACGCCGCCCCATCAGGTTCTTCGGGAAACGGTCGATGACGTCTGTGGGGCCGAGTGCGCCATCAGAGACGAGGGCGGACGGCGCGTGATCACCGCGGAAGCCGCTGCCGACGACTCCGCCTCGGCCGTCGAGGTGCTCCAGGGGAAGGCGCAGCGCCTGGTGGAACGACTATCGTCCTATGACTGCTCGATCGAAATGACCGGTCGGCTCGAAGACCGTGCCGCGCCACGCGAGCCAGACCAGGGTGGATCGCTGGCTCAGTAGGGCCGGAGCAGGCGAAGCTGAAACCGACGTTCGTCGAGGCGGTCAAGATCGTCGTTCGAGACCTGGGTAGGGGAGAGGTCGTCAGCTACGGAGAGGTGGCACGCCGAGCCGGCTACCCGCGAGCGGCCAGGGCAGTTGGCAACGTCCTCGCTACCAACCACGGGCTGCCCTGGTGGCGGGTGGTCCGGTCCAA
>DASTJZ010000034.1:0-5164 GCA_035716185.1 Candidatus Dormiibacterota bacterium
GGAGGACACGCCAAAATCGAAGGCCGCGTCATTGCAAACCCGCTCTTTGGGGAGCGGATCAGGTTCCTGAAAACGGCCCCAGAAACCAACGGCGAACTCGTCCGGTACGAGTCCTGGATGGCGCCGGGCGGCACGGTTGGCATGGCACACGTCCATCCGATCCAGACATCACACTTCCTGGTCGTCTCGGGCCGCGCCTCTTTTCGCGTGGCCGGCCAGGACATCGAGCTTGGCCCTGGTGAGCAGTTAACGGTTCCGCCGAGGACCCCTCACCGTCTGTGGAACGGTGGCGACGTCGAAGCGCAGTTGATCGTCGAATTCCGGCCAGGGCTTCTCAAGCAGGAGTTCTTCGAGACTACCTTCGGGCTGGCGCGCGACGGCATGAGCTATCCCCATGGGATGGGAAACCTTCTTCAGCGCGCGGTACTCACCGTGGCGTACGCCAACGAGAGCCGCCCACTTGGCCAGAGCCGGCTGAGCCGGCTCGGACTCATGGCGCTGGCCCCAATTGCCTGGCTGCTCGGCTACCGGGCGCACTACGAGCGGTATTGCACCCGGGTCGAGAGTTTGCCTGGTGTTGCGTCCGACCTGAAGGTCAGCTGAAGGTCGCGGACCAGGTCGACCACCGGCTCGAGGTCCACGGGAAAATCCTCAGCCGAGCGAAAAAGCGAAACGCGTTTGCGCAGACGCTGAACCAGGCGACTGGTGCCCTGACCGAGTGGTGCTCTGCCGCGAAGTTCCGCAGCCTGGGCGGCGACAAGCAGCTCGATGGCCACAACCCGCTCGCCGAGTGAGACCATCTCGCGAAGGCGACGGGCGGCGAGCGGCGCCAGCGTCATCCGGTCCTCGATCCCGTCGGCGATCGAGGTAGTCGAGACTTCGACGGACACGGGCTGCGCCAGGAGGCGGGCTTCCGCAGCGAGTGCTGCCGCAGCAACATCGAGTTCACCAAGTCCGGGCTCCGGGGTCTTCGCCGACGACAACCCCGACTCCATGCCCGACCAGGCCGACTCGAGCAGTTTGGTGGTGCGCTCCGCGGATGACGTCAGGACTGGTGATAGCGCGATCCGAAGAAAATCGACTGCGGACGCCAGCGGCAGTATGTCGAAGTTGGCCGCCGAGATAATGCGGTCTTCGTCAGCAACGACTAGCGGGTTTCCCTGCGAGGCATTCAGCTCCACCGCAAGCTGCGCCCGTGCGTAGGTGAGCGCATCGCGAAGCGCGCCATGCACTTGCGGGATCCCGCGAAAGGTGAGCGGGTCCTGCAGGTTTCGAGCTGCCCCCGCTTGCCAGAGATAGCTGCCGTCGAGCAATGACCGCAGCCGCTCGATTGCCTGCGCAAGCCCGGGATAGGGACGGGTCTTCGCGACCGCGGGGTGCAGGATTGTCAAGTTTGCGCCGAAACCCTCCAGGCTGAGCGCCGCGACGGCGTCGGCGACGTCCAGCAGATGCCCCAGGTCAACCACAGCCAGCGCCGACAAGCCGGTGCTGACCGCGCTGTGGTTGAGTAGGGCGAGCCCCTCCCCTGCTTCTAGGTCGACTCGATCGAAGAGCGCGGCCGACAGGTCGGCATTCGGTCCGAGGTCGCTCATTCCGACCGAGCCAAGAAGTCGGATAGCCGGGATAGTGCCGTCGTTGAGACAGGCCACTAGCCGTTCGGCGAGTAGCGGACGAACCCCGGCTACGCCGCTGGCGAACTGATTCGCCAGTAGCAGCATCGCCGCTCGCGCGACATCAGGAGGAGCGGTAGGGCCTTGGGCGATGCGGTGCTCTCGGACAAGCGCCTGATTGAACCGGCTCACGACGGGCTTTTCGACCGCAACGCGCTTGAGCGATGCAACGCCGGTGGTCAGTCCGTAAACAGGCACATCAGTCGTCAAAGCGCCCTGGACTACGCCCCGGGATCGCGCCATCCGCTGGGCAGTACCTGGATCGAGTTGCACCTTGGTGCCCTTGCGGGCGACGGCGGCAAGCTCCTCGATTGATAGCAATGAACCTGTAAGGACGACCATGAGCGCCAATCAGGTTACGCCAGGCCAAAGTGGGCCGGGCTCCGTCGGCTTTAGTTCTACCTGCTGTTTGACCAGGTCGAAAAGGCGCTGGCATCGGGCTAATTACTTCGGTGAGCGATCTCAACGAGCCGGCACAGTGCGCTGGCTAGGCGCATCTGATCGGGCGTCCGGCAACGGGCCTTAAGCAGCTCCGGGCTAGCGACTAGGATGACCAAGCCCTGGGCTCGCGAAGCCGCGACGTTGAGCCGGTTGAGGCTAAAGAGGAAGTCCATCCCGCGGGGTGCGTCGTCGACGGAGGATGTCGCCATCGAGTAGATCACGACAGGCGCCTCCTGGCCCTGGAACTTGTCGACAGTGCCGACCCGGGCGCCGGCGGGAAGGGTCTCGATTAGCCGGCGGACTTGCGCGTTGTAGGGTGCCACTACGAGGACATCTTCAACGGCCAGTGGCCGCTGGTTGCTGTCGCGATCGGTCCATGGCAGACCGACTAGAGCTCGGAATATGTGGTCAACGCGTTGGACCTCTTCCGAAGACAGCGTGCGGTTGCCAGCATGCTCGACCGGGATGTACCGGAGTCCAGCGCCGCCGCTGCCGTTGCTGACGGCTAGGTTCTGCCGCTTCGTCGATTCGTCGGGCTCGAGCTTGCCGTCGTAGAAGGCTTCCGACACGAAAGCGCAAACGGCGGGATGCAGACGATAGGTCGTCTCGAGGAAAAGACCGTATTCGGGCGGCATGGTTGGCTCGCCCTGGATGACATGGTCCAGCACAGACTGGTCTACGCCCTCCGGGTGGATGCCCTTGGAGGGCTGTCGGAGCTGGTTCGGATCGCCCAACAATATAAGGTTGTTTGCGGCACCCGATATCGCGAGAACGTTTGCGAGAGCCATTTGGCCAGCTTCGTCCACGACCAGGTAATCGAGCTTCGCCGGGAAGCTTGCTCGGGCGAAGAGCCAGGGAGTTCCGGCGACGACCTCGACCTCATCAGCGGCTAGCGCACCCTCAACGGTGGTTGGACTGTTGGTGCACTCGACTTCCTGTGAAACGCAGCGCTCACGGTCGTCGGCCTTTTGGATCGCACGAATTGTCTGGCCCCGGCGCCTGGCCTCCCCCATCACCTTGTCGAGCAGATTGCTGATGACCTTGTGGCTGTTGGCGGTGATTCCGACTCGCCTGCCTCGCTTAACCAGATCGAGAATCAGCTCGGCGCCAATCGTCGTCTTACCTGATCCTGGAGGACCCTGGATCGCGAGGTAGCTGTTTTGGAGATGTGGTGCGAGCCGAAGCGCAGCGTCTTTCGCGCGCTCTCCGAGTTGAACAAAAGGCATCCTTACCCCCTCCCGTGCCCTTCCTACAAGGGGGAGGGAGTCGACGGGCAGAGAGAGCTGACCCGGAGGATCTTGAAAGCGCGGCGTGCGCAGGCACAACAGGTCGCGCGCGGCTTGATACGGGCCAGTCCCTTCGAAGCCATGGTCCGCGACCTGCTGGCCCAAGCGCATCAGTGCGTCGCGCTGCTCCTTGGTCGGAATAGGACTAGCGGGGATGAGCGACGTTGGGTGCGGCACCTCGGAATTAACGCCCCGGCTCAGCTCGATCCAACCAGTAATCGGATCAAGCGCCACGACCTCACCCGCACCTGCCTCTCGCCGAGGATCGTGTGGCTTGTCGCCGACGCCGATCTTGTACTCCTGGTTTGGGTCGAACCAGTAGCGGAAGACATTCGATCGATTCTCCTGGCGCATCTCACCGCGGAACTCGATCGCTCCGATCGCCTCGCGGTCCTCGACGAGCTGCTCATCGGTCAGCGAGCACTTCCGGTAGTACTCCCACCACTCTGACTTGCCCTCGCGGCGATGCCAGTTGAGGCTGTGCGCCAGCAGGTAATAAGCCTGCTGCTCATTCGACCGATCGTCCTCGTTCTCGGGAACGCCGGCGAGAAGCCGATCAACCAGGGCAGCCGTGCGCTCATCGATGTCACGCAAAGTGTCGCTTGGCTCGGTGACCTCGAGTCCGGGCCGCGGGATCTCGCCGTATTCGGCGATTGCCTCCAGGCGCCGCCCTTCGAGCCAGTCGCGCAGCTGCGCTGTCGAAAGGCAGTCGTCTTCGTTGTAGCTGGCGATCTGGTCGAGCAGCTTCTGGTCTCGCGACTCCAGCCAATCCTCATAGGCCACGATGCTGCCGGCCGCATCGACGATATCGGTCGATCGCTTGCCCCGGTACAGCGATTCGATTTCCTTGAGGGAATACGACTCGGTCCCGATCCGGACGGATTGTCGGAGGACTCGGTACAGATCGACCAGCACCCGGCCGCGCAGGAGCCGGTCGACCTCTGGCTCACGCGTCGCGTGGGTGCTAGCCAGCCACTTGAGCGCGTTCGGCTCGTAGGGCGCGTAGTGATAGACGTGCAGATCGGGATTGCGGTTTAGCCGGTCGATCAGGAAGTCGACGACCTGCTCGAAGGCGCGCTTCTCTTCGTCGGCATTGTGGCCCCAAAAGGCGTGATGGCGGGAACTGCCATCCACCATCTCGAGGATGCCGAAGAGGTACTCGAGGCCGTCGTCGCCGACGAAGGGATCGCCCTCCATGTCGAAGAACAGGTCGTCGGGCGTTGGCGCCGGGAGCGCTTGGAAGCCGAGGTGCTCGCCGAGCGGCGGAAGCACCTCGAAGGGCAGCGTTTCGGTCTTCCGCTGCTCGACCTGAAGCCGCGCCTGCTGGCGAAGTCGGACCAGAGCGGCTTGGTTGATGCCGTGGATCGTCTCAGCTGGCGGGCTGGAACCAAGCTCTGTCACGGTATGGATCCCGGCGAGGTTCAGGCGACGCGTCTGGTCGCGGCGTATGCCGGCAACAAGGCAAAGGTGATCGTCCTGGCGACGGTGCGCCTCGCAGATATCGAACCAGCGGCAGATCCGGCAGTGTGATACCGGATCGGGATACGTTGCCATGGCTGGAGCGAGCACGGTCTCCTCGAACTGGCGCTTCACGCTCCGGAAATAGGCCCCATAGTCTTTCAGCCTCAGCTCTTCCTCGGTGCCATCGCCAAGGATCAGCGTGATGTGCTCAGGCTCGATTCCTTGGATGGCGGCGAGCTGCTCGGCATAGACGCAGCACTGAAGGACCGCCGCCGCCTTGGCCTTGCGCGCCAACTTGGCATCGGC
>DASTJZ010000035.1:0-21500 GCA_035716185.1 Candidatus Dormiibacterota bacterium
GCGTGACCCAGGCGCTCGACTACGGCGTCGACGCCTTCCTCAGCCGGGCGATCGAGGACGACATCGAATACTTTTACCTCGATGGCATCACGGCGAAATTGTGAGACCGCATCGAGGGCAAGGTCATGTTGGTGGCCTTGGCGTGTCCAGCGGGACGGCACCAAAGAGGTGCTGAGCTTCCGGCTCGACGAAAGTGAGAGCGCGGCCAGTTGGGAGGCGCTGCTGAGCGACCTGAAGCGTCGCGGGCTGGCCGGCGAATCGCTGCCGACGATCCCTACGGACCGAAGAGCATCGCGCTGATCGAGCGGTTCGCCAAGACAGCAGCCTCGTATGGATGGGTCGCGACCGGGGGCGACGATTTCCACGGGCCGACGGTGACCCCACTCATCAGGCTCGCCGAGTGGACGGCGACCCCGGCGAGTTGCGTCGACGACCTACTCGCCCGCCGCCCGTGAGCTTCCAGTACAGCGCCGGACCTCGATGGATGATCGATTGGGCCATGCCGCTTGTCGCGGGCCTAGCCACCCTCGGCCTGCTCGGCCTGATCTGGCTCGATGTCATGAGCTCCCGGGCCCTGGTAATTGATGTGCTGCTGCTCGCCCTTTGGGTTTTCATTGGCTACTGGTCACTCTGGCACGTCGTCTACCGGATCGAGTACCGAAACGGCCAGCTCAACTGTCAGAATCGGTTCCGCGCTTGGTCATTTCCCCTGGAGGAAGTGGTGCGGGTTCGACCCATGCGTCTTGATATTGGCGTCGGGATCATCGAAACACGCTCCCGTCCTTCGCATATCTCGGTCTGCGTCTCGAAAGACTTTACGGCTTTGGCCAATGCCATCCTGCGCGAGCAACCAGATGTCGAGATAAGACTCGGGCCGATCAGCCGCCTACTCGATCGAATGCCCTGGCCCTCATCCTTTCGGGAGTTTTGAGACCGCCCGCGGATTAGCGAGTCGTTAGAAACCGGATGATCGCCTCGACCACCGCCTCGGGGCGATCGATCGGTAAGAAGTGACCGCCGGGATCGATGATTTCGACCGAGGCGTCGCGGAGCTTGTGCTTCAGGGTCTCCGCCCAGCGGGGCTCGAGGAACTTGTCGTTGGCTCCCCAGAGGATCATCGTCGGGGACCCGATTTCTTCGATGTGTTTCGACCGGCTGGTCAGGTCACGGTTGTTGAGTGCGCGTGCGGCACGGAGATACGCCCGGCGACCGCCAAGATCCTGGAAGGGTCGGGTCCATTCATCAACGACCTCGTCGGTAACCCGTCCCGGCGTGACGATGCCGGCTTCCAGTCCTTTCCGCAGGCCATCGCGCAGATCGATGTTGACCATGATCTGGTCCCAGACCGGTTCCTTGAGGCGGGCGATGTCGGGGACCGGCCAGTTGTTATCGACCACGCTGTCGATCACGATCAACCGAGCAACCCGTTGCGGCTCGTCAACCGCCATCAGCTGGGCGATCCCACCGCCGATGTCATGGCCGATCACGGCGGCCTGATGAATGCCAAGCGATTCCATGAATGCCACCAGGTAGCGCGCCTGGGCAGCGATTGACAGGTCGGCGTCGAGGCGTTTGTCGGAATCGCCGTAGCCGAGGAGGTCGGGGACAACCACATCGAAGGTTGCGGCGAGGGGGTCGATGACGTCGCGCCACAGGTATGAGGAGCTGGGAATGCCATGCACCAGGAGCAATGCGGGTCCCTGCCCGCGGCGCAGATAGGCGATGTCGCCGGCGAATGTTCGGACCTTTTGTTTGTTTCGAGCCAGCGGCGCCGTGCTGATGGGCTCGGTCGCGAGCGGCGGCGACACGGTTGGCGTCGGTGTGCGCTGCGCTGGACCGACCACTGCGGCCGGTTCCTGAGGCGCCGCGGCGGGGGATGGCATTGGTGCGCGCCGCTGAAGAATGAAGAGGGTCGACGACGCGCGTGCCAGGAGCTGGTTCTGCTGATCGACGACGTCAGCCTCGGCGACAACAATTTGCTGGCCTCGCTGGATCACCCGCCCCACCGACCGCAGGGTCCCGGACTCGACGGTGGCCGCCTTCAGAAAGTTGATGTGAAGTTCCGCCGTGGTGAAACTCTCGCCAGCCGCGCAGGTGCTGAACACCGCTAATCCCATGGCGCTGTCGGCGAGCGAGGTGATCGCGCCGCCATGCACGACATTGTTTGGGTTGTACTGGCTCGCAGTTGCCGGCATCTCGAGCGTCGCACTGCCGTCGGATACCGCGATGAAGCGCATGCCAAGCAGCTGGAAAAACGGCGCGGGTAGGCTGTTGCCACGCAGCGCGGCCTCGAGCAGATCCCGACCGGACAGTGCTGCCGGCTCGGACATGGCGCGCATTCTACGGCCCAGGCCGCTTATGCGCGTTATCGCCCTGTGTCGCCGCGGGTTTTAGTTACGCGCTGGCCGTAACGGTGATGTCACGGTCGTGTCATAGCTTGTCGCGTCGATGCAAGCCCACGTGATGACGGCAGTTGGACTGGTGTGGGCCGCAGCAGGCCCGCCAGTCAGGAAGGGGAAAGGGGGACTGTTCACTGAAATACGCCGCGCCACGTTTTGCGACGCATTCGGCGGTGCTCCTGATGGCCGCCGCCATGCCGTGGATCGTGCTTCACGTTCCGGTTGGCGCGTCGCCCGCGCTCGCCGGCGGAAGTGTTCCTGGTGATGCGCTCGCCGGTGCGCCGTTTGGCCGGTCGGTAGATGGAATCGGTTGGTCGATGAGCGGCTCGCTGGTGGTCCCGGCGTTGCCGGTGACGCCACCGAGCGATAAGCATCGCGACATCATTCATTACCAGGCGGTTGATGGCGACACGCTGCGCGCGGTAGCCACCAAATACGGGCTTTCGGTCAACACCTTGCTCTGGTCGAACCCAAAGCTCGTGGACAAGCTAACGGCGGGGCAGGCCGTCGTGATTCCGCCGGTAGACGGTGTGCTGGTTACGGTCTCGGCGAGCGACACCCTGGCCTCGCTGGCCCAGAAATACCGCGCCGAGACGGACGCCATCATCGAATTCAACTTGCTGCGCCATCCGGAGAGCTTGCCGGTCGGACAGTACTTGATGGTGCCCTATGGGGTTGGACCCGAACCACCCTCGGCGCCACCCTCCAACGCGCATACCGTCACGGTAGGCAGGCACTCCTGGTTCGTCACGCCCATCTGGTCGTCGGGTGGCGGGCTCTACCCCTTCGGCCAATGCACCTGGTACGTGAACACCCGTCGCCCTGCGCCCTGGGGCGGCAACGCCTGGCAGTGGTACAGCCGCGCAAAAGCTTATGGCCGGCCGGTCGGTGCGACGCCGCGCGTCGGCGCGATCATGGTGACCTGGGAATCACCGTACTGGGGTCATGTCGCCTACGTCGAACAGGTCTACGGCGACGGCAGCTGGCTGGTCTCAGAGATGAACTACGCCAGCCCCAGCGGTGGTGGATGGGGCCGGGTCAGCTATCGCCACGTGATCCCCGGCACGATTCCCCTGATCGGCTTCATTTACTGAGTTCCTCGACCAGCCGCCCGATGGCCAGCACCCGCGGCTCGTCGTCCCATCGCCCCACAACCTGAATGCCGATCGGCAGGCCATCGTCATCGGGCCGCCCGGGAATCGAGAGGGCCGGAACCCCGGTAAGGTTGAAGGGCGCGGTCAGTCGTACCAGCGCCCCGTCGACCGGCTCGGGTCCAGCAGGCCAGCGCACCGTCCGCGTGCCGATCACCGGTGCGGTGATCGGTGTGGTGGGCAGTAGCAGCAGGTCGACCTGGTCAAACGCGCGTCTGAGCGCCTCGCGCAGGCGCGCCCGCATCCGCTGCGCCAGCAGGTAATCACTGCCGCTCACCACCGTACCGAGCTGCAGCCGGAGGCGGACGTCTCGACCGTAGTCGCTGGGCCGAGAGCGAAGCCAGCGGGCGTGGCTTGCGCTCGCTTCGGCGCGCAGCGTGACCAGTTGCGCGGCCACCGTCCAGGTGAGCTCCGGGATCTGCATCTCCCGAACGGCCAGGCCTTGCCGCTTCAACGCGCCTGCGACGCGATCAACCTCTCGAAGAATGGCGGGCAAAGCCGGTTGCAGGATGTTGCCGCGCAGCACGCCGATTCGGGTCCGCGCGAGGCCCTGTCTGCGGCTGCGGCGCATCATCTCCCATCGCGAACTGTTGGTCAGCACGTCGAAGAGCAGTCCGACGTCATCCACGCTTCGGGCCATCGGCCCGGCATGGTCGAGTGACGGGCCGAGTGGAATCGTCCCGGCTAACGGGATCGCGCCATAGGTCGGCTTCAGGCCGACGCAGCCGCACAGCGCCGCGGGAATGCGGATCGATCCGCCGGTATCCGAGCCGAGGGCGCCCGCCGCCATGCCGGTAACGACGGCAATCGCTGACCCGCCGCTCGATCCCCCCGGTGACCGTTGCGGGTTGTGCGGGTTGCGGGCGATTCCCCACCAGGGATTCGCCGTCGTAACGCCGTAAGCGAATTCGTGCAGGTTGGTCTTGCCGAAGATGATGGCTCCGGCGCTCCGCAGCCTGGCCACCGCGGCGGCATCGGCAGCCGGGACCCAGCTGCGCAGAATTCTCGAACCGCCGGTCGTACGTAGGCCGCGGGTCTGAAAAAGATCCTTTATGGCGATGGGCACACCGAGCAGGGCGCGCGGCTCCTTTCGCGCCGGCCGTTGCTGCGCACGGCGTGCCTGGCGCCGCGTCGCATCGCCGGGCTCGGTGATGAACGCCTGCAGCGCGCGGTGCTGGCGCGCCCGGGCCAGGCAGTCATCGGTCAGCTCGACGGGCGACAGCTGGCCACGGCGCATCGCGTCGACCAGCTCGCGTAGCGACTGCCCTGGCTGCGCCACCGCGGCTCCGCGCATCAATCCTCCCGAAGATCAGGCGCTATCGCCGCTCTCAGCTCTTCGACCAGCGCCTGGTACCGCTTCCAGGCCGGGAGCAGTGCGTCGAGGTCGGCCTTGCTCAGTCGCAGCCCGGCCGTCCGCACCTGTGCTGCCAGACGATCTCGCTCCGTCATCGCCTCAGTATCGCCACTCAGCGAGACAAAAGCCGTTTGCCCGCAAAATCGTTTGACAAAAACGATAGGTCGGCCCTAATCTTCCACTGCCGCCAACGGGCTTGTGGGGAAGGCAGCACCGGGGCGGGGCGCTGCCGTTAAACCATCACCTTGCGAGGAGCCCGAAGAAGAATGCTTTCTGTAGAAGTCCGCCGCCTGGAAGTCGCCCCCTCCACCGATCAGTTTTGGACCATGGTGTCCCGCATCAACGGTCCCGAGTTTATGGGCGTTCTTTATCGCGCCCGCGAAGCCATCTTTGACAGCGCCGGCATCGCCTTCACCATCGATCTCCTGAACCGCTTCTTGCAGTTTGACGTCACGAAGAGCTGGTCCGCGGCGGATGAAGGTGAGCTCTTCATGGGCGCGGCGCCCGTCGTTGGCTGGCTGCGCGTCCGCCGTCCCGGATCCGCGACACTGCGAGAGCTGCGCTCGGACGACATCCATTTCATGGAGCTCGAGCACGCGGCCAAGCCCGCCTTCGTCGAAGTCGGGGTCGCGTTTCGCGCCGGGGCGGAAAAAGTCCGCACGGATTTCCTGAAGCGGATTCGCACCGCGACCCAGGAAGTGCTGGGCCAGGAAGTGGGCACGCCGTCCTCCTGGCCGGTGCTCGCCCCGGTTGGCAGCCACAACTTCGAAGCCATCCGCAAGTCGCGCCAGGCCGTCTACGACTTGACCGCCGAAGAGAGCCAGGCTATGGCGGCCTTTACCACGCCCGAGATTCGTGCCTTGATCCGCGACCTGGAGCGCGTCGGCTCCCTGACGGTCTCCGATCTGCCGAAAGTGTTGGGTGAGGCGCAGGGCGCCGCCGTGGCGGGCCGGTTGGGTGAGCTTCGCAATCTCGGCCTCATCCAGTCCGAATACGTCATCGTCTGCTCGCGCACCGGTAACGCGGTCCTCCGTACGGACGATCCCAACAAGCTCACCAAGATGGCGCCCGACTGGATGAAGTGCGCCTGCGGCCGTCCGCTCAACGAGGAGCGGGTCGACCAGGTGATCATCCCGACCGATCGGGCCACCGGATTGAACGACAAGGGCCGGTGGATGACGAGCCTCGCTACCGGCATCCTTTCCAAGCTTGGAATCAACCGCGAGCAGATCATCGTCGATTCCACCCCGCAGGGCACCGACATCGTGCTCGACCTCAGCGGCGACCTGGTGCTGGTCGTCTTGAAGGATCACGAGTTCAATCTGGCGGATGCTTACGCTTTCAACGCAAAGGTCTCGCGCATCAAGGCCGCCGAGGGCATCGTCGTCAGCAACGAGGGTCTCTCGGGTGATGCCAAGAAGCTGGTACAGGATGAGCTCGGTCCGCAGCGGGCCCGGATCTCGGATCCCTTCCGGATTTCGTTCGTCGAAGGCATCCAGGGACTCGAGCACGAGTTGGGCCGGGTGGTCGAGCGTCGCCGCCGGCAGTACTTCCTGCGGGCGCTCGGTGACCTCGCGACCATCCAGGGCCTGAATATCGGTCAGCTGGCGCTGGCGAAAGTTGAAGCCGGCGGCCGAGCCGGCAAGGAAGCCGTCGCACCGGAGGCGGTTGCCGCCGAAGCCTAACCATCACTCATAAAATCCCTCCCCCGCTCGCGGGGGAGGGTAGGGTGGGGGCCGCTTCGTTAGTTCCGGTCAGAAATTTGAAACCAGCGCGCGTAGTGTTATGGCGTGCGAACTCTGAGCCTCGGCATCGGTGTGCTTGCCATCCTGGTTGGTGGGCTCTTTTTCCTGCAGGGCGCCGGCGTCCTGCCTGGCAGCTTCATGACCGGACAGCGACTGTGGCTGGTGATCGGCCTTGTGCTTGCCGTAATCGGCATTGGACTGACGATCGGTGGAATCCGCCGCCCCGCGCGACCCTAGCCTGACCGAGATCCGAGTTTCGGGCTCGGCGCGCGGCCGCCCGCTGCTCCTGGGCCTGAGCAGCGGTGCGCTGGCCCTTGGTCTCGACTACCTGGCGCACGCCCTGTCAAGCGTGCAACTCTTGCCTGAGCAGACGGGCAATCTGCTGCTGAAGGTCCTTCCCTTACCGGTCTTCGAGAGCCTCCTGAAAACGTTCGGCGTGCTCGCGCGGCCACTCCTGTTGGTGGGCTCCACAGTGGTGATCGTCGCCATCTATGGCGGGGCCGCCGCACTCCTGGCGCGGGTTTGGCCTCGTCGCTACGCGTTTATTCTCACCGGGTTAGCCGCCATCGTCGTCGCGGGCATCGCGCTGCTCGCGTTATCTCCCGCCGACAACGGGGTGGGCACCGCGATCGAAGTCGTTCTCCTTTCGGTTCCGATCCTCCTGGTGGATCGCACCCTCACGGAGCTCACCAATACCGCCGGCTACTCCGACGACCGCCGGACCGTGATGCGCAACCTGTTGTATGGTGCGGTCGGCATCGCGGTGCTGGGGATCGGGTACGCGAACGTCCGGCGATTCGCGACGGCGCTCGCGGTGCGCGAAGGCAACCGCGCGCCCAGCGAAGTCACCGACGTCAAGGATTTCTACGTCGTTTCCAAGAATCTCGTCGGCGATCCGGTAGTAGACGCGACGAGCTGGCGGCTGCAGCTCCCCACTCGATCCCTGACCTACCAGGAACTGCTCGCGCTTCCGTCGCAACGTCTCGAGCTGACGCTCGAGTGCATCAGCAACGACGTCGGTGGGACCCTGATCAGCAACGGCGTCTGGCAGGGACCGCGCGTGAACGATGTCCTTGCCCTGACGACGGTGCCCGCTGGAGCGCCGTGGATGTTGATGGAGAGCGCCGACGGCTATACGGAGAGCTTTCCACTTGGGGAGCTGACCAACGACCACCTGCTCGCTACGCACTTGAACGGAGCCGCCTTGACCCCATCCCATGGTTATCCGGCCCGCTTCATCTTCCCCGGCCACTACGGCATGAAGCAGCCGAAGTGGGTCACAAAGATCCGGTTTTCGAGCACCGATCAGCTCGGTTACTGGGAGAACAACGGCTGGGACGAGCGGGCCATCGTCAAGACCATGTCGCGCATCGACCAACCGGCCGATGGAACGGCCTTTGCCGCAGGCTCCGTCCAGTTTCGCGGCATCGCGTTTGCCGGCTCGCGCCGTATCAGTGCAGTGGAGCTGAGCTGGGACGGCGGCCAAAGCTGGAATCCGGCGGTCCTGCAGCCGGAGTTCTCACCCTATGCCTGGCGATTCTGGCAGCTGACCGCGACGCTGGCCGCTGGCCAGCATCAGGTGAGAGTGCGGGCGCGCGACGGTGAGGGAACATTACAATCGTCGAGCCCTGCCCCCACGCTGCCGAACGGCGCGGACGGCTATCACACGATCACCATCGAAGTCGCCTGAGCGTCTCAGCGCCTTCTCAGAGAGCCCTCAGCAACCTAACGAGGGCGCCTTCTACCGTAAGGTTCGAGGTCGCTGGAAATGAAACAGGGCATCGTTGTACCTGACAGGGGCAGGGATATGTCCTCGAACGCGACGCTGAGGTGGGCGTCGGTGCTGAGCACGCTGGTCCTGGCGATGCTCTCTGGTGGCATTGTCGCCGCCGCGCCAAAACCCGAACAGGCACCGCTACATCCGACCGTCAGGGTGCTGCCGAACGATGCGACGGTCCAGAGCAAGAGCTATGTCTCGTGAATTGACGTCCCGCCATTTCGACGCGCTCGGCTCGACCTGCGAGCTGCTGAGCCTCAGCGCCGGGCAGGCGGCCCTGGAACGGTGCGAGCAGCACATTCGCGACGCGGAGGCGCGCTTCACGCGCTTCCTGCGCGATAGCGAGCTGGCTCAGTTGAACGCCGGCGACGGCCGCTACGTGCCGGTCAGCCCTGAAATGTTCGCCATGCTGGAGGCCGCCCTCTGGGCGTATGAGGAGAGCCAGGGGCTCGTCAACGCCGCCGTGTTGCCGGCGATGTTGTCGGCCGGTTACGATCGTCCCTTCCGCCAGGGCCTTGTCGCGCCGGCGATCATCAATCCGCCGCAGCTGCCGGCCCTGCCGGAGGTGCTGATCCTCGATCGGGCGACGCGGTCGGTCGCACTGGCTCCCGGCGCGGCGCTCGACCTGGGTGGGATCGCCAAGGGCGCGCTGGCCGATCTGTTCATTGATGAGCTCGGTGAGGATGCCGTCTGCAACCTGGGTGGCGACGTCCGGGTCCGAGGCGCCGGGCCCGAGGGAGACGGCTGGCATATCGGGCTCTGCGATCGCTCGGCCGTGGCCTTGACCGACGGCGCGGTGTGCACCAGCGGGACGACAAAGCGGCGCTGGGGCCAGTCACTTCATCACCTCATCGACCCGCGCACCGGACTCCCGGCGAAGACGGACCTGGCCGAGGTCTCCGTGGTCACCGATAGCGCCCTTCGCGGCGAAGTCTATGCCAAGTGCGCGATGCTGCTGGGGTCCGAAGCGGGCAAGGCGTTTCTCGAGGCTCGTGGCGTCCACTATGCCGTCGTGGTACCGCTGGTGGGCGACGTGCACCAGCCCATGTCCGCCGCCGCATGACCCCCGATCAGCTGCTCTGGCTGACAGCCCGGACCGCCGCGCTGACCGCGTTCTTCGTGCTGGGCGCGGCGCTGATCACCGGACAGGCACTTCGCAGCGCCCTCTTCGAAGGCGGCATGCGAAATCGCGAGCTGTTGAGCCTCCACCGCTTCCTTACGGTGTGCTGGCTGCCGTTGGTCGCGCTCCACGTCCTCGCCATCACGCTCGATGCGGTTGGCCGGATCAGCGTGCTCGACGTTGTGATTCCGTTTCGCGTCTCCTACGCGCAGCTGCCCATCGGTCTCGGTACCCTGGGCTTCGATCTCCTGGTCGTCGTCACGGTGACGAGCTTTCTGCGGCAGCACATCGCCCCCGCGACCTGGCGATGGCTGCACCGGTTGTCGTACGTGATGTTCGGCTTGTTCGCGCTGCACGGCCTGCTGGCCGGAACTGACTTCTCGCGGTCGGTTGTCCTGGCGCCCGCGGCGGGCGTGGTGGTCTTTATCGCCGTTCTAAGCCTGGCGCGACTCGCCTTCGGCCGTCTCGATACCGCGGCCAGTTAGACTCGGCGGTTCATGGACGATGCTTCACTCAGTCGCGCCTGGGAGCGCGCTGCCGACCAATGGGCGGCATGGGCACGAAAACCTGGCCACGACAGCTACTGGCGTTTTCATAAAGCCCCCTTCTTCGCCCTGCTTCCGCCACCAGGCCGGCTCACCCTCGACATCGGCTGTGGCGAGGGACGCGTAAGCCGCGACCTCCAGGCGCTCGGCCACAATGTTGTTGGGATCGACGTATCGCCAACGCTGGTCAGTCTCGCTCGGACTGCGGACCCATCGATGCGCTTCCTGGTGGCCGATGCCGCTCGATTACCGCTGGATGATGGCGTCGCCGACCTTGCCGTTGCGTTCATGTCGCTCCAGGATGTCGACGATATGCCGGCGGCGATCGGTGAAATCGGCCGCACCCTCCAGCCTGGTGGCGTCGCCTGCCTCGCGATCGTGCATCCCATCAATTCCGCGGGACAGTTCGAAGGCATCGAACCCGGCGCCCGTTTCGTGATCGCGGGCTCCTACCTCGAGCCGCATATCTACGAGGAAACGATTGAGCGCGACGGCCTGGCGATGTCGTTCAACAGCCGGCACTGGCCGCTGGAGGCGTACTTCACGGCGATGGAGCGCGCCGGACTCGCCGTCGACGCTCTAAAGGAACCGACGGTCGACCCGGGATCCATTGCCCAGAGTCCCGAGCGAGCTCGCTGGCGGCGGATTCCGCTCTTCCTCGATCTACGCGCCCATAAGCGCTAGGCTGGAACACGTTAGCGTCGGCCGCCGGTCGGCCGGTCATAGAGGAGGGTTAGCCATGCGTGCGCTGGCAACCGGCCATCGACGTGAACCGCGCGATCCTGATGGGGCAGGTGGTCGCCATCGTCGCCTTGCTCACGCTCCGAACCATCGTCAAATCCCTTGCCAAACGCGGTTGAGGTGAGCGGCGCGACGGCGATCGATCTGGAGCTGCAGGCCGTCCGCCAGCAATTCCCCGCGTTGAGCTTGACGGTCGACGGCCGGCCGGCCGTCTACCTGGATAACCCCGCAGGCACACAGGTGCACCAGCGGGTTATCGACCGCACTACAGCATATTGGCAAACGATGAACGCCAACCACGGTGGCGTCTTTGCCACGAGCCAACATTCGGACGCGCTGATCGGCGAGGTGCGCCAGGCAGCCGCGGCCTTTCTCAACGCCCCATCGCCCGATCAGATCGTATTTGGGCCAAACATGACGACGCTGACGTTCGCCATGAGCCGTGCCATCGCGCGGGAATTGCAAGCCGGCGATGAAATCATCGTCACCCGACTGGAGCACGACGCCAACATCTCGCCGTGGCTGGCCATGCGGGAGCGCGGCATCATCGTGCGCTTGGCGGATATTCATGTTCCCGAGTGCACCATCGACATGGCCGACCTCCAGCGACAGATCACCTCGAAAACCCGGCTGGTCGCCGTGACGCATGCATCGAACGCCGTGGGGACGATCCCTGACCTGCCGGCCATCGCGAAAGCCGCGCACGCGGCCGGGGCCTGGTTGTGGGTGGATGCGGTGCATTACGCGCCACACGGATCGATCGATGTGCAGGCCATTGATTGCGATTTCCTGGTGTGCTCGAGCTACAAGTTCTATGGACCTCACCAGGGCATGCTGTACGGCCGGCGGGAGCTGTTGGAGCGCCTGCGTCCATACAAAGTCCGACCAGCCGGCGACGAGCTGCCTGGCCGGTGGGAAACCGGGACGCAGAACCATGAGTGCCTGGCCGGAATGCTGGGCGCCTTCGAGTATCTCGCCGAGCTGGGTGGATCCGAGGTTGTCAGCCGCGAGGCTTTGCAGGGGGCACTGGTGCGGATCGCCGCTCACGAGCGGGCGTTGGTCGCCCGGCTGATCGATGGCTTGAATCGTATCGACGGCGTGCGTATCTATGGCATCACGAACGTCGAGCAGCTCGAGCGTCGCGCTCCAACCATTTCCCTTACCTGGGCGCGGCACCGGCCGGGGTCGCTGGCGCGCTGGCTGGCCTCGAACCAGGTCTTCACCTGGCACGGCGACCATTACGCGCCCGAACTCATCAACCGGCTAGGCCTTCGCGAGCAGGGAGGGACGTTGCGGATCGGGATCGCCCACTACAACACGGCGAGCGAGATCGATCTCGTGCTGGAACTCCTCGCCGGCTACCGCGAATAGCACCGTCCCCTTGAGGGGAGGGTCGGGGAGGGGGTCGCCGTCAGCGGGCGACCCGCCGGACGGTGGCGTTGGTCAGCAGGTCGCCGAGTCTTTGGCGCCGTCTGTTCAGGAGAAGGAGCGCCGCATCGATCGGCCAGAGCGGGAAGATGATGCCCACCAGATTTCGCACCGCGGCTCGCCACCAACCGGGAGTGTCTCGATCCGGACCATAGACCGAGATGCCCATCATGACCTTGCCGATCGTTTGGCCGGTCATGGCCTCGTACGGCACTCGGTAGCCGAGTGCGATACCAGCCAGGAGCAGCAGGCCTTCGGGATCCAGCACCGTCTCGGAGGTATCGAGCCCGGAGAGGGCCGTCAGGATCAGGACCGCGAGGGCGGCTACGACCGCGAAGTCGATCAGGCCGGCCCACAACCGGCGGACGAGCGGGTAGGTGCGCCAAACGTGGCCGTGGCCCTGCCGCGGGAAGACCGCCAGCTCGATGGCGTCGGCCATGTCACGGCGGACGCCCATGACGACCGGCTCGAGTGCGGTCAACGCGCCTTGTCGAGCGAGCCAGCGGATTGAGAGAACAACCGCCACCACGGAAAGCGTGGTCACCGCGACGACGAACAAGCGGTGTTCTGCGCGATGGAAGAGACCGATGGCGGGGCGGCCGACCAATGCGCCGAGCCCGATGAAGATCGCCAGGTAGACGATCACGGACGGGATCAGGCCGATGGCAAACGTGAGCCGGGGCATGTTGCTGACCCCGGCGACCTGGGTTGTGTTGATCCGCAACCCGGGCGTTAGCCGTCCGATGAAGACCGCCACGGCGCCACCCCGGCGCAGCAGGTTCGTGGCGCGCTCCAGGGCCGGTCGAAATCGCAGAACCTCGGCGACCTTGAGCAACGCCGGCCGGCCAACGGCGGCAAACACCTCACGACCGACCAGCGCGCCCAACACGCTGGCGGCGAACAGCGCCCCGACCATCGGCACCGGTTCGACCGTGTCGCTGGCAATCGCGATGCCGGCGATGATCAGCAGGACGTCGCCCGGAGCAAAGGGGATGGGGATGCCGCTCTCCTCGATGAAGACCAGGCCGGCCAGGACGGCGATCAGCAGATCGCCGCTGAGACTGGCGATCGACGTCAGGGGATTCCCGATCAAGAGGCTCATCGACGCTTCTTAAGTCCTACTTTGCCGCGCGCTGGCGTGATCTGTCGAGGCCGGGAAGCCCAGGAGGGGAGGGAGGCGGGTTACGTTTTCCGCCGAGCCCGACGCCGGTCGGCATGGGCGCGCATAAAGGTATAGGTCTTTTCGGCTGGGTATCCGGCCTTCACCGCGTCCTGGATGCGCGGCCAGAATTCCTCTTTCACCCAGTTGCGCGCCACCAGCACCTCCACACCGGTCAAATGAAGATCGCCCTTCTCGAGGTCTGAGCTGGTGTCACCACGCTGCAGTGAACGGACCGCGTCGAGCGTAACGTTGGGAACGAGCCAGGCCTGCGGGATGACAACTTCTGCCTGCCCGCGCCGCGGCTCGTCTGGCACGGAGCAACTATAAACGCGCGACGACGGTTATGCTGCTCGCATGGTGACGGTCCTGCGGCTGCTGCACGTGTTTGGTGCCATCTTCCTGGTTGGCGGCGTGACGACGCACGCCTTGCTGCGGCCGATGGCGGGACGCGCCGCCGAGGCCACGCGGCAAACGCTGTATCAGTTCGCCTGGCGGGTTCAAGTGGCGATGGTCTACACGGGTTCGGCGGTGGTGCTGGTCACCGGCATCCTTCTCTGGGTTGGTCGGTTCAAGCTGTTCACTGGCTGGCTGCTGCTGGGCGCCTTGCTCTATCTCGCCGTCATGGGTCTCGACGGTGCGTTCTTGTCCCCCAACCTGCGCCGAGCCCGGACGGCAGCGGGAGAAGGGTCGCGGGCAGTCGCGGCGGCCTCGATGACGATCCAGCTGGTGGCCTGGGGGCTGTTGCTGGTCGTCGTCTATCTGATGGTGACCAAGCCCTTCTAGCCAGAGGCGATGCCGCTGCTTGGTCCGATCACGCTGACCGGCGACCACATCCGGCTCGAGCCGATGCGTCCCGATCACGCCGCAGCGCTGCTCGACGCCGGGCGCGCTCCCGAGATCTGGGAATGGCTGCCGGCTCGCCCGCTGACGCCCCGCGCGATGGATGCCTGGATCGGCAAGGCGCTGACCGCGCAGCTCCAGGGCCGGGAGTATCCCTTTATCGTGATCCGGCTCCACGATGGCCGGCTGATCGGCAGCACCCGCTACCTCGACGTCCAGGAGGATGACCGAACGGCGGAAATCGGTTGGACCTGGTATTCGCCCGACGCATGGGGTGGCGTCGTCAATCCGGAGGCCAAGTATTTGCTGATGCGACACGCCTTCGAGGACTGGCACGCCATCCGGGTCGCGCTCAAGACCGACGTCAAGAACGTCCACTCGCAAGCTGCCATCCGCAAGCTGGGCGCGAAATACGAGGGAACACTTCGAAACCAACGCATCCGCCCCGACGGAAGCTACCGCGACACGGTGATCTTCTCGATCATCGAAAGCGAGTGGCCGGCAGTGAAAGCCAACCTCGAGCAGCGGCTTCGCACAGCTGCGGCCTGATCCCTCCCCCTTGTGGCGAGGGTGGGGAGGGGGTACGTCTTTTCTCAACGCGACAGACAGCTGTCAAAATCGACCCTTACGCTCCCAGGTATGGGCAACGTCATTCCGTGGTCACAGATCCATCCGAGCATCAAGAGCGAAGAGCCCTTCGTCGCGGTCGTCATCGTCGATCCGCACCGCCAGATCTGCGTCAGCGAGATGGTCCAGTTCGAGCCCGACGCGCTGGAGGATGCCGATCAATCGGTCCCGGCGCTGGTTGCTGCCGCGCAGGCCGCCGCGGCCCGGGTCGCGAGCGGCTATCGCACCCGGCGCAAACGGGCAGTGGCCCCATGCGCGCCGTCCAGCCAGGGAGGCTTACGCCTGCTGCAGGGCGGACTTACTGACTGCCTTTAGGCGCTCGGGACTTCTTCCTCGACGTGGTCCCGCTCGGACCCGTTTGCCGGCGCGACGTCGGAGGCCGCACCCAGCTCGGGTCCGGGCAGCCGGATGATGGTCCAGTCCTCGGCCTTCTCGGCCCGGTCGGCGAGGCCCTCGTCTTTGGAGAACAGGATGATCTGGTGGTCCTGCCCCAAACGGCCCAGCTCGTCCAGGGCGGCCCGCATCCGCCGGCGGTCGGCATGGACCAGGGCCTCGTCGAGGAGCAGCGGCGGTGGCTCGGAATTACCGCCGATGATCCGCGCCAGCGCGACTCGCTCGAGCAGATAAATCAGCGATCGGGTGCCCAGACTGAGGTTGTCGACGTCCTTGAATGCGCGATCCTGCGTCTTGACCTGCAAGGCGAGGTCGTCGCCGACGCGGACATCGCGATAGCGGCCATTCGTGATCGGCGCCAGCTGACCCTGTAGCTGTGATTTCAATCGCGGGATCACGGCGCGCCGCACGGATTTGGCGGCGGCCTCGAGTGTCTCGATCGCCAGGTCGTAGGCATGGGCTTCCGCCTCGAGGTTCTGCAACTGCTCGCGAACCGTCACGATGTTTTCCTCGAGCGCCGCGACGTCACCGATCTGCCCCAGCCGGTCGTTGAGCAGCTCCTCGGCGCGGGCTCGCTCTTCCTGGGCGCGTTCCTTGGCGCTGCGGTGCTGGTCGCGCTGTCGCTCCAGCTCAGCCAGCGGTAACGTCGCAAATTCGGCGGCACGGGCGGCATCGACATTACGGCTGAGCTCGTTGAGCTGATTCGAGAGATCGTCCACCAATTGGCGAAGGGAGGAGACTTCGTCGGCCTGGGCGCCGCCACGCTGGGCCTCCAGCTCGGCCAACCGGCCGCTGCTGGTGCGGAAGGCCTCCGCGTCAATGACGGCGGCGTCCCAGGCCGCGGCCGCCCGCTCCATGTCGGGCTCGGTGATCCCCGCCTCGCCGTAGATCGCGGCCAGCTGGCTGGTGAGATCCTCGGCCTTGGCGGCCTCCGCGGCGCTCCGCTCGCCCGGCGAGTGTAGCTGGCTGAGCTGGGCGTCCAGCTGCTCGATCCGGGTGCGCAGCTGCTGCGCGCTACGCGCGGCCTCGCAGCTGGCGATGAAATCGCGCCCTGCCCCCAACGCCTCGCGGCGGTCAAAGCCCAGACGGTCGAGCAGGCTGTGCAGTTGCTGCCGCAGCGATTCCCGTCGCTGATCCACTTCCGCTTCGCTGCGCGACGCCTCGGCCGACCGCTGGCTGGCGGCGTTCCACGCCAGGGTGTCTTGCGCCATCGACTCGATGTCTTTCGAGGACTCCTCGATCGCTTCTTCCGTGGGAGCGGGTTGGGCCAATCCCCAGGAGCCCACCAGCTCGCGCAAGTTGCGGCCGGCCGCCTGGGCCCGCTCTTCGAGCTCGGTCGCCTGGCGATCGAGCTCTAAGCGAGTCGCGTCGTAGCGAACCTTCTGCAAATGCTCGACGAGGGCCTGCTGCAGCTCACCCGAGCTGCGGACGCCCCACGGTTGCAGGACTTCGCGGCGCTTGACACGAGCCTCATCTTTGGCGTGGAGGCGGCGGTCCACTTCCCGCACGGCCGCCCCTCGGACCCAGATGCCGATTGCCGTGGAGAGGACACCCATGCCGAGGAGGAAGAATGCGGCTCCGCTCAAAAGAGTCGGCATTCCACTTTCGAAGGCCAGAAATGCAACCAGGATGGCCATGGCGGTCAGCAGCAGCCCGCCCAGCATGGCCCCCAGAAACGTCCGCTGGCGGTTGCGGGCGCGCTCGGCCAGCCCCTCTTCCCTGCGCATGGCTTCTTCCGCCTGCTGCCCGGCTTTGATCACGTCCGGGACCTCTTTGTACCGGGCGATGTCGTGTTTCAGCTGCTCCAGCCGCGGCGGGAGTTCGGCGCCAGCCCGGCGCCGCGCTTCCAGGGCGACATTGTGGCGCTCCCGCCACTCGGAATAGACCCGCTGGAATTCCATCTGACGGCCCGGCCAGTCCAGGCCCTGCCCGATCAGCCCCGGATGACGCTCGGCGATCCGACGCACGTCCTCGGCGGCGGTTTGGGCGCGGAGGTGAATCTCGGGCGCCTGGGCGTCGGCGACATTCAAGGCCGAGATCAGCTCGCGGACCGCCGGCTCCTGGGCGAGGGCCGCCGCATCGATGCCGCGGGCCCGAGTCTCGAAGGCGGCCGCCTCCGAGTCGAGCCGCTGGCGCTCGGCTTCCAGTTGCTCCACCTGTGCTGCGACGTCCGCCGCACGCTGTTCGAACTCGGCGTGCGCTTCCTGCGTCGCCCGGAGATGGCTTCGCAGCTCCTGCACCTCCGCCCGCCGTTCCACGGGGAACATGGCAAAGCGCGGATGCTCCTGTTGCCGGCTGCGCTCTTCGGCAATGCTCTGCTCGATCGCCTGCGCCCGCTCCAGCCGATGGCGCGCTTCGTCGAGCCGCGCCTTGAGCACGGCAGCGTCGAGGGTCTGGACAATCGACAGCTCGGCCTCGGTCAACGCGGCCACCGTCTCGCGTTTCTGGGCGAGCTCCTCGACCGCCACCCGTGCCTGGCGGGCCGATGTCAGTTGCCGCTCCAGATCGGCGAGGCGCGTCTCCAGATCACGCAGCGGCCCGGTGCGAGCCCTCGGCTTGCCGATCCGTTGCGCCCGCTCCTGGCGCAGCCGATCGAGGACCCGTTGGGCTGTCCGGTCGGGATGCGCGGAATCCGCGAGGGCGGCGATCGCCTCCTTGATGCTCCCGGCGTCTTCGAGGCGCATGACTTCGCTTCGCGAGATGCACGCCGTGTTGGTGTAGATGTCGCGGCTGACCCCGAGCAAGTGACGGCCAATCTGGACGTCACCCGCCCCGTTTTGTTCGAAGCGATCGCTGAGATCGCCGCCACTGTCCAGGTCGACGATCCGGGTGGTGTCCGCATCGAAATCGCGCTCCACGCGCAGGCGGGTGCCGTCCTCGAGCTCGAGCTCGAGGGCCAGGCCGAAGGCGCCTCCTACCCAGGGCCGCCAGCGGTCCGCGCGCTCACCCAAGGTGGCCCGGTTGCGATCGCCCGAGGTGAGCCCGTAAAGGCCGGTGACGATGGCTTCCTGCAGCGTCGACTTGCCGGCTTCGTTTGGTCCGACCACGAGGTTCATCGCCGGGCCGAAGCGAAGGTCCATCTCCTGCAGGCTGCCGAAACCACCGATCTCGATGCGAGTCAGTCGCATGGTGTCCCGCGCAGTGTACGGGTCATTCGTCGAACGCGTCCAGCGCCAGCTGCAGGGCCCGCCCGACGACCTGATCCTCCTGCCCCGACTGGCCCCTGTGCTCGACCAGTTTGCGCACCATTTCGCCTCGACTGGTGAACTCCTGGGCGGCGGCGTCGATGTCGTGGGCGACATGCGAGCGGTCGCGAAACTCCAGGTAGGCCAGACCGTCGCTGCATTCCACCGACAGCACTTCGGCGTCCAGGGTGAACGCGGGGGCCCGCTCGCCAACCAGCGTCGCCCGGACGACGCCACCGTCGAGGTGCTTGCTCTCGCGCAGGACGACAACGGCCTCACGCAGCTGCTCGACGCCGGTCATCCCGCTGATGTCGATCGTTTCCTGGGCGAATTGCCGTGCATTGACGTCGTTCAGCTCCACCTCGACGCCACCGTCGTCCTTGACGGTCACGAGCGCGGTGCAGTGCCGCCCCACCTCCGTCCAACCCAGTGGTTCGGGGCTGCCCGGATAGGTCATCGATGGGCTTGTTCGTGCCTCGTGGTAGTGCCCGAGGAGCGCATGTCTGAAGCCCGCCTCCTCGACCTGCGTCGGCAGGATCGGCTTGTATGGGGTGGTCCCTTCGGGGACCTGGCTCATGTCTGAGGCGTGAATCAGCAGGAGATGTAAGCCTGAGTCCTGGCGGGCGAAGTCGCGCAGCGGTGCTTCGGGAGCATCGGCGCGGGTGAAGCCGGCGGCCCACACCTGGACATCGCCGAAGCGGTAGGGGCGGAGGTCCTCATGGGCGGCCACCACGACGTTCGCCGGCCAGCGCAGGTAACGATAGGGCGAGCTCGACATCGCGGGGTCGGCGTGACCGGGAGCGATCAACACCGGGATGCCGGCCGAACCCAGCGTCTGGATCACGTAGCTGGCCGTGTCGCGGGTCACATGGTCGTGTTCGAAGAGATCGCCACCGCATGTGATCAGCTCGACCTGCGCCTCACGCGCCCGATCGATGATCCGTTGCAGCGCGGCCCGGAGGTCTTCACGGCGCTGCTGCGCGCCTGCACCAAAGAGGCGCTCGCTGGCGAAGGATCGATCGAGGTGGAGGTCAGCGAAATGGAGTAGGCGAAGGGCCACTAATCCCCCGTGAGCACGCGAGTTCTGCAGGGCGCGACGGCATTATAAAGGTTGCGCTCCGTTTATTTCGATCGCTGCCCAGCCTCACTCTCGGTGAGATTGAAGCCGTCCTAGACTGAGCAGCCGAAGTGGGTTCGTTCGAGAAGGCGGATCGGGGCGCGCGGATTCTCAAGATCCAGACGTTGCTGCAGGGGAATCCCCATGGCCTGAGCACCGGCGAGATTGCCCGGCGCACCGGGGTCAATCCCCGCACTACCTATCGGGATATTCGCGCGCTGGAATCGATGAACGTGCCGCTCTACGAGGACCGCGGCCGCATCCTGATCGATCCAAATTATTTCGTTGCCCCAGTGAAGTTCACGCTCCCCCAGGCGATGGCCCTGTTGATGGGCGTCCGTCTGATGCATCGGCACACCGATGAGGCCGACCCCGACGTCGCCGATGCGTTCACCAAGCTTGCCGCGGTCCTGCCCGCCCCAGTCGCCGAGTACGTGCACGCCACCGTGCGGCAGATGGCCGAACGGCCACCGAACCCTATCTATTCGCGGGTGCTCCAGACGATCGCGTTGAGTTGGGCCGGTCGGCGAGCGGTCCGCATCTGGTATCCCGGATCAAATCATCAGGTGAAGCCGCGCGTCATCGAGCCCTATTTCCTGGAGCCGTCGCTCATCGGGCACAGCAGTTACGTGGTGGCCCGAGATCGCGGGCTCAAAGAAATGCGAACCTTCAAGCTGGAGCGCATCACCCGCGCCGAGCAAACGAGTGAGGCCTACCAGGTTCCCGAGGATTTCGATGTCAACCGTTATCTGGAGGGCGCCTGGGGCATCTACCATTCCGGCGAGCCCACGCAGGTCAGACTGCAGTTTTATCCGCCGGCCGCGGCGCGGGTCAGAGAATCGATCTGGCATCCATCACAGGTGCTGAGCGACGGGCCGAAGGGGTCGGTGCTGATGACCGTCACCGTCACCGGGACGATCGAGATCACGCCCTGGATCCTGGGTTGGGGCGACGCCGTCGAAGTGCTGGCGCCGGCAGACCTGCGCCATCACGTCGCGGCCATCGGCGAAAAGATGGCGGCACGGAATAAGCGAAATGGCTCGAAACGGGAGAAACGCTAGGTGGAAACCCTCGATGCGCGTGGCTTCAACGATCCCGCCGGTTCCGGCCGCGCCGCGAAGCGTATCAGGCGGCGGCGCGCGGCGATTTGCCGCAAGCCGGGCAGGGCGTTCCGGCCTTTAGCTCAGCTCGCTTGAATGCGTGCCCGCCGCAATGCGGGCACAGGGCACCCGGGCGAAGCTCGTTGGCCTTCTCGGCTTTCTGCATCCGCTCCCGAAGATGGCTGTCGTCTTCGGAGGAGATGAAGCGCGGGTCCGCTGGCTCGGGTGTCCTGGCACTCATGCGGCCCTGGCGGCGATGGGCTGGGGCTGTTCGAAGCGAAGACGATCGCCGAGCTCGCGGCCAATCACCTCGGGGTGGAGATCGATGCCTCTTTGGTACGGATGTACGCTCAGGATGGCGGATACGGTTCGATTGCCCAGCGCCACGTCGATGACTCGTCCGTGCAGCGTTGTCATCGATCCCCAACCATCCCAGGTCCGCATCGAATGCCACCAGAGGTAACGCGCCACGGGCCCGCCCATCGCCACGATCACTTGAGGCGCCGCGTTAGCCAGCAGGCTCTGCAGGTGGCGGTCGACGCACTGATTCAGGGCGGCATCGGTCACGCGATCCGGGTTCTCGGTGGCGCAGCGGACCGCCCAGGTGTGAAACGCGAGGTCGAGCGCATCATGCTTCGAGATGTCCTGGCCCTGCCGGCGTCGGGCGCTCTTCAGCACCGCGCGGACGAACCGGAAGTAGGGGAGGGGCGTGTCCGAGGTCATGTGATGCTGCAGCCCGGCCTCGTGGTCCAGCCACTCGGCGAAGGCGTCGTTGGTGGTGCTGGCGATGTCGAGCGGGCTCGGACTGATGAACAG
>DASTJZ010000036.1:0-11560 GCA_035716185.1 Candidatus Dormiibacterota bacterium
TCCGGGGAAGCGCGCCGCGAACCGGCTCACCGTTTGGGGTGTGAGGGCAATCTCTGGAATCAGCACAAGTCCCTGGCCGCCTCGGGCCAGCACCTCGTCCAGCAGGGCGAGGTAAACCTCAGTCTTTCCGCTCGCCGTCACGCCGTGCAATAGGAAGACGTCGCCTTCGTGGCGTCCGAGCGAGAGGGCGATGCGTTCTCGCGCGGCTTCCTGCGCCGGTTCGAGCACCACCGGCTCGACGGATTTCGGCTGATCCATCTGTTGCAAGATGCGGCTCTGGCGGCGCCGCTTCACCGTGCGCCGCAGGACCGCTCGGACCCGGGGTGGCACGATGGCCCGGATCACCTCATCGAGCGGGACCAGGTAGTGATCGGCGACGAAGCCGGCCATCTCGACCAACACCGGCGGCAACACTGGCTCCTCGTCGACGAGCGCCTGGATTGGTTTCAGCTCGAGAACCGCGGGTGCCTGCTGGAGCGCGTAGACGAAACCGGTCACCGTCCGCTTGCCAAACGGCACCCGCACCCGATGGCCGACCTGGACGACGTCCCGGAGTTGATCGGGAACCGCGTAATCGAAGAGTCCGCTCAGACTGCCGACCCGCGCTTCGACCGCGACCTGAGCGACGCTCCGCTCGGCTACTTCAGCCGTTGCGACGGGCATCGATCGCATCCCAGATCCGCGCAGCAACCTCCCATTTCGGCAGCCGCGGAACTTCTGTCACGACACCGGAGGGCGCCAGGATGGTGACGGCGTTGAAATCGCTGCCCAGGCCCTGGCCGTTGAGCCCGATCTGGTTGGCGACCAACATGTCGAGTTGCTTTTGCGCCAGTTTCTGTTCTGCCTGGCCGCGAAGATCCTGCGTCTCGGCGGCAAAGCCGACGCGGAATAACCCCGGCCGGGTCCCGAGCGCCTTGAGGATGTCGACATTTGGCCGAAGGCGCAGGTCAATCGGCTTGTCGGATCGCTTGAGCTTTGCCTCGGCCGCTTTCTCGGGGGCATAATCGGCCACCGCCGCGGCCATGACCAGCACATCCGCGTCACCAATGACGCGTCGCAGGGCCGCGAGCATATCGTCGGCGCTGCCGACGGCGACCTCGTTGATGCCTTCCAGATTCGAAGGGAGGGTGGTGACCAGCGTGACATCCGCGCCGCGCGCGGCCGCGACCTCCGCCAGCGCCCGGCCCATCTTTCCGCTGGAAAAATTGCCGACATATCGAACCGGATCGACCGCCTCCCGGGTGCCGCCGGCGCTGACCACGACCCGGAGCCCCTCCAGGGTCCGGCGGCCGGTCAGGATCGCCTCGATCGCCGCGACGATTCGCTCGGGCGCGGCCAGCCGGCCGATGGCCGATTTTCCCGAAGCCAGCCGGCCAACCGCCGGCTCGACGATGACGGCGTGGCGGCTGCGTAATGCCGCCAGGTGGTCCTGGGTCTGCGGGTGCGTGAACATCAGGTCATTCATGGCCGGCGCTACGACCAGCGGCGCTCGGCTCGCCAGCACTGTCCCCGAAACGAGTTCGTCGGCCAGGCCGAGCGCCAGCTTCGCGATGGTGTTGGCGGTGGCCGGGACGACGGCGATCACCTCGGCCCACTCGGCGAGGGCGATATGGCGCTCGCCCCCACCCGCCGGCGTTAGCCAGTCGCCGGCCACCGGATGGTAAGAGAGGGCTTCGAGCGTGAGGGGCGTCACGAATTGGGTCGCCTCGGGCGTCATCATCACGCGCACCTCCGCGCCGACCTCCGTCAGCTGGCGGATCACCTCGATCGCCTTATACGCGGCGATCCCACCCGAGACCGCGATGACAACGCGACGCCCCTGGAGCCGCCCGGCCCCCTCGCCATCCCTCCCCACAAGCGGGAAGGAGGAACGGGACGATGCTTCGCTCATACCGGAGTCCGCCGGCGAGCGTGCTCGGCAGAGATCATCGCCAGGATCTCGCGCGCGGTCTGGTCGACGTCACGATTGCAGACCACATGCTCGTAGTCCTTTGCCAGACCAAGCTCGATCAGCGCCTCGCGCTGCCGAACGGCCAGTCCGGCTGGTGATTCGGTGTTCCGGCCGGTCAACCGGTGCAGCAATTCCTCCGTCGATGGCGGCGTGATGAAGATGAAGAGGCCGTCGGGTTTGCGCTTCTTCACGAAGGCCGCCCCCTGAACGTCGATTTTGAGAATGATGTCCTCGCCGCGGCCCAACGCCTCTTCGACGCGGCGGCGCGACGTGCCGTAGTAATGGTCGTAGACCCTGGCCCATTCCAGGAATTCCTTCTGTTCGATCAGGTGAAGGAACTCCGGTTCGCTGACGAACGTGTAGCTCTTTCCATCGATCTCACCGGGCCGGGGCGGCCGCGTCGTATAGGAGACCGAGTACTTGAGCCTGGGATCGAGCTCGAACAGGCGCCGAAGAACCGTATCCTTCCCTACTCCGCTCGGCCCGGAGATCACGATCAAGAGCCCGCTCTGGGCCTGGTTCGCCTGGATGCTGATCAACGAATTGTACGGGCAGTCAGCGAGTTCCACGCCAATTCGAAATCCTCGGGCGGTGGAGCGCTCCAGGTCATCACCGCCCCTGTGCGCGGATGGCGCAGTGTCAGGCTCTCGGCATGGAGCGCGGGCCGAGCAATCAGGGGCGAGCGGCGGCCATAAACGGCGTCCCCGAGCACGGGATGCCGGATGTAGGCGAGGTGAATGCGGATCTGGTGGGTGCGACCGGTGCCGAGCGTCACCTCGAGTAATGAATGGCCGGGGGCAAGCGCCAGCCGGCGGAACTCGGTGATCGCCTCGCGACCGCCCGCGACCACCGCCATCCGCTGTCGATGCTTCGGGTCACGTCCAACCGGCGCCTCGATCCGCGCGGCGGGCTCGGCCACTTCGCCGACCACGATCGCGCGATAGCGACGGGTCATCACCCGCCGCTGCAACTGGCCGCTCAGTTCGTGATGGGCGGCATCGTTGCGGGCGACGACCATCAGTCCGGAGGTATCGCGGTCCAGGCGGTGCACGATCCCCGGCCGTTCCTCCCCACCGATCGTCGACCAGCCGGAACCCCGGCCGAGCAATCCATGGACGAGCGTGCCGGTTGGGTGACCGGGGCCGGGATGCACCACCAACCCGGCCGGCTTATCGATGACCAGCAGATCGGCGTCTTCGAAGATGACGCGAAGCTCCATCGCTTCGCCTTCGAGACGGCTCGGAGTGGCTTCGGGCACTTCCCAGCTGAGCCGGTCACCCGAGCGCAGCCGGCTTCCGGCGCGAGCCGGCCGATCGTTGTGCCGGACATGACCCTCGGCGATCAGTCGCTGCACCCGGCTGCGGCTGAGTTCGGGCAGCAGAGCAGCCAGATACTGGTCCAAACGAGGAGCGGCGGCGTGAACGGTATGGTCAGGCGTTGCTGGTGCTGCGATGGGGCTGCCGGCTCGCCCAGAGTGTCCCGATGAGCAGCACGGCCACCCCGACCGTCACCGCCGAGTCGGCGACATTGAAGATCGGCCAGTGCGGGACCTTGATGAAATCGATGACCGAGCCCTTGACCGCTCGATCGTAGGCGTTGGACAGCGCTCCGCCGAATACCAGCGAGAGGCCCAGGCGGGCCGTCCAATCGCCCTGCGGCAGCCGCCAGTAATAGATAAGGATGGCCACCATGACCACGGCCGAGATCACGAGGAAGCCGAAGGTGAAGTTCTGGAAGATGCCGAAGGCGGCGCCCGCGTTTCGAGTCACCTCGAGGAACAGGACATGGTCCACAATCTGGCGGGGTCCGTATCCGACCCCGAATCGCCGCTCGATAACAATCTTCGTGATCCGGTCGACCACGACGACGATGCCCGCGATCGCGACCAGGAAGGCGTAGCTTCGAGTGCGGCTCAGTGGGCCGCCACCCGGACGACGCTCACGGTGAGGTCGTGTCCTTCGATCTCGAGCGTCTCGCTCGAGGCGCCATCCGGCGCCTGGCCACGGGCCACGGCAATCGCGAGCGTCTCGGTCGCGATATAGTCCCGCCAGCGCTCGAGCGCCTGGGCCAGGATCCCATCACCCTGGTAGTAGAGCCGGATCCGGTCTTCCACGGCAAACCCGGATTGCTTGCGCAACTCCTGGATCTTCCGCACCAGGTCGCGAGCCAGGCCCTCCAGCTTGAGCTCTTCGCTGATCTCGGTGTCGAGTTTCAATTCGCCGCCCTCGCCCTGATAGGTGGCCGTCTTGATGTTGAGCTCCTCGAGCAGGATGGCTTCGAGCTCTGGATTCAGCGGCCTCTCGGCGATGCTCACCGAGCGGAGCGGCTGCCGCACTTTGATGCCGGCCGCGTTGCGCGCCGCCAGGCCATTGGCGACCAGACGCCGCACCGAGCTCATCTGCCGGCGCAGCTCGTCATTGGTCCAATCGGGCTGGGCCGCCGGCCAGTCGCTCAGATGGACGCTGTCGGGCTGCCCGGCTTTGCCTGCCGCCAAGTTCTGATAGATCGTCTCGGCAACAAAGGGCATGAACGGGGCGAGCAGCTGCGTCAGCGCGACCAGCACCTGGTACATCGTCTGGTAGGCGCTGCGCTTATCGGCATCCGATTCCGATTTCCAGAAGCGGCGCCGTGAGCGTCGCACGTACCAGGTCGAAAGGTCGACCACGAAGGCCTCGAGCCGGCGCGCGGCGGTGGTCGGGTCGTAAGCATCGAGGGCCGCCTCGACCTCTTTGATCACCGCCGCCAGCTCGGCCAGCAGCCAGCGGTCCAGCAGGGCCAGGTCGCCAGCGGGCAGCGGAGATCCCGCCGGCTCGAAGCCGTCGAGCCGGGCGTAGTTGGCGAAGAAGGCATAGGTATTCCAGAGGATGAGCAGGAAGCGGCGGACCACGTCCTGCACCGCGCTCGCGTCGAAGCGGTACTCGTTACCCACGGCGACCGAGGCATAGAAATACCAGCGGGTGGCGTCGGCGCCGAACCTCGACATGATCTCGAAGGGGTCGACGGTGTTGCGCAGCGACTTGCTCATCTTGCGGCCCTGCTTGTCCAGGACCAGGTTGTGGCAGATGACGTTCTTGAACGAGGACTGGTCGAAGAGCATGGTCGCGATTGCCAGCAGGCTGAAGAACCACCCGCGCGTCTGGTCGAGGCCTTCGGCGATGAAGTCCGCCGGGAAGCGGGCCTTGAAGACATCCTGATTCTCGAAGGGGTAGTGGTACTGCGCCATCGGCATCGAGCCGGAGTCGAACCAGACGTCGATCAGGTCTGGAACCCGACGCATCACGCCGTCGCATTTCTCGCAGGGCAGCGTCACGCGGTCGATGTACGGCCGGTGGAGGTCGGCCTCGAGCGTCAGGCCCAGCTCGGCCACCGACCCAACACAGCGCCGTTCATCGCACGCCTCGCACTTCCACACCGGCAGCGGCGTGCCCCAGTAGCGCCAGCGCGACAACGACCAGTCGACCAGCGTCTCGAGCCAGTTGCCCATTCGCCCGGTCTTGATGTAGGCCGGGACCCAGTTGACCGCGTTGTTGTTGCGGATCAACTGGTCCTTGACCGCGGTGGTCTTGATGAACCACGAGGTGACGGCGTAGTAGATCAGCGGGTTCCCGCAGCGCCAGCAGAAGGGATAGGTGTGACGGATCGTCTCCGCCCGATACATCAGGCCTCGTTTGGTCAGGTCCTCGATGATCTTCGGATCGGCCTTCTTGACGAATAGGCCGGCGAAGGGCGTGACTTCAGCGCGGAACCGACCCTGCAGATCGACGACGTGTCGTACCGGAATCCCCTTCTGGAGGGCCAGCTCGAGGTCGTCCACCCCGTAGGCGGCCGCCGTGTGGACGATGCCGGTGCCGTCTTCGGTAGACACGAAATTCGCATCGACGACAAAGAACGCCGGCTTATCCGGCAACAGGTACTCGTAGAGCGGCTTGTATCGCTTGCCCACGAGGGTCCTGGCGTCGACGTCGGCCTCGACCTCGTAGTCGCCTTGCAGGATCGAGAGGCGGGCTTTGGCCAGGATGTAGTGCTCGTCACCCTGCCGGACCCGGACGTAGGGGATGTCGAGCCCGACCGCGAGCGCGACGTTGCCGGGCAGGGTCCAGGGCGTGGTGGTCCACGCCAGGAAATAGGTGTTGGGCTCGTCCTCGAGCTGGAACTTGACGTAGACCGACGGATCCTCGACGTCGTCTCGATAGCCGCCGGGTAGGCCGAGCTCATGGCTCGACAGCGGAGTCTGGTCGTGTGGGCAGTAGGGAACGACCTTGAACCCCTCGTAGAGCAGCTCCTTGTCCCAGAGCTGTTTGAGGATCCACCACACCGACTCCATGTAGGTCGTGTCGTAGGTCCGATAGGCCTGCGCGAGATCGACCCAGAAGCCCATTTGCTCGGTCATCTCCGACCAATCGTCGATGTACTCGAAGACGCTCTGCCGGGCTAGCTTGTTGAACTCTTCGACACCGAAGCGCTCGATGTCCTGCTTTCCGTTCAGCTTCAACGTCTTTTCGACCTCGATCTCGACCGGCAAGCCGTGCGTGTCCCATCCGCCCTTGCGCTCGCAGTAGAAGCCGCGCATCGTCTTGTACCGGGGAAAGAGGTCCTTGATGGCCCGGGCCAGCACGTGGTGGATCCCCGGCAGCCCGTTGGCCGTGGGCGGGCCTTCATAGAAGACGAAGAACGGGCGTCCCTCGCGTTGCCTGACGCTCCGCGCGAACACATCCCTCTCCTTCCAGAAGCGACGAACCTCCTTCTCCATCTCTGGGAAGTTGGCCCGGGTCGAGACCTCCGCGAACATGGACGCCAATTTTATGGCCTGAACGCCCTTTGCTAACGCGGGGACGGGTCGGTCAGCCCAGGAACTGGCCTACCACGTAAAGGACCAGGATGGCGATCATCGGTGAAAAATCCACGCCCAATGCGCCGGGGACGATGCGCCGCAAGGGGCCCAGGATGGGCTCGGTCACGTCGACCAGGAAGCCCATGATGGTGCCGTGGAAGTCGCGGAAAAACCATGACGCCAGTGCCCGCAGGACGATGGCGCAGATAAAGAGGTAGATCAGCACCTGCGCGAAGGTGTGGAGGTAGTTGATGGCGGTCTGCACGGAGGCTCAGCGCGGTTCGGCGGATGGGCGCGGGCCGAACAGGGCGCGGCCCAATCGTAGCATCGTCGCGCCTTCTTCGACGGCGATGGCGTAGTCATCCGTCATGCCCATGGACAGCACCGGTAGCGCCAGGCCGAGCCGCTTGCTGATCTCGTCGCGAAGGATACGAAGCTTCTGGAAAAGGGGACGCGAATCCTCGAGGTCTTCGACCATCGGCGCGATCATCATCAGCCCCTGCAGCCGCAACTGCTCGAACTGCTCCACGCTCCGCACGATCCCCTCGAGGTCGGCGGCTCGCGCGCCGGTTTTCTGCGGCTCCTCTCCGATATTGACCTCGACCAGCACCTCGAGCGGTGAGTGGAGTCGGCGGCCAAGCGCCTCGGCGATGGCGGCGCTATCGATCGACTGCACCATGGCGAAGCGGCCCTCGATGAACTTGACCTTGTTCGACTGCAGGTGGCCGATCAGGTGCCAGTTCGCGTCGGCGGTTCCGATCTCGTCGATCTTTGGGATGGCCTCCTGTACCCGGTTCTCGCCGAAGATATGCAGGCCCAGGACCATCGCCTCCCGAACCACGGCAACCGGAAAAGTCTTCGTGACGGCGACGATGGTGACGCCCTCCGGATCGCGGCCTGACCTGCGAGCGCGGTCGGCGATCGTCTGCCGGACCTTTGCCAGGTTGTCGGCCAGCGAGCTCGCCACTGCTCAGGGAGCGACGATGACGGATAGGAATCGGCCGGGGCGGCCGCCGCGATGCGAGAACCAGCGGGCCTCTTCCCGGGTACACCAGCCGGCCTGCCGGACCAGCTCGCGGGGAACTCCCGCGTCCTCGAGCTGCATGCGAACGACGGCGGCGATGTCCAGGTGCGGGGCTCCATGGATGCGCCGCAGGTATTGGTCGGCTCGGCCGTAACGGCCGCTGAACTGCTCGGCGATGTCGTCGCCCACCGGGTAGCAGTTGGCACAGATGCCGGGCCCGATGAGGACGTCGAGCTCCTCGGGCATCGTGCCGTAGGCCTGACGCATGGTCTGGACCGTTCGGCCGGCGACGCCGGCGAGCGCCCCGCGCCACCCGGCGTGGGCTTCGGCGACCACCCCTCGCTCTCGAGCGCTGAAGAGCAATGGAAAGCAGTCGGCGTGATAGGTGACGATCGCTTGTCCGGGGATGTCGGTGGCCAGCGCATCGGTGGAAAAGACGCATTGTCCGCCTTCGGGCCGGCCACGATGAAAAGTTGCCACGTTCGCGCCGTGCTCCTGGACGGTCATGAGCGCCTGCACCAGGTCGAATCCAACCTGCTGCGCGAATTGCTCACGGCGGCGCATGACCTCCGCCGGGTCGGAGATGCCGGTCAAGCCCATCGAGCCGAGGGTGCGCGTGCTGAAGCCATGCCGTGCCGGGAAGCTGGCGACGCTGACGACGGAGTCGAGCTCCACGGCCGACATCGCGCTAGGCCTTCTTTTCTCGGCTCAGGAGCTGGTCGATCTCGTGCTTGACCTCCTGGAGGTCCATGAAAGAACGATAGACCGACGCGAATCGGATGTAGGCGACCTCGTCCAGGCCGCGGAGCTTGTCCATGACCAGCTCACCGACCTCGCGCGACGGGATCTCAACTTTGCCGCGGGTCCGCAACTCCGCCTCGATCTCGTCGACCACCCGCTCGATGGTGCTGGGCGAGATCTCGCGCTTGGTCGTCGCCTTCATCAGGCCGGAAAAGAGCTTCTGGCGGTCGAAGTCCTCCCGCCGGCCATCCTTCTTGATGACGTACAGGGGAACGGTCTCGATCCGCTCATAGGTGGTGAAGCGCTTGGTGCATTGAAGGCACTCGCGGCGGCGCCGGATCGCCTCGCCGGTATCCGAGTCCCGTGAATCGACCACCTTCAGGTCGATATGACCACAATATGGGCACTTCATCTCATGTCAGTATCCCAGATATTGTGGCCCGGAGCTGACCCTCCCCCGTGTGGGGAGGGTCGGGGAGGAGGTTAGAGAGGGCGAGGAGCGGGAAGGGGGCGCTCCTCGCCAGGGGCTAGCGGCGACCGCGGAGAAATGCGGGGATATCGAGGTTTGATGGGTCGAAGCCGCGATACGCTGGCACTTCCTCGACCGGCGCAGGGCGGCTGTACTGCTCGTCGATCTCGCGGACGGTCTCGGTCCCGGTCACGAAGCCGGTCGCAACAACGGTGATCTTGACCTCGCCGGACATCTTCTCGTCGATGACGGTGCCAAAGATGATGTTCGCGTCCTTGTCTGCCGAACCACGAACGATCTCGGCCGCCTCGTTCACCTCATGGAGCGTCAGATCGGTGCCGCCAGTGATGTTGAAGAGGATGCCCCGGGCGCCGTCGATCGAGGTCTCCAGCAACGGGCTGGCGACCGCATCGCGGGCCGCGTCCGCGGCCCGCTGATCGCCGCTGCCGAAGCCGATGCCCATGAGCGCGGCGCCCTGCCCCGACATGACCGCCTTGACGTCGGCGAAGTCGAGGTTGATCAACCCCGGCTGCACGATCAGGTCGGAGATGCCCTGGACGCCCTGACGAAGGACGTCGTCGGCGATCTTCAGCGCCTCGGTGAACGGTACCTTCTTATCGGTCACGTCCAGCAGCCGCTGGTTCGGGATGATGATCAGGGTGTCGACCTTCTCCTTGAGCGTGGTCGCCGCTTCTTCGGCGATGGCGCGCCGACGCGTGCCTTCGAAGGTGAAGGGCTTGGTGACCACGCCGATCGTGAGCGCGCCGTTGTTGCGGGCGATCTCGGCGACCACCGGCGCCGCGCCAGAACCGGTGCCACCACCCATGCCGGCGGTGAGGAACACCATGTCGGCGCCCTTCAGCAGCTCGGAGAGTTCCTGCTGGCTCTCTTCGGCGGCCTCGCGGCCGATCGTCGGGTTGCCGCCGGCGCCCAGGCCGCGGGTCAGCTTCTTGCCGATGTTCATCTTGGTCTGGGCTTCGGAGTGGGCCAACGCCTGCAGGTCGGTGTTGATCGCGATGAACTCGACGCCGCGCAGCTTGGAGCGGATCATCCGGTTGACGGCGTTGCTGCCGCCGCCACCGATGCCGACGACTTTGATTCGTGCGTTCCCTTCCAGGGTGCGGTCAACGTCGCGCATTGCTTCCTCCTTATCGCGCTCAAGGCGCGCCCTTACGAACCTTGCGGCGTACGACCGTGAACCGACCCCGTCCGCATAATCACCAGGAATCACGGGCTTCGAGGGGAGACCCTTCATCCGCAACTGATCGTCCATGTCCATAGCCGGCCTCCTTCCTCTAGAAGAAATCTTTGATCCAACGAACCGTTCGCGCATACGCCGCCGAGACACCAGCGCCAGCGGGCGCGTGCCCGTTGCCGTGGTGCCGAAGTTTGGTTCCCCAGCGAAGCAGTCCCACCGCGGTGGCGTAGGCAGGACCGCCGACCTGATCGCTCATCCCGATCGTTTGGTGCGGCGCGCCGATCCGGACCGGCAGGTCGAGCAGCGATTGCGCGGCTTCGGTGAAGCCCAGCAACCGGCAGCCACCACCGGTGAAGACGATGCCGCCCGGCAGGAATCCGTCGTGGCCGCCGCGGCGCAGCTCCAGCCGAACCATCTCCAGGATCTCGCGCGCCCGCGGCGCGATGATTTCGGCCAGGTGCCGCCGCGGCACGACCTGCACGCGGTCCTGGCCGATCTGGTGCAGCTCGACCATCTCTTCGCGCGGAATCGCCGCCGGGATGGCGTGGCCGTAGTTGACCTTCAACATCTCGGCTTCGCCCAACGTCGTGCGAAGGCCGATGGCGACATCGTTCGTCACATGGGTGGCGCCCACGGGCAGCACGGCGGTATGCACGACGCTGCCGTCGGCGAACAGGGCCAGGTCCGTCGTGCCACCACCGACATCGACGAGGGCGACCCCCAGGTCGAGCTCGTTATCGTTCAAGACCGCCTCGGCGGATGCGAGCACCTGCACGACGAGGTCTTCGACGCTCATGCCCGACTGGTGGACGCACTTGACGACGTTCTGCACGGCCGTCAGCGAGCCGGTGATGATGTGCGTCTCGACCTCGAGCCGCGCGCCGGACATTCCGACCGCGTCGCGCACGCCTTCCTGGCCATCGACGATGAAGCCACGTGGAACGACGTGGATGATCTCCCGATCGTTTGGAACCGACACCGCTCGTGCGGCGTCGATCACCCGGCTGACATCGTCATGAGCGATCTCTCGATTTGGACGCGCCACGGCGATCACGCCTCGGCTGTTCTGGCTGAGGACATGCGTGCCCGCCATGCCGACGAAGGCGGATTCGAGCTTGTGGCCGCACATCCGCTGAGCAGCGTCGACCGCGCGGGCGATCCCGCGCACGGTCTTTTCCATGTTGACGACCACGCCGCGACGGAGGCCTTCCGATGGGGCTTCGCCGATGCCGACGATGTTGAGGCCGCGCTCCGTCGGCTCGCCGACGACGCAGCAGATTTTCGTTGTGCCTATGTCGAGTGCTGTGACGTATTTAGATCGAGGCAAACACCTTTCCTGGAACGTT
>DASTJZ010000037.1:0-13336 GCA_035716185.1 Candidatus Dormiibacterota bacterium
GCAGCGCAACCTGCTCGTCGCGCTGGTGGAATGGGGCGGGCGCAACCTCTATAGCGAGGCGTACCGGCGGCACGCAAACCTGGGGGCGGCGACCACGGTGCAGCGGGCCGTCCAGACCCTGATCGAGCGCGAGCTGGTCGACATGGACGGTACCGGTGTTTACTTCGTCAAGGAGCGGTTCTTCGAAGAATGGATCCGGCGGCGAATCGTTCGCGGGGAACGCTGAGCGAGTCGATCGTTCACGTGTTCGGCGGGCTCGCCGTCGCGGATTTGGCGCCGGCGCTCAGCTGGTACGAGCGCCTGCTGGGACGGCCGCCCGACATGCGACCCCACGCCCAGGAGGCGACCTGGCAGCTCACGGCGACGGCCTCGATCTATGTCGTCCTGGACCCCGCTCGCGCCGGTCGCGGGCTGCTCACGGTGATCATCAACGACCTGGACGGCTTTCTCACCGGACCCGTCGGCCGTGGCCTGATGTCCGACAACCGGCAAGGGACGGCCGCCGAGATCCGGCGCGCGGTCTTCACGGATCTCGACGGCAATCGCCTAACCTTCGCGGAGTTACCCCCTCGCCCACCCTCCCCATAGGGAGGGTGGCACGGGAGATGACGTCAGACCTTTTCGGCCGGTCGCTCCTCGAGGATCTTCTGGATGTCGGCCTTGGCCCGGCCGATCACGTCGCGGATGCGGCGCTGCTGCTCGGGATCCGGCCAGCGGCGGCGGGCCTCGGTGGCGAAGGAGCGGGTCAGATCGCGCAAGTCTTCGCGCATGTCCTGCATGACGCGATGGGCGTGCGGACCCCATTCATTGCCCCAGCGCTCGCGGACGCGGCTGAAGACCTCGTCGACCTGCGGCTGCCGCTCGTTCAAGAAGTTGCGACCGGCATCGGTGATCGTGTAGACCTTGCGGCCGTCGTCCTGAATGGCGCTGACATACCCCATGTCCTCGAGCATCTGCAGCGTCGGATAGACCGCGCCCGGGCTGGGCGTATAGAAGCCGCCGAAGCGATCTTCGAGCGCCCGCATCAGCTCGTAGCCATGAGCGGGCTTGTCCTTGAGCTGTTCGAGGATGACGTACTTCAGATCGCCGCGCTCGAACACCTGGCGACCGAACCGACGAAAATCACGGGACCACATTGTTGAGAAACGCCTCCTTAGCGTAAGTATCGCGATATATCGCGATATTACTACCCAGCCCGCCAGCGATCAAACCCGTATTCGAAAGCCCTAGAATTCGGCCAAGCAGCGTGCCGCCCGTCCTCTCAACGTCCACGACGCAGGCACCTCCGACGGCAACCGCGTTTGCCGATCGAGTCCGCCGCTTCCTGGAGGCGTGCGAGATCGACCGCAACCTCAGCCCGTTGACCATTCGCCAGTACGACCACTACCTGAATCACCTGCTCGGCTGGCTGGGGCGCGAACAGCCGGATGTCGCCGATGTCACCGACGTCACGGTCGATGTCGTCCGGCGCTACAAGCTGGCGTTGGCCCGGCAGGTCAACGAGCATTCCGGCCGGCAACTCTCGCGAGCCTCGCAGACCTATTACCTGGTGGCGCTGCGCTCGCTGCTGCGCTACTGGGCGCGCGAGGGTCTGGAGGTGCTCCCCCCCGACCGCGTCGAGCTGGGAAAGGCTCCCTCCCGTTCCTTGAAATTTCTCGATGGTGACCAGCTGCGCCGGTTGCTGGCGGCGACAGACATCAACGAGGCACGCGGGCTGCGCGACCGAGCCCTGCTCGAGACGCTGTTCAGTACCGGCCTTCGGCTATCGGAGCTGGCTCGGCTCGATCGTGACCACATCAACCTGAAGACGCGCGAGTTTGGCGTCATCGGCAAGGGGCGAAAACCGCGGGTCGTGTTCCTCAGCGATTCGGCCACGGAGTGGCTGGCTCGGTATCTCTCGGCGCGAACCGATCGCTGGAAACCGCTCTTCATCCGGATGAAGGGCAAGCTCGACCTCACGCCCGGTGGACCGGGAATGCGGATGTCGGCCCGCTCGATCGAGCGCCTGGTGCAGAAATACGTGCGCATTGCCGGGTTGGGCGTCAAGGCCACCCCGCATACGCTGCGCCACTCGTTCGCGACCGACCTGCTCTCCAACGGCGCCGACCTGCGCGCCGTCCAGGAGCTGCTGGGCCATGCGAATCTCAACACCACGCAGATCTACACCCACGTCACCAACCCCCAACTGCGGGCGGCGCACCGCAAGTTTCACAGCGGCAACCGCAACAGCTAATCCGATCCAACCCGTTGCGCGTTAGCATCAAGTGAGAATGATTTCGACGCGGACGCGCCTGAATGGCACTGATCTCGATTACTACGCCCTGGCCCGCCTGGCCGAGGCCGGCTTCGGTGATCCGAACCGGCTACCGATGACGATCAAAATCCTGCTGGAGGGCTTGCTCCGCGAGGCAGAATCTGGTCGCGCCGGCGAGCAGAGCGTGCGGGCGCTCACCCGCTGGCCGCAGCCAGCACCGCCCGATGCCGAACTCCCCTATCTCCCCTCCCGAATCCTGCTCCAGGACTTCACCGGCGTGCCGGCGGTCGTCGACCTGGCCGCGATGCGCTCGGCGATGAAGCGCGCCGGCAAGGATGCGGGCCGGATCGATCCGCTGGTGCCGGTGGACCTGGTGATCGATCACTCGGTGCAGGTCGACGTCTTCGGCAACACCGGCGCCTACGCCCGCAACATCGAGCGCGAATATGCCCGCAACGGCGAGCGCTACGCGCTGCTGCGCTGGGCCCAGCAGGCCTTTCACAACTTCACGGTCGTGCCCCCCGGGATGGGCATCTGCCACCAGGTCAACCTCGAGCGGCTGAGCCGGGTCGTCCAGGTGCGCGAGGATGATCGCGGACGCTACGCCGTGCCGGACACGCTGCTGGGCACCGATTCGCACACCACGATGGTCAACGGCGTGGGCGTTCTCGGTTGGGGGGTGGGCGGCATCGAGGCCGAGGCCGCGCTGCTCGGCCAGCCCACCTATCTGCCGACGCCGGTCGTGATCGGCGTGCGGATGACGGGTGCGCTTCGGCCGGGGGCCACCGCGACCGACCTGGTGCTGACCCTGACCGAGATGCTGCGAAAGCGTGGCGTGGTCAACAAGTTCGTCGAGTTTTGCGGTGCCGGCCTGTCAACCCTTTCCGTGCCCGATCGGGCGACGCTCTCGAACATGTGCCCCGAGTACGGTGCCACGTCCGCGCTCTTTCCAGTCGACGAACAAACGCTGCGCTACCTGGAAACGACCGGTCGCGAGCCCGAGCTCATCGACCTGGTGAAACGGTACTGCGCGGCGCAGGGCATGTTCCGCACCGACGACAGCGACACCCCCGTCTTCAATGAGACGATCGACCTCGATCTGAGCGCAGTGGAGCCGAGCGTCGCCGGTCCCAAGCGTCCGCAGGACCGGGTGCCGCTCCCGTCGGTGTGGCAGAGCTTCAAGTCGGCCTTTGCCGTCGACGAGAAAGCCGGAAACGACGACGTGGCGCGCTTCGACTACGAAGGCGGTACGGCGTCCGGCGAGCATGCCCACGGGACGGCCGTGATGGCGCGGCCGGCGCAGAAACTTCGCAACGGCTCGGTGGTGATCGCCGCCATCACCAGCTGCACCAACACCTCGAATCCGTCGGTGATGGTCGCCGCCGGGCTGCTGGCAAAGCGGGCGGTGGAGCGCGGACTGAAGGTGGCGCCCACCGTCAAGACCAGCCTGGCCCCAGGCTCGCGGGTCGTGACCGACTATCTAAAGGCGGCCGGACTGCTCCCCTACCTCGAGGAGTTGGGCTTCTATCTCGTCGGTTACGGCTGTACCACCTGTATCGGCAACAGCGGCCCATTGGCCAGCCCCGAGGTGGAGGCTGCCGTGGAAGACGAAAAGCTCAACGTCGTCGCCGTGCTCAGTGGCAATCGCAATTTCGAAGGTCGCATCCATCCGCTGGTGCGCGCCAGCTATCTCGCCTCTCCCCCACTGGTCGTCGCCTATGCGCTGGCCGGCGACATCCGGCGCAACCTGGCCAGCGATCCGGTGGGCAAGGACAAGAATGGCAAGGACGTCTACCTGCACGAGCTCTGGCCCTCCGCCGAGGAGGTGAACGAATCGATCCGCGCCTCGCTCAAGGTCGAGATGTTCAAGCGCGAGTACGAGCGGATCTTCGATGGGGATGAGAACTGGCAGCGGATGTCGGCGCCCACCGGGCCGAGCTATGAATGGGATCCGGAGTCGACCTACGTGCGTGAGCCCCCCTTCTTCGAAGACAAGGACGGCGAGCCGGAGGCGCTGACCGACATCGAGGGCGCCCGGGCGCTCGTCATCCTGGGTGACTCGATCACCACCGACCACATCTCACCGGCGGGCAGCATTCCCCCGGACAGCCCGGCGGGCCGTTACCTCATCGAGCACGGGGTAGATCGACCGGACTTCAACAGCTACGGTGCTCGCCGCGGCAACCACGAGGTGATGGTGCGTGGCACCTTCGCCAATATCCGCCTGCGCAATCAGTTGACGGGCAAGGAAGGGTACTGGACGACGCATCTGCCGGACCAGCAAGAGATGACGATCGTCGAGGCCGCCGAACACTATCGCCGTGAGAGCGTGCCGCTGGTCGCCATCGCGGGCAAAGAGTATGGGTCGGGCAGCTCGCGCGACTGGGCCGCGAAGGGTCCGCTCCTCCTCGGCATCCGGGCGGTGATCGCCGAGAGCTTCGAGCGCATTCACCGCAGCAACCTGGTGGGGATGGGCGTGCTTCCGCTGGAGTTCGAGTCCGGGAAGTCGCTCGAATCACTCGGCCTGACCGGCCGGGAGAGCTTCACGATTCGCGGCCTGGCGGCCGGGCTCAAGCCCGGACAGCGGGTGGAGGTGGAAGCGACGGCTGACGATGGACAGTCGAAGCGGTTTGCGGCGACCTGCCGACTGGATAACCAGACCGATGTCGAGTATCTCCGTCACGGTGGCGTGCTCCCGATGGTGCTCCGCCAGCTGATGAAGGCGGAAGGCGGCCGGGCTACGGGCTGAAGGCCACCGCCAGCTGCGACAGCGTATGGACGTCGCTGAAGGGTAAGGCCGACTCCCGCTTACTGTCGAACGCGTAAGCGAACGCCTTCCCCGACGTCTGCGATGGACCGGCCAGGCACTCACTCTGGCAGGGCTGCTCCTCCAGGTCCCAGAGGCTGGCGGCGGTGACGAAGATCGGATGCGAGCGGGCGGCCGACACGGTGGCAGCGACCTGGTTGGTCTGCAGGTCGTAAAGCCGAACATGGGGGACGAACTGCGTGTCGATGTCGGTGAAGGCTAACCAGCGATCATCCGGGGAGGGCGCCGGGTCGTACCAGTGCAGGCCGGCAACGAGGGTGCCGACATTGTGGTCTTCGGCCGTCCAGGTGCGCACCCCGATCGCGTCCCGATAAAAGAGCCGGTTGCTGTGGCGAGCCCAGGTGGCCATGGTGGCGTTGGAGCTAATGCCGGACGGCGGCACGAAGGCGACGCTCAGATCGCTGCTGCGCAGCACCAGGAATTGCCCGGTTTCGGGCGCCTGGCCCTGGTTGCCCACGTAGGTGTCGACCATCAACAGGTATTTGTCATCCGGCGAATACTCGAGCCGAACCTCGTCGTCGCGAGTGCTGCCCCGACCGGGGATTGGGTTCAGGTTGTAGGCGTGGTCCTGTCCGCCTCGGCGCTGGTGGAGCGATGCCTTGCTCTGCTGGTCATGCAGCAGGTAGGCGAGCATCGAGCCATCGTGGCTGTAGGCGAAGGCCGGCACATAGCCGTTAGCGCTCACATCGGTCGTGCTGGCGTGGCTGCTGAGATCCACCGTCAGGATCCGGCTCGTCATCTGGTTGGTGGTGTCGACGTACGCCATCTTTTGTGATGCGATGAAACGCGCCTCCGGCGGTACGCTCCCGGTCGACACCAGTTGCTGGGGTGCGCTGCTGGCCGAGTCGTAAAGAAAGATCTGGCTGCTATTGATGGTCGACGCCGTGAACATCACGCGGTAACCCGCTGGTGCCGCTGCTGAGCTGGGCGTCGTCGCCGGCGGCGGGGTCGAGGTTGTGGCAGTCTCGGTCCCACAGGCGGCCAGTAAGCCGCAAACGAGAAGGATCGCTGCCGGTCGGGACCGTTGCAGCCAGCTGATCTCGGCCAAGCTTGGGCGATTGTAACGCGCTTGACGTTTGCGCAGCGCAGCATGACGTCGGCTTCGCGGCGAGCCACAACCCAGCCACGTTGCTTACGGTCGAGTATGCCGGTAACCGGAGATGCGTTGCACCAGCGGGGAGTAATGGAAACCGTAAGGTTTTCGTACGGGCGTCGGCACGGGCGCGGTCAGACGATGACCGAATTCGCGCTGGTGGTCCCGGTCCTGCTGATGCTGGTCATGGGCGTGCTCGACGGCGCCATGCTGATGTTCAGCATCGGCACCGCACGCTATGCGGCATCCGAAGGCTCTCGCCTGGCATCGCAACTCGGCAATGCGAGCAGCACCGACAGTCAGGTCGTCACGGTCATTCGGAACAACGTCGCCACCACGAGGCTGTTCGATGTCAGCGAGATCGACATCTACAAGCTCGACCAGGACATGAATGGCAACCTGACGCCGGACCCGACCTACTACAACCGGTACGCGCTCGACGGAACCCCAATGATCTCCCCGGAACCCTGGCCGGCCTCGAAGCGCAATGTCGGGAATGGAACCAGTGACTTCATCGGCATTACGATCAATTTTTCCTACAACTGGAAGGCCGGCCTCTTCGCCCCGCTGGGGCCCATCAAGACGACGGCAGTCTCCTACGTCCGGCTGGAGCCGCAGAGCTACTGAGATGCGAGACACCGCTCGCTCCGTCCACAAGCGGGGCCAGTCCCTCGCCGAGATGGCGGTCGTCATCCCGGTCCTGTTCTTCCTCTTGCTCGGCGGGTTCGATGCCACCGTCATGATCGCCGATCGGCTGACCGGTGGCTATGCCGTCCGCGAGGGAGCTCGGCTCGCGGCAGAGCTCGGTGGCTTGCAGACGAACCCGGCCAGGACGACCTTGCAGATCGACGAACAGATCGTTCGAAACGCACTGGCGGTCAGCCGCGGCATGACCTCCGCCACGGTGACGGAGATCGACATCTACGCCCCGTCGCAGGCCGATGGGACATACAGGAGCGGCGATCCCCTCGACCAATACTTCATCAGCGGCAACAGTTTCAGCCCCGGGACCCAGACGTTTCCCATTCAAAACCGTCAGCAGACGCCGCCGGATGAGACCTCGATTGGCGTCCGCATGCTGTGGTCCTACACGCCGCCGGGCGGCATTTTTCCAAAGAACATGCAACTCGTCGAGTACGCCGTCATGAAGGCGGCCCCGATGCTGCTATGAGCAAACACCAGTCATTCAGGTCGAAAGGCTTGGGCCGCCTGCGCGGGAAAGCCGGTCAGGCGATCGTCCTGCTGGCGCTTTCCGGCACCTTACTCATCGGTGGCATGGGCATCGCCGTCGACCTGGCGGTTGGTTATCTCTATAGCGTTGGCGCCGAACGGGCTGCCGCCGCCGCTGCGCTCTCCGGGGTGGTCTTCATGCCCAACCAGTTCGGCGCTAGCCAGGCGGTCCCGCTCGGCTCGCGAAATGACGCATCGGACCGCGCCGTCGACGAGGCGCGCCGCAATGGGTACGACATCGCCGACACAGCGAATGGCGTCGTCGTCGCCCCGGCAGCCGTGCCAGGACATCCCAACCAGTTCAAGGTCACCGTGGGCCGGCGGGCTCCCGTGTTTTTCATGCAGCTCTTTGGCTTTACGCCCTACCTGGTCACTCGATCAGCAACTGCGGCCTACCTGCCGCCTATCTCCCTTGGTCAGCCAGGTAGCGAAACGGGGTCATCACTCGGAGAACTGGGCCGGACACGCTTCTTCTTCATGCGCGAGGAAGGCTGGTACACCGACCGTGGTCAGGGTGATGCGTACACCCCCAATCCACTGGGCGGTTCCGCCGGTGCCTCGAACGACGTGCATCAATTGAGCTATACGAATGGCAGCGAGCCCAAGGACACGAGCGTGTCCGACCGGGGTGGCTATGACTACCGGATCACGGTGCCGAATAGCGGTCTCGGGGGAGTGGTCCAGGTTTACAATGCCGCCTTTGCACCGGACGGCACCGGCAAGAACTCGGCGAATTACTGCGACAACAACAACCAGAACCCGGCCTTACGGACCTGCGCGAACCCCGGCCCGACCAATAACTTCTGGTTCCACGAGGATGACGGCGGACCCTTCAGCTACAGCAACGCCGCCAACTACTCGACGATGCGCTACACGCTCTACCGCGTCAACAACATGTTCATCCGTGCCAACGACGAATTGCTGTCGCAGCTGACCGTCTATCCCATCGATGCCCGCAACTGGAATAACGCGTCCAACCAGTACACGATCATGGGTGGCCCGAACCAGGGTAAACAGATCACCCAGCAGTATTCCGGCGGGCTGCCGACCAATATGCTCATCTACCACAACTGGATCGACGTCACCAGCTACACGGGAGCCAACGACAGCGGGCTCGTGTCGCTGCGGACGACGCCGTCCCTCGCGAACTACCTGATCGGTGGAGCGCTCACGCCCGGGAGCTACCGGCTGCGGGTGGACACGCTGGACGACACCGCCACCTCGTTCACCGGCTCGCAGACGACCGGCCACAAAGGCTATGCGGTGCGGACGGTCAACGGCGATGTCAACCGAACGACCTGCACGACCTGCCAGGTGTCGTCCTGGAACGAGATCTGTTTCTTCACCCCGTTCGATGCCGGCCCAGGTGGCAGCTTCAGCATGAGCCTTTTCGAGCTGACGCCCGACTACGCCGGCCTGACGGTGAGCGTCGACATCTGGGACGTGGGCGACATCTCGAGTACCACCGGTTACGTCAAGATCAACATCCTCGACCCGAGCGGCAATAATGTCTTCCCGGGCGGAGTCAACGTCTACGACCTTGGTCCGCAACGGTCCAACCTGACCTCGGGCAACTACACGGTCTGGGCGAGCGCCACCAACGGCAACACGACGGCGTCGTTCGTCGCCCAGGACACGAGCACGGGACAGAGCGCCGACAACAAATGGATCCACGTTGAGATTCCAGTCCCGTCGAACTACAACCCGGCACCGGGCAATGACTGGTGGAGCATGCAGTACGTGACCGGATCGGGCACCGTCGCCGTCGACACGGTCACAGTCGCCGTGGGCCTGAAGGGCGGACCGGTTCACCTCCTCCCCTAGCCCCGAACTATCATCCGCTGGTGCGCGGACTTAAGGGAAAGCGCGTCGTAGTCACCGGGGGTGCCAGTGGCATCGGCGCTGCCAGCGTCGCGCGATTTCTGGATGAGGAGTGCCGGGTGGTCGTCCTCGATCGCGATCCGCGCGGCTCCAAGCAGATCAAGACCCGGTTCCCGGATCTCATCGAGGCCATCGTTGCCGATGTCAGTGACGATCGCGCCGTCGTTAGGGCGTTCGACGATATCGACCGGCTGCTCGGCGGCCTCGACGTTCTGATTAACAACGCCGGGATTAGCCTGCGCCACAAGTTTCTCGATCTCTCGCCGGCCGAATGGTCGCAGCTGCTGGCGGTCAACCTTACCGGGGTTTTCAGCGTCGCGCAGCAGGCCGCCCGCCGGATGGTCAAGTCGGGCAGCGGGGTAATCATCAACATGGGATCGACCAACGGCATCGTGGGACATCCGCTGTATGCCGACTACAACGCGGCGAAGGCGGGCGTCATCGAGCTCACCCGGACGATGGCGCTCGAGCTGGCACCCACGGTGCGGGTGATCGCGGTCTGTCCGGGTTACGTCCTCACCCCGATGCAGGAGGCGGAGTACACCCCGTCGATGCTGGAGGAGGTCAACCGAAAGATCCCCCTCGGCCGGCATGCGCGCCCCGAGGAGATTGCAGCCCTCTTCGCGTTCCTCGCGTCGGACGAGGCTCCATACATCACAGGGCAGCCTGTTGTAATCGACGGCGGCGAAACGGCCGGTGGCCTGGCCAGTCGCTGACGGCCGATTGCGGCCACTCGTTATGCTGAGCCCCGGAGGTGGATGAGATGCAGGCACGTGCGGCGGCGGCGCTTCCGGCGCAGGACCTCGAGCGGGCGAAGGCCTGGTATTCGGAGAAGTTGGGCCTGACACCAGCCGGCTTCGATATGACGGGAGGGGCCCTTTACCAGCTATCCGCAGGCACAGGCTTCCTGGTATTTCAGAGCAGCGGGAAGCCGTCCGGGACTCACACGCAGATGGCGCTCGAAGTCCAGGATTTCGACTCGACAATTCGCGACCTGAAAGCCCATGGGGTGAAGCTCGAAGAGTACGACCTGCCGGGGCTGAAGACGGTCGATGGCGTTGCCGAAATGGGTGACGTCAAGCTCGCATGGTTCAAGGACTCCGAAGGAAACGTGATCGGCATCGGCACACCAGTCCCGGTTACCGCCGCTCGCTGACTCTGATTGGAACAACGTATAAGCCTCGTCACTCTCGGAGTGACTGACCTTGCGCGCGCCCGGGCCTTCTATGAAGCGCTCGGGTGGACCGGTGCCCAGCAGCCGGACGACGAAGTGGCATTTTTCCAGGCGGGTGGCATGATCTTCGGCCTCTGGACGGCACTCGGCGGTCACGGCGCACCTGGCATCGAGTTGGCCCACAACGTCAGGTCTCCGGAGGAGGTTGACGCGCTGCTCGCCGATGCCAAGCGCGCCGGCGGGACGGTCGTTCGTCTGCCAGCCCGAGCCGATTGGGGTGGCTACACTGGCGCGTTCGCGGACCCGGATGGATATGTGTGGGAGGTTGCCCACAATCCCACCTGGATCCTGGGCGACGACGGCTCAGTCCGGCTCAGGCGATGATATCGAGTAGGAATCACGGTTCGTCGAGAGCTTCCGCCGAGTAGCCCGCGCGAGGGAGGCTAGTAGTCGCCGCCGCTTATGCTCTTCCCGTTTCCATCCATAAGACGCTGCCCTCGAGTAGCGCCTCTCCACATCCATATCCGCGCGGAGCCGCACGATTGCTGCAAACAACGATACGAGTACCACCACTAAAAGGAAGCCAGCAATAGAGAGGCCAGCCAATCCCCAACTCTGATCGGTGGCCGCTAGCAGCACCCCAAGCACCCCGCCGAGAACGGCGCCCAGGACAAAAACCAGAAACCATCCGCCTCCATCGAGGCTGCGCAAAATCAGAGCAATAAATGGCTCCTCAGAGTCCGTTGCCGTAGATAGGGATTGTAGGAGCCGTAAATCGCGGTTGCGACGATCGCAGCTACCAATAGCGCCAGGTGTTCGACGGCGTTGTCCCGAACATCTCGTTCCAGAGCACGTCGCTGCCGGTCAGCGACGAGCGGTTGAAGGCGTGCAGGAAGGCTGAGACGCCGATGCGCTTGACGCCGCGGCTGCCGATCAGGCCGACCGTATTCAATCGATCCGATGCGTCGCGGTCGCGTAGGTCGAACCCGACGAGATGTCCAAACGTCGAGACGTCGGCGCTGCTGAAGTAGACCCGCTCGAGCGTCGCGTACGAGTACACGCCCGTATACCAGGTATGGCGCGGAGCCACGACGTCCCACGGATCGAGCACGCCCGTCAGATAGGGATAGGTCGACAGCGAGCCACCGAACACGTCGGACACGTTGGCGGTGTGCCCACCATCGGAGGCGGAGAAGAAGGCTTCGATCACGCGGCCGCCGTACATCAGCACCTGGCCGGCGGTCTGGTCGACCGCGGCATTCTGGGATCCACTCTCGCCATCGACGCCCCGATACACCTGGTACTGCGTCGTGTCGTCGACGTCGTAGAGCGCTGTGCTGCCGAGGTGGGTCAACGCGTAGCAGCGCGCCGCGACGATCTGCGCCTTGATCGCCTCGAGCGGCCAGCTGGAAGGTACCTCGCCGAGGCCGCGGAGATAATCCTCGATTGGCAGCACATTAATGATGTAGAGGAGCCCGCCACTCGGCTGGGCGACGATCGTTCCCCGGTAGGAATGATAGAGCCCCGACGGGCCGTACACCGCGAGGCGGGTTGTGCCTGAAGTGGGAACGACCTTTTGCACGCCTCCGGAAGGCGCCATCGATACCGACTGTCCTCGAGCTAAATAGCGAACCTGGCTGCCGACGATCAGCTGCGCCGGACCGCTGGGCACGACGCGGTAGGTCGCCGTGCCCCAGAGGACAGCGACATGGATCGGCGTGTTGGCCGTACCGAGCGTGGCCCAGGTCGCGCCGCTGTAGAAGTGCTGGTCGATGAAGCGATAGCCGAGGCCGGCGAGCGCCATTCCCTTGGCCCCCCACTGGCCGAGGCCCACCCCATGTCCCCAGCCATGGCCGCAAAAACGAACCGACCCGGGCGGCGCCGCAGCCGGACAGGTCGCCGCATAGGTCGCTCCGCCACCCCGAAGCGCCGCCTGCGCGGCCTCGGTCTCGTACTGGTCGAGCGCCTGCTGGAGCTTGCGGCTCTGACTGGCGATCCCGGCGAGCCGCATGAGAGTCTGCCGTCGAAGATTGTCGAGCTCGCTGTCGTAACTGGCAACGATTGCGACCTGGCTCGCGACCGCGTCGGCGCGCGCCTGCAAGGTTTGGAGCAGTGGCGCGAGATCCGCTTGGGCCTTGGCCAGCACGCGTCGCTGCGCTTCCAGGGTGTCGCGCTCTGCCCGAAGTCGATGCGCGAGCTGGAGTTCGCCCAATGAGATCTGCTGCAGGTAAATCGTGCGATTGAGCAGGTCGTCGAAGCTTCGTGCCGAAAACACGAACTCGACCCAGCGAATGCCGCCCAAGGCGTAGAGCTTCCGCATGTCGCGCTGGAACGCCTCGAGGTGCTGCCGATAGGAACGCTGAGCCTGGGCCAGTTGCTGCTCGGCGTCGGCGATCCTCGCTTGCAGCGCCTGCGCTTGGGCAGCCACCGGAGCGAGGTCGGCATCGCTCAGCGCCAACTGCGCTTGCAGTGCCGCTAGCGTCTGGCGCACCTGTCCCTCCTGGCTAAGGAGGCTATCGAGCCGCTGCTGCTGCCGAGTTTGTTCCTGTTGCAGCTGGGCCAGCCGATCGGCGAGCGTGGTTGGATCGTCCGCGTGAGCTGGCACCGCGGAAACCAGGAGCAGCAGCGCCGCAAGGGCGGCTGCTGGTCGGATTATTCCGGCGGCGCTCCCGCGGGGCCGGGCATGCCTGGCTCACGCCGTGGAGTAAAGCCGGTTGTCGGACCGAACGGCGGAGGGACGCCCTTCGGCTTCTTCTCCTTCTTTTTCTTCTTGGCTTCCCGGTTCCCCCGATCGCGTGACTTCGCCATGGTCCTGCCTCCCTGACTTAGTCCGGCGAGCCGCTATTGTAACCGCGATGGGCCTGGATGTCTACGTAG
>DASTJZ010000038.1:0-2596 GCA_035716185.1 Candidatus Dormiibacterota bacterium
CTCCGGTCCGCCGCCATCAAAACAGCTGCCGCATCGCCGCCCCGAGTGGTGCTGAAGGCCCGGACATCGCAGCGGCTGATCGCTCTGACCTTCGATCTCGACATGACGCCTTCAATGGTCGACCAGGTCCGGGCCGGAACCTCGTGGTTCAACGCGGACGCGGTGGCATATCTCCGTGCGCAGCAGGTCCACGCCACGTTCTTCATGACCGGCCTGTGGGCCGAGATCTATCCGTCGATGGCGCGTCAGCTTGCCCAGGATCCAACCTTCGAGATCGGCAACCACAGCTACTCGCATCCGGCTTTCCACCTGCCCTGCTATCGCCTTGGTGGCGTGGCGCGGTCCGCGCAGGCGCAACAAGTCCGCATGGCCCAACAGGCGATCATCTGGGCAACCGGGGTCACGCCGCGATACTTCCGTTTTCCGGGCGGCTGCTACGATCGCCAGGCGCTCGACCTCGTCCAAGCCGCGGGCCTGGTCCCGATCGAGTGGGATGTCAATTCCATCGACGCCTTCAACCCGCACCCGAAGCAGATCAGCGCGACCGTCCTGTCCCAGGTTGCGCCCGGATCGATCGTGATCATGCACCTGCAGGCCGGCGCCAACGCCCCCGGCACCGGCGCAGCCTTACGGGTGATCGTGCCGGCGCTGCAGCAGCGTGGGTATCGATTTGTGACGGTGAGCGAGCTTCTGGCTGCCGGCTCGCCCGTCCAGCCCACCGACCCCAAAGAGATAGTCGAGGTTTACCAAGCGCCGCTGCCCACCGCCACTCCCGCTCCAGCCCCCAGGCCATTGGCGGCTGCCGCGACGAGGCCACGCTGGTGCGGATGGGTTCCCACCCGCAGCGGGCGCGTTTGGGTCTGTCGATAACTCGGTGCTTCGTCCCTTCGCCTCCCTGGCCGAATTCGACCGACGGCTCTTTGACCGTCTGACGCACCGCGAGCGGCGAGCTGCGGACCGCGTTCTGAAACGCCTCAGCGATGCCGCCGACCACTCGGTGCTCTGGCTATCGATTACCGGCGTGCTCACCCTGCTCGGGGGCATGCGGGGTCGGCGGGCGGCACGGCGCGGTGTGGTCGCGATCAGCCTGACGTCGGCCCTCGTCAATCTGCCACTCAAATACCTGGCGCGCAGAGATCGTCCGCATCCCCGACGTCAGCGGCCGATGCTGGTGGACCTGCCTGGGAGCTTCTCGTTTCCGTCCGGTCATGCGGCGTCGGCGTTTGCGTTCATGACGGCCACGGCTCTCGAGAAGCCCAGCCTGCTGCCCGCGATCTTGCCGCTGGCCGCGGCGGTCGCCTATTCGCGCGTTCACCTGCGGGTCCACTACCCGCTCGACGTTGTCGCCGGCGCGGCGATCGGTACGGGGATGGGGCTGGCCAGCGGCGCGGTCGTCCGCAGCGGACGGCGATGGTGGAACTCCACGACGCCACTTCACGCAGACCAGCGGCCTCAAACCAAGCAACTGATTCTCGTTGGCAGTCCGCATTCCGGCCGGCACGAACGGCTCGGACACGCCCGCGAGGTGATGCGAGCCAGGGGAATGGAGGTGGTGGGCGAGCTCGAGGTCGAACAGCTTGGGCGGCTGCCGAGCTTGCTTCAGCCGAACGGTTCTCAGCCGCCGATCGTGGTTGCCGCCGGCGGCGATGGAACGGTCGGCGCGGTCGCCAATGCCATCGTTGGACTCGATGTCGTGATGGGCATATTGCCGCTTGGCACGTCAAACGACTTTGCGCGATCCATCAAGGTTCCGACGAACGTCGAGCACGCCGTTGACCTGCTGTGGAACGGACGGATCAGTCGTATCGATGCCGGCCGCCTGCAGCCAGAGGGTCAGGCGCCGCGGCATTTCGTCCACGCCGCGGCCACCGGCCTCAACGTGGCCTTCGCGAAATTTGCGACACGGGCTGATCTCCGGCGCCGGCTTGGGCGTCTCACCTACGCCGTAGCCGCGGCGGCCGCCCTCCACGAGCGTCCGGTGTTCGCGTGCGACGTGGAGCACGACGGGCAGACGGAGCACCTGGAGCTCGTGCATCTCTCGATCCTCAATGCCCCCGTCTTCGGCGGGTTTCTCGACCTGCGGATTCCGAGGGCCCGGCTCGGCGATCAGACCCTTCACGTCATCATGGTGGAGCATCTGCCGATCCGGCGCCTGCTGCGGTCGGCTCTCTATCCAGCCATTCGCCTGCATCGCGGTATTCGAGGGTTTCGCACCATGCAAGTGGCGCGACTCACGGTGCGGCCACCCCGTCCGATGGACGTCACCCTCGACGGGGAGATGGGCGGCAGGATTCCGGGAACATTTGAAGTCGTGCCGGCGGCGCTTCGCATGATCACCCCATTAGGCCTTGACGGCGGCGGCGATCGCTAACCGCAAGGCCGTCCTCGGGTTCGCCCTGTGGGTGGCCGCGATTTTGCTGGGGCTGGCAATCCTCACGGCGATCATCGGCATTGCCGTCAAGACCTGGGCGCCGGGCTTCGACACTGGAACGCTTCAGGCGATCGCCGCGCATCGCAGCCAACCGCTCACGAGGGTGGCGAGCATCGTCTCCAACGCCGGTTCCTTTGCGCTGCTGGCGCCGCTCGCGGCGGCCTT
>DASTJZ010000039.1:0-8555 GCA_035716185.1 Candidatus Dormiibacterota bacterium
CGGATGCTAGCCGCTGGTCCCAGCCTGCAGGCCGGCAGGCGTGTAGCCGAGGATGCAGGGGAGCCCATTGACGGTGAGCTGGGCATCGGTGAGGGTGTAGGGGTTGTAGTTGCGGAAGCGGCAGACGGGCCAGGAGGAGGCCAGCACCGCCGGCGCCGCCTCGGTACCCGGCAGGTAATAGTTGCCGCCCACCGCGTCGACGCCGTCGGGCTTCGCGTACCACTCATCGGGATGCTGGGCCAGCGCCTGCATCATGAACTGGTGCCAGATCGGCGCGGCGCCGACGATACCGGTCGAGTTGTGCGCCAGCGGATGGTAGTCCGGATTCCCGACCCATACAGCCGTGGCCAGACTGGGGGTAAAGCCCACGGTCCAGTTGTCGCGGAAGTCCTGGGTGGTTCCGGTCTTCGCGCCGACGTGACGGCCCGGCAGGGTTAGATCCCCGCCGCAGCCGAACTCCATGCAACGGTTTCGGTCGTCGGACATGATCGAGTCGATGATAAATGCCACCTGCTGGCTGACGGCACGGAACTCATTCTTGGCCGGGTCGTAGTCGAACTTCGTGTTGCCCAGTCCATCCTGGATGTGCAGCACCGGTGCGGGCCGATGGCGGACGCCCAGGGTGGCGAGCGTCGAAGCGCCCGTAACCATATCGATCGGCGATACGCCGTAGCCGCCCAGCGTCAGGCTCTTTCCGTAGTCGCCATCCGGTTTGGTCAGACTGGTGACGCCCATGCGGCGAGCGACGTCGAGGACGGCCCCGATACCGGTCACCAGCTCGACCTTGACGGCGGGGATGTTCAGCGAATTGCCCATCGCCATCTTCAGCGGCACCGTGCCGTGGAATTTCTTGTCGTAGTTGAGGGGGGCCCACGGCTTGTCACCCAGCGGTCCGCCGCCAAGCGGAAAGACCATCGGCTGATCCAGGACGGGGCTGGTCACGTTGAGCTTGCCGCTCTCGATGGCCGCGGTGTAGGTGAACATCTTGAACGACGAGCCCGGTTGCCGTGTGTCCGTCGTCGCCATGTTGATCTGGCCACCCGGACGGTAGTAGTCGTCGCCACCGACCATGGCGAGCACCTGGCCCGTCTTGGGGTCCATCGACACGAGGGCCGCGTCGTGGAAGTCGTAGAAGTTGCCATGGGTGGCGATCTGGTTGTGAACCACCTGCTCGGCGATATGCTGCAGGTTGAGGTCGAGCGTGGTGTAGACGCGGTAACCCTTTCGGTTGCTCGGCCGGATGTGGAATTGCTTATCGAGGACCGAGAGCACGTAGTCGACGAAGTGCGGCGCCTGCAGGGCATTGGTGGGGTAGAAGTACTGGAGCTGCTCCTGTTCCGCGGAGATGGCCTGGGTGCGGGTGATCATCTTCTGGGCGACCATGGCATTGAGCACTTCCGCCTGGCGCTGCTTCGCCGTGGTCAGATTGATCACGGGGCTGTTCTGGGTTGGTGCCTGCGGTAGGCCGGCCAGCATCGCCGCCTGGGCAAGGGTGAGATCGTGCGCGTTGGTGTGGAAAAATGCGCGGGCGGCCGCCTCGACGCCATAACTCTGGCTGCCGTAATAGATTGTATTGAGATACAGCTCGAGGATCTGGTCCTTGGTGTAACGGCGGTTGAGGTCCATCGCCAGGATGGCCTCCTTCAGCTTCCGCTGAATGGTCGGTGCTGGATGCGGGCCGATGAAGAGCTGCTTAACGAGCTGCTGGCTAATGGTGCTGCCACCCTGGGTGATGTGGTGCTGCGAGTAGTCGGCAACCGCGGCGCGGACGATGCCGCCCACATCGACCCCGTTGTTCTGATAGAAGCTGCGGTCCTCGATGGCGATCGACGCCTGCTTGGCGTACGGGGAGATGTACTTCAGCGGCACCACGATGCGATGGTCGCCGTGGTAGCCGATGTCATCGATCAGCGTGCCATGCCGGTCGAAGATCAGCATGTCCTGGTTGAGGCCGGTCGATGTCAGGCCTTCGACCGCCGGGAGGCTTCCCACCGACTCGGCGGCGAGCGCCGGCACCGTCAGCACGGGCAACCCGATCGCGACCACCAGGCAGAGCAGCAGCGCTCGGCGGAATTTCGTCCGGCGTTGGCTCTCCCGCAGCAGTCGGAGGCGGCGATAGAAGGCGTACCGGGAGCGACGGCGCCGTGGCACTAGACGCGTCCCGAGAGCAGGCTGAGCGGTTTCCCTCCGAACATCACTAAAGATGATAGCGGAAATGTCGGCAAATCTGTACGGCAGGATTTCAAATTCGAATTTGCGCAGCCGTTTGCGGCCGCGGATTACAGTGAATCCATGTCGATCGTCCGGACCGTCGCCCGGCCGCTCATGGGCGGCATCTTCATCCTGAGCGGGCTGGACGTGCTGGCCAACCCGGAACCGCGGGCCAAGGCGGCGAAGTCAGTGGTCGAAGCCATGGCGGACGCCGTACCCATCGTGCCTCGGGACCCGGTGACGGCCGTCACCGTCAACGCGGTCGTGCACGTGGGCGCGGGCGCGCTGCTCGCGGCCGGCATCGTTCCTCGACTGGCAGCGCTGGTGCTGGCCGGCTCATTGGTGCCGACGACCTTCGCCGGCCATCCGTTCTGGTAAATTTCGGACCCGGCGCAGCGAGCTCAGCAACGCGTCCACTTCCTCAAGAACACCGCCATCCTCGGCGGGCTGCTGATCGCGGCCTTCGATTAGGCCAGGATCACGCCAGCGACCCCAGGTCCGCACAGCCGGCGATCAGCTGGGGCGAGCTGGTGGCATAGACGATGACGTAATGACCCGGAGAAACGTAGACCGGGGCCAGTCCTGCCGTCAGCGTTCCAGTTCCGGCCGCGTTTGTGCCCAACAGGCCAAGCACGGTAAGGTGCATCCCGCCATACGGATTGGCACAGCTGCCGAGATGAATGTGGACGGTGTGCAGGGTGGAGGGGGGAAGGCCGGCGGCGTTCACGCTCGCCGTGAAGGCGCCATTGCGCTCGGTAACCTGGACGGTGCCACGGACGAAGCTCGCGCCGGCCGACATCAAGGCGAACGTCCGCGTCAGCACCACCGGCGCCACTGGAGGCAGAGCCGCCGGGGCAGCGGCCGCCGGGGGAGGAGCGGCCGCTGATGGCGTGGAGGTGGTCGCCATCGGTGCAGCAGAGGGCGCGTCGGCGCTTGGGAACGGGGTGTGCGGGGTGATGAAGGGAACTGGGGTCGGCCGGTTTGCCGATCCGGTGGGCGAAACGCACGCCGTCAGCAGCGTCCCGAAGAGCAGCATGATCAGCGTTCGCCTCACGCAACTAGCTACTACCAGCCGTTACGCTGAACCTGCGAATGGAATGTCTTGCCCAGATCGCCGGTTAATCTAAGAGCGAGCCCAGGACGAAGCAGGAGGTCAGATCATGGCGAGAGCTGTTGAAGACGTCGTCTTAGTCGAGGATCAACGACCGATTGGCGGCGACCTCGTCTTCGAGCCGACGCAACGACGGGTGCGCGTCATGTTTGGCGGCACCACCATCGCCGACAGCCGGGGCGTGATGTTGATGATCGAAAAGAAACGGCTTGCCGCGTACTACTTCCCTGCCTCAGATGTTCGGCTCGATCTGCTGCAGCCCACCGAATTCACGAGCCACCATCCGGGGAAGGGTGAGGCGCACTTTTACTCTCTGAAAGTCGGCGACCGCGTCGCCGAGAAGGCGGCCTGGCGCTATCCGAATGCTGAACGTGCCGGCCTCGAAGACTACGTGGCCTTCTACTGGGACAAGATGGACGCCTGGTTCGAGGAAGACGACGAGGTCTTCGTCCACCCGCGCGATCCGTACCACCGCGTCGACGTGCTCAACAGCTCGCGGCACATACAGGTCGTTGTCGGTGGCGAGGTCGTGGCCGAGACGACGCGGCCGCGGATTCTCCTCGAGACCGGACTCCCGCCGCGCTACTACATTCCGAAGCTCGACGTCCGGCTGGACCTGCTCACGCCGACCAGCACGACGACCCGTTGCCCCTACAAGGGGAAGGCGTCCTACTGGTCGCTCACCGTCAACGGCAAGGAGTACAAGGACATCGTGTGGGGCTATCCCGCGCCGATTCCCGAGTGTCCGAAGATCGAGAATCTCCTGTGCTTTTACGACGAGAAGGTCGACGCGGTCTACGTCGATGGCGAACTGCAGAAGCGTCCCGTCACGCCCTGGTCTTGACCTGCCGATAGCGGAAGCAGCTGACCAGGTGGTCGTTGACCATCCCGACCGCTTGCATGAAGGCATAGCAGATCGTCGGGCCGACGAAGCTGGCGCCCCGCTTGATCAGGTCCTTGCTCATGGCACGCGACTGTTCGGTTTCGGCGGGAACCGTTCCCATGGTTCGCCACGCGTTTTGCCGGGGACGGCCCCCCACAAACGACCATAGATAGCTGTCGATGCTGCCCGTCTCACGCCTGACGGTGAGGAGGACTCGGGCGTTGGCGGTCGCGCTCTCGATCTTCCGTCGATTCCGGATCAGTTCGGCGTTGCTCAGGAGGCGGCTAACGGCGCTCTCTTCGAAGCGGGCAACCCTGGCCGGGTCGAACCCGTTGAAGGCCCTTCGGTAAGCCTCGCGGCGGCGCAGGATGGTCAGCCAGCTGAGCCCTGCCTGAGCGCCCTCCAGCACCAGGAACTCGAAGAGCCGATGGTCGTCGTGCACCGGCACACCCCATTCGCGGTCGTGGTACTCGCGCATCAAGCGGTCGCTCTCGGCCCAGGGGCAGCGCGTGACGGCCACGCCCTATAGTCGCATGGTGCCGGACCTGCCCCCCTGGTTTTACGAGCCGAAGGGCCGTTTCGACGATCACATCATCGAGAGCGAGGTCCTCAAAAGGAATCCCCTGCACGACCCGCATCGCCGGCCGTTGTGGGTCTACGTCCCTCCCGCAAATACCTGGCCGAGCGCCTGAGCCCTTAAGCCGGATCGTGCTCGACCCTCCCCGAAAGGCGAGGGAACCGCACTCGGCCTGGACGAACGTCCGGGTGCCGACCTCGTCGTCCGGATGAGGTCGACGGGCGCCTTTCGGGCATACCGTGAGATCAATCGGAATCTGTAATCGGCAAAGGAGCAACAACATCAAATGAGTTCGTTGAAAGAGCTTTCGGACGATATCGAGGCGTTGGTCGAGAAAGCCAGCAAGAGCGTGGTTCGGGTCGACGCCCGGCGCGGTCGGGCCGGTACCGGCATCGTGTGGGACAGCGGGCTGGTGCTGACGGCCAACCACGTCGTCGAGCAGGAGGAAGACATCGAGGTCGTCGTCGACGAGAAGAGCGCCAAGGCGACGCTGGTCGGTCGCGATCCGGCCACGGACATCGCGCTGCTGAAGGTCGATGGCCTCTCGGCGCCGGCGTTGCCGCGGGCAAAGGTCTCCGACCTCAAGCCCGGACAGATCGTGATCGCGATCGGCCGGCCCGGCAACCTCAAGGCGACCTTCGGCACGATCAGCGCCGTGTCGTCGCCCTGGCGCGGGTGGCGGGGCAGCGAGATCGAGCATCTGATTCAGACCAACGCGCCCCTCTATCCCGGGTTCAGCGGCGGGCCGCTCGTCAACGCCGATGGCCGCGCCGCCGGCATGAACAGCTGGGTCTTCGGCCGGGGGGACGGACGGGCGATTGCCATGGACGTCGCCGAGCGAGTGGTGGAGAGCCTGCGCGCCGACGGCCGGATCAAGCGCCCTTACCTCGGAATTGGCACGCAGCAGGTTCCGCTGCCGGATCCCGTGAAGGCGCGCGCCAACCAGGAGAGCGGCCTGCTGATCGTGGCGGTCGAGCCGCAGAGCCCGGCGGATCGCGCCGGCCTGATGCAGGGCGACACCCTGCTGGCCCTCGATGGGACAGCGACCCGCACGCTGGAGGAGCTCTATGCCGGGCTGCGGAAGATCAAAGTCGGCGCCACGCAAACGATGCATGTCATCCGGGCTGGCGAGCTCAAGGACATCAACGTGACGGTGGGGGAGGCGGGTCGCTAGAGACCCCCACCCCGACCCTTCCGGATAGGGAGGGGAGGCAACGGATTTGTCGCAGTCCGATTAACGGCCGTCGTTCGTCCTCAGAATTTCCATAGGGGCCGGTTGACCTTACATGGCCCACCGCCGGCTCTGGATCGCGCTTGCCTTCTGGGCCGTTGCCTCGCTCTTTTTCGTCGGATGGCTGGTCTTCCAATGGGGCGGTGCGCAGACCACCAAAACCGTTGACGACACCGGTGAGTTCGTCGTCGCCTATCTGGCGGCAGCCATTTGTGCGTTTTCAGCCTTCCATCATCGCGGCCGGACCAGGACCGCGTGGGCGCTGATCGCCGCCTCGGCATTCTCGTGGGCGACGGGCGAGGTGGTCTGGTCCTACTACGAGCTGATCCAGAAGATCCAGACCCCATTCCCATCGTTCGCCGACCTGGGGTATTTGCTTGCCGTCCCCTTCGCCATCGCCGGCGTCCTGTACTTTCCATCCGCAACCACGCGGGCCACCTCCGTCGCGAGGACGGTCCTCGACGGGCTCCTGATCGCCGGCTCGCTGCTGATCGTCAGCTGGTCGACGGTGCTCGGGACCGTCTATCGGGCGGGCACTTCGAACATCGTGGCCAACCTGATCGGGTTGGCGTATCCCATCAGCGACGTCGTGATCGGGACGATGGTGATCATCCTGGCGGCTCGTACGTCGCGGGCGAGCCGGCTGCCGCTCTTCCTGCTTGCCGGTGGGTTGGTCGCGAACCTGCTGGCGGACAGCGGTTTCGCCTACCTCACAGCGACCAACACCTACGGAGCCGGGAACCCGATCGATGCCGGTTGGGCCGCCGGTTATCTGCTGATCGCGATCGCCGCTTTCTTCGCCCTCTCGACCCCAGCTCAGGCCGCGATGGCGCCGGGGCCGGCTGGGCGAACCGGTCTGCTGCTGCCGTATGCCCCGGTAGCGATCGGCGCGCTCGTCGCCGCATTTGATGAACTGAGGCCTGGCGCGCTGGACCCGATCATCTTCTGGACGCTGCTGGCGATCGTCGCACTCGTCGTCGTCCGGCAGTTCCTGACGTTGAACGACAACCTGGCCCTGAACCGGCAGCTGGAAGCGAATGCCGAAGCCTTGAAGAAAGGACAAGAGCACTTCCGCTCACTTGTGCAGAACTCCTCGGATGTCATCACCCTGATCGCACGCGACGGCACGATCCAGTACCAGAGTGCCTCGGTGGAGCGCATTCTCGGGTACGCCGAGCAGCAGATGGTCGGGACCTTCTTCGGCGACCTGGTCCATCCCGACGACCACACGCAGGTCCTTCGCAAGATCGACGAGGCGATCAACATCGCCGGCCCGCCGATTGCGGTCGAATGCCGGTTGCGCCGGGTTGACGATTCGTACTGCCCGGCCGAGGTCACCATCACCAACTTGCTCGAACTTCCGTCCGTGCGCGGCCTGGTCCTGAACACCCGCGACATCAGCGAACGCAAGGCGCTGGAGGAGAAACTCACCCACCAGGCTTTTCACGACTCACTGACCAACCTCCCTAACCGGGCCGCCTTCCGTGTCAACCTCGACCATGCCTTGAACATCGGTGGGGAGCGACGGATTGCCGTCCTCTTCCTCGACCTGGACGATTTCAAGTCGGTCAATGACACGCTCGGCCACGAGGTCGGGGACCAGGTGCTGGCGGCCGTCGGCGCACGGATTGAGTCGACGCTGCGCCCCGGCGACACCGTGGCTCGCCTGGGTGGCGACGAATTCGCCGTCCTGCTCCGCAACGTCGAGGAGGAGCGGACGGCCGCCCGCGTCGCCGATCGGATCACCGCCCAGTTAGTGCCACCGTTTTCGATCGCCGGCAAACAGCTCACGATCCGTGCCAGCATCGGCATCGCCGGTCTGGTTACGGGTCAGGAGGCTGCCGACGAGTTGATCCGCAATGCCGACGTCGCCATGTACATCGCCAAGTCCCGAGGCAAAGCACGGTTCGCCGAATACGATGCCGCCCTGGCGCATATCGCGGTTGACCGCATGGAGCTGGAGCACGATATGGAAGTCGCGCTCAGCGAGAAGCAATTCGTGGTCCATTACCAGCCCGTGATCATGCTGGAGAGCGGCGGCGTCCACAGCCTCGAGGCCCTGGTCCGATGGAACCATCCGCGGCGCGGCCTGCTCGCTCCAGCCGAGTTCATTGGCATCGCCGAGCAGACCGGCAAGATCGTCGAGCTGGGCCGCTTCGTCCTGCAACAGGCGACCCGCGAGGCTCGCCGCTGGCAGGTGCGCTATCCGGCGACGCCCCAGATCCAGATCAGCGTCAACGTCTCGGGCCGTCAGTTACAGAACACGGACCTGGTGGCGGACGTGATGGCGGCGGTCGACGCCGCCGGGCTCGAGCCGCAGACGCTCATCCTGGAGTTGACCGAAAGCGTGCTGCTCTCCGATCACGAAGCGGCAGTCCGGACCTTACAAGAGCTTCGCAGCCTAGGCGTCCGGCTGGCCCTCGATGATTTCGGCACCGGCTACTCGTCACTTGGCCACCTGCGCGATTTGCCCGTGGACATCCTGAAAATGGACCGTTCCTTCGTCGCCGGCATTGGCAACGGCATCGCCGACGGAGCGATT
>DASTJZ010000040.1:0-3061 GCA_035716185.1 Candidatus Dormiibacterota bacterium
ATGAGGCGGTCTGGGATGCCCTGGTAAGTCTCTCGGGAGCGGATCTCCAGACAACCGATCGCCCATACCTGCACGACTCTGCTGACTTCGAGCACTGGCTTGCCACATTTCGTCGATCGTGACGGCGCATCGGAGGCAACGATGATCCGTCTGCACACCAACGGCGATATCTCCTACGACGAGTTCAGGAGCGAGCGATCTCTGAACGCGGCAGCCCAGCGTGAGCTTCGGGACCGGCTAAGCCACGTCCGCGGCGGTTTCGAGAAGGAGGCGCGTGACGTCACCACCGGACTGGCCATCCTGTCGAGCCTGGAGTTCATCTGGGACGGGTGCCAGACCCAGGAACGACGTCGAGAATTCGCTGAGCTGCTCTTTACCCGGATGACCGTCGACCGGTACTCTCGAGCCCGGGATTGGGTTCTTGATAATCCTTTTCAGGCACTTTTTGAATTCGCTCAGCCCGGTTATTGGGGATCACGAAACCTGGACCTTTTGGATCACGAATTTTGACCCACCTCAGGCCGGTCGTCAGCTGACGATAGCACCACCTCCTTTGCCATTCGGGGCGATGCCGTAGCCGATCAGCCGGTCATCGACCTGGTCGGCGTGATAACCCCGCATCCGGTAGCTGTGGCCGCGGACGTTGATGACGGTGGCTCGATGAAGCAGGCGGTCAACGATGGCGGTCGCCGCCACAACGTCGTTGAAGATCTGCGCCCAGTCGGCGAAGCCCCGATTGCAGGTGAGGATGATCGAGCCGCGCTCATCGCGCCGGCTCACGACGTGGAAGATCCAGTTGGCTGCTGTCCGATCCATCGGCAGGTAGCCGAGCTCGTCAATGATGAGCAAGGGTGGGCCGACGATGTAGCCGCGCTCACGGTGGGCCAGGCTGCCGCGATCCTGATTGCGCTGCAGGTTGGCGACCAGATCCATGGCCGTCGTGAAGTACGCCCGGTAGCCGGCATCGACAGCCGCCACGCCGAGCGCGACCGCGAGATGGCTCTTGCCCACACCAGGCGGCCCGATCAGGAGCACGTTCCGTTTCTCTTCGATGAAGCGCAGCGTCGAGAGCTCGGCCACGACTTGGCGGTCGATGGAAGGCTGGAAATCGAAGTCGAAGTTGAGGAGTGTCTTGTTGCGCGGCAGGTGGGCATTGGCCATTCGGGTCGTGAGGCGACGCGTCCTGGTGGTTGCCACCTCAGCCGCCAGCAGATTGTCAAGGACCTGCAGCGGCGACAGCTTCTCCCTCGTTCCGCGATCCAGCTCCGCGGCAAGGTTCTCCGCCGCGGTCGTCAGCTCGAGAAAAGCGAGATACTCGCGGAGACGCTGGAATGGCGTCGCCTGCGTAAGCAGGGTAGACGGGCTCAAGGGGCGAGCCAACGGGCGGTGCTCAAAAGCCGTCACGATTGGCGCCAAGGGAGTCGGCTTGGTCAGCTGCTCGGTTTCCGCGGACGCAAATGCCTGTGGTGGAGCTGTGTGGCCGCGTGGGCTTGGTCCTTCGGTCGGTTCTCAGCGGTCGTCGGCGGCCGTCCCTTCATAGCGCCACCTCGTACTCGGCCAAGGAACGGATCTCCACGACGTTGCCCAGTTCCCGCTGCTGCTGATCAACCAAGATCGGAATCGGTGGCACCAGCACTTCGCCGACGTACGCGTTCATGATTCGGGATGGGATCGCGCGCAGCAGCGAACGCTCTTCCAGCCAGGCCTTGCCCACGATGCGCTCGGTCGTTCGATGCCGGCGCGGCAATACCAGCTCATGGATCCAGGTTTGGGCCAGGCGATCGTAATCGGCCAGCGAGCAGCGAAGCGGCAGCACCTGACCGGTGAGCCAGGGGATGAAGCTTTCTTTGAGCTCGCGTACCATCCGCTCCACCTTTCCCTTCGTCTTGGCGCGATATGGCCGACAGGCTTTGGGCGCCACGCCGAGCAGGGCGCACAGGTCGACCCATTCCGGCGCCAGGATCGCGCTGCCGTCACTGGTGGCGCCAATGCAGAAGGCAGGGTCGCGGTCGGTGAGGATCTCCATCGTCACCCCACCCAGGTCGTCCAGGCAGTGCAGCAAGCGCTCGAAGCTGGTCGGCCGCGTGCAGTCGGTGGCGAATCGAATCGCTGGGGCTCGACTGCAACCAAGGATGGTCACCATCGCGTGCAGCTCGACCATCGACTCGCCGAGCGGCCAACGGCCGAGGTGCGCCCAGTCGGCTTGGGTCTGAATCCCTGGATTGGTCTCGAAGCGAATCTCTGGGTCGCGCATTACCGGCGGTCGGACCGCGCGGAGATGACGAATGAACGCCGGATAGCTGCCCGCATACGCATAGTCGCGGCGGAGCTCGAAGTACAAGAGGCTGCCGCGAATTCCAGGACAAACAGCCAGCCGACGCTCGATGTGTGCGACTTGCGCGGCGTTGAGCGCCGCCGGTTGCGCGCGCGCCGAATACTCCCGTGGCTGATCGCTTCTCAGCTCCCTCCGAACGGTGTTGCGGCTCAGCCCGAACTCCCGTGCCAGTGCACGAATCGACCATCCGTGCTTCCGTAGTGCCTGCAATTCCATCCACGTCTCCCCTGACTGCAAGCTGATCCTCCCTTGCTGCTGCTGTGACGTCGGCTGCGACTCCCAGCAGCTTCGCAGGCAGAACCCCTTCAGTCATTCATCACGAGCCAACGGCAACCCGAGGGCCAGGTGGGTCAACTTTCGTGATCAGGAGTGGTCAGGATTCGTGATCGTCAAGAAAGGTTCGAAACTTGTTCTAGGTGGCGACCCCAACCGGACATGTTTCGAACTCCGAAGGAACACAAGCGCTCAGCTGTGGCTGGTCGGCGAGCGAGCAGGCAGGCGATAAGACGCCACCGGGGGCCGGGGAGCACCGGCATGAAGTCGCGGCGGACCCTCTTCGCCTAAACCGAGGAGTCGGCGCCCTTTAGGTAAGCGAGCACGGCGGCGACCCGGCGGTCGACGTCCTTCTCTTCCGAGAGGCCGAGTTTCGAAAAAATTGCACTGACATGCTTCTCTACGGTCGACTCCGACATGAACAGCCCGCGAGCGATCACCGGATTTGTGCTG
>DASTJZ010000041.1:0-5730 GCA_035716185.1 Candidatus Dormiibacterota bacterium
ATGACGAGGAGTGGGCGGCCATCCGCCGGCATCCGGTGATTGGCTACGAAATGCTGAAGGACGTGCCCTTTCTGCAGGCGAGCCTTGACCCGATTCGACATCACCACGAACGCTGGGATGGTGACGGCTATCCCGACCAGCTGAAGGGCAACGCGACATCACCGCTGGCTCGCATCGTCGCCGTGGCCGATGCCTTCGATGCCATGACCTCCGACCGTCCCTATCGCAAGGGCTTTTCCTTTGAATTCGCGGCTCGAACCATCGTCGGCGAGGCGGGAAAGCAGTTCGACCCGGAGGTGGTCGATGCCTTTACGAAGAGGAAGGCGGAAATCTTTGCCGTCCTGGTCGAAATGGGAAAGAAACCGACGCCGCATGCTGCGAACATCCGGCTGGACGCGGCCGCATGAGCCGAGCCGCTCGCTGGGCCCGCTGGTCGGTGATCGGGAGCGCCATGATCCTGCTCCTCTGGGTCGCCGCCCTGATCGGTGGCTTGTCACCCGAGCTTCGCCGGTTGACGATCAACGTGCATGGGCCGGCTGTGGCCGACTATCGGGCCGATAGTCCCCTGAGCCTGGCGCCGCTTTCGCCCGACGTAACCACGGATGCGTCTCGCGACCAAGCGTCACGGGGAACGAACGCCAGCCCGAGCCCCGGCGGGTCGGCCAGCCCGGCTCCGAGCGGCACCGGTGGTCAACCGACGCCGACCATTCCGGGGACGCCCTCGACGGGACCATCACTGCCGACGCTGCCGGTCTCGACGCCGACGCTGCCGGTCTCGACACCAACGCTGCCGGTGGCCACGCCTACCCTGCCGACCGCAATACCCACGGTCGTGCAAGCGCCGACATTGCCAACCCCGCCGCCGCTACCGTAGTTCTCCGTGGGCGCGCTGCCCATTCGTCCGCAGCCTCCTGGAGGATGGTGCCGGCCAGTCGCAGCAGGGCCTGCCGGTTCGGAAAGATGCCAACCAGCTGGCACGACTGCCGTACGTCTCGCTGCACGGAGGCGAGGGCGTTGAGCGAGCTGACCATCCGCCGGTGCGCCGGAGCCACCTGGTAGAAGGTGAGCAGCGCTCCCAGCGGCTCCTCCAGCATGGCGACCAGTTCGGGGAAGGCGAACTCGAACTGGGCCCGAACCCGTGCCAGCGCCTCGAGTGCGCTGGTGCTGTCGGGCTGGGCAAAGATCGCGCGCAGGCTCGACTCGACGGCGCTTCGACCCTGGCGGGGGACCCGGCTGAGGGCTTCGGTGACGAACCGTTCGCGGCAGCGCTGCCAGCGAGCCCCCGGGTACACCCTGGCCATTGCCGCCACCAGCCCATCGATGCGATCGGAGGTGACGGTGCGAACGTTCGTCATGCCACGACCTTTCAGGTCGTTGAGAAAGGCTTGCCAGTATTCGACCGTGGCGCCATCGGCACGCACGCCGAAGCCGAGCACGTCGCGCGCGCCGGACTCCGATCGGCCGACAGCCAGCGCGATGTGGCAGGTTTCGGCGCCGCCGGTCTTGCGAACCAGGGCCGGCGTCTCCACCACCATTAAAAAGGGATATCCGTCATGCAGCTGGCGTTTTTGAAATGCGTCGACGTTGGCGTCCCAGATTCTTGCCTGCGCAGCAACCGCCGGCGGGTCGATGCCGGCGATGCCGACGGTCTCGGCCAGCGCGTCCACCATCCGGGTGCTTGCCCCGGCGAGATAGGTTTCCTGGATCACTGACAGAAGGACACGCTCGACCGGGCGTCGCGGAGCCAACAGCCGCCGGAGGTAGCCCCCGCGGTAGGCCACTGGCAGCAACGGGGTCGCCGCTGGACGGCTTCGCGCGCGATGCTGCGTCCGCGGCTGCTCGCCGGCATCCCCTCCAGGGAGGAGGCGAAGCGCAGGCGAGAACGAACGCTCGCGAGGCGAGCGGATGCTGAAGGGCGTTACGGCATTGGCGGTCGATGAGGCTGGGGGGCACATGGATCCTCCTGGGTGAATTGGTCAGCGGCGCAAGGTCCGAGGCGAAGAGCGGAGCGCGCGAGGGCCGCGACGCGGATCGATCGCCAGGGCAGGCCGGCGCTCGCCGAGGGCATGACGGTTTTGCGGTGGCGGAAGGGTGGCGGTGGTAACCATGGGAGCAGCCTAGAACGCGCGGATCAAAAAAGCGCGATGCGCCGGCAGGGCATCGCCGTCATGCAATCGCAGGGCCACGATCGCTGGGAACGGTGTCGGCGTCGGTGAAGGGCGGCGGGCGAGGCTGGGGAGGGGATATCACCTCGGCTTATCGCCGCGACGATCACCGACGCCGACGTTTGGTGGGTGCCCCGGGCCATTTCCTCCGCTGGGACTCGACACCGCCTGCGGGCGATTCCGCGCAGTTGTCGGCGGGGGATTCAACCCGAGCGATTTACGCAAGCAGGATATCGCCGCGCGAAATGGATGTCAGCGTTCAGTCGCCGGAGGCTGATGCCCAGCACCTGCAGGGTCGAGGTGGTCGCGCTCAGGCCGCGTCGAGCAGGCCGTAGCGGGCAGCGCAGGCCAGGGCCTCGAGCTTGGAATGCGCGTCCAGCTTCTCCAGGATGTTTTGCACGTGCCCACGGACCGTAGTGAAGCCGATCCCGAGTTCCGCCGCGATGGCCCGGTTGTCGAGACCATCCGCCATCAAGCCCAACACCTCTCGCTCGCGCGGCGTCAGGCTCTGCAGCAAGCGTTGGCGCAGCGCATCATCGCGGGCCATCTCCTGCGACCTCGCCAGCAGGCGCGCGAGCTGGGCCGCCGGAATCATCATCTCCCCGTCGACCGCACGGCGGACCGCGTCGGCGACGTCAGCGGCGGCTCGCGATTTGGGCAGATAGGCGCACGCGCCTGCGCGGACGGCGGCGATCATGGCTGACTCACTTTCGTCAGCGCTGAGGAAGATGATGGGGACGTCGGGACGGAGGCTGCGCAGACGCGCCGCCACCTCGGCTCCTGCACCGTCTGGAAGGTGCGAGTCCATCACGATCACGTCTGGCCGGCAGCGTTCGGCAAGCCTGACCGCTTCGGCGCCCGAGCCTGCCGTGCCCACCACCCGAAGCTCGGTGCTGGCGTTGAGCATGGCCGCCAGCCCCTCGGCCACGAGCTGGTGGTCGTCGACCAGCATCACGGAAATCGACGTCGGTTCAGGCGACATCGGTGACACGTTCCTTGGCATTCGGGATCCAGTATTCGATAACGCATCCGTGGCCAGGTGAGGATGTCGTCCGCAACCAGCCGCCCGCCATCTCGGCTCGCTCGCGCATGGCGATCATGCCGAGGTGGCCGGGTCGCGCGGTTCCGTTGGCCGGCTCGAAGCCAACCCCGTCGTCGGCGATGCGGGTCAGGACCCCGCCGTCAACGTTGGCCAGGGTGCAGTCAATGCGGTGCGCCCGAGCGTGTTTCCGGATATTCGTCAAGGCCTCCTGGGCGATCCGATAGGCAATCACCGACACCTCGGCAGCCGGGCTCTCCTGAAGGTTCGTCGTCAGCACCACCTCGACGCCAGACTCGGCCTTCATCGCGGCGAGGTATTCACCCAGCGCTGCCGGCAGGCCGCCTTCATCCAGCGCCGTCGGTCGAAGCTCGAACAGCAGGCGGCGCAAGCGCTCGGAGGCTTGCTGCACGCTCTCCTGCAGGTTGTCGACGAGGGCGATCTGCGCCGAGTCGCGCAGCGCACCGCGGAGAGCAAGCAGCCGGACCGAGACCGCGAAGAGCGATTGGATGGAATCGTCGTGGATGTCGCCCGCAATCTGCCGCCGTTCCTCTTCCTGGGCGCGCACCAGGCTGGTGAGGAGGGCTCGCCGCTCGCCGTCGACGCGGGTCAGCTCCTCAACGGTTCGCTGGATGGCCGCTTCGGCCCGCCGCCGATCGGTGACATCGATGGCGACGACGATGGCGCCGGCCGTCATGCCTTTGCCGTCTTTGAAGGGCGCCAGGCTGAGCGAGAAGGTTCGATCGTCCTGGCGAAGATCCACCTCTCCATGCTTGCCGGAGAGCGCGTCCCGGATCCGCTTCACGACATTCGGGTGGTCCGCAAACAGGTCGCCGGCCGGCCATCCGACGGCTTCACCGGTCTTCTTGCCAAGCGGGTCTGGACCAACGCCGGCGCTGATCGTAATCACGCCATTGGGGTCGGTGGCGAACAGGGCAATCGGTGCGCTCTCAACGATGCTGGCGAGCAGCGCCTCACTCTCGCGCAGCTTCCGCTGGACATCGAGACGCTGGTCGAGCTCCTCGCGGAAGAGCGCCTGTTCGCGGGCCACCTCGCGCCGATTGGTCACCCCGGACCACCGTCGCTCACGGCGACTGTTCCACACCGACGCCACCATGGCGGCGATCACCCCCAGCCCCACCAGCAGCATCCGGAGGGACGCCTCCGAGTGGCCCAGCAGGTCGAGGATGGCGCTGACGACCACGAGGCTCCCAGCGATGGCGACCACGCCGACGCCGGAAAACAGCAGCCGGGCTAGGGCGTCAACGTCGGATCGGCGGGCCTCCATGACGCATATAACGCCCTGAGCAGATCGATCGGGTCCGCTTCGGGATCGATCGGAGTCACGGTTTCGTTACCGGTCCGCCACGACGCCGCCCCAGGCTCTAGCGGGAGAGTTAGCCGGCCGCGACCCCGTTGCGGATGGGATCGAGGCGGTAGCCCGCCCCGCGCACGGTGACGATCTCGAACCCGAGCTTGCCAAAGCGGCCGAGCTTTTCCCGCAGCCAGCGGATATGCACGTCGACCGTCTTGCGGTCGCCCAGGTAGTTGTAGCCCCATACCTGCTCCAGCAGAATCTCGCGGGTGAACACCCGGCCCGGCCGGCGCACCAGGTAGGCGAGCAGCTCCCACTCCTTGGGCGTCAACCGCAGCTCGGTTTCATCGATCATCGCCCGCCGCCCCGCCCGGTCGATCCGCAGCCGGCCCAGCCGGTCTTCTTCCACCTCGGGCCGGACGTCGTGTTGTTCGCTGCGCCGGAGCACCGCCGTCATCCGGGCAAAGAGCTCGCGCAGCGAAAAGGGCTTGGTGATGTAGTCGTCGGCCCCCAGCTGCAGCCCCACCACCTTGTCGACCTCGCTCTCCTTCGCGGTCAGCATGATGATCGGGACGTTGCCTTCCTGGCGCAGCACCCGGCAGACTTCGAGCCCATTGAGCTCGGGCAGCATGAGGTCGAGCAGGATCAGGTCGGGCCGCGAGCTTCGGGCCCGCGCCAGGGCGTCCGCGCCATCCTGGGCGACGGTCACCGCATATCCCTCTTTCTTGAGGTTGAAGGTCAGCGTGTCCCGAATCGTCGCGTCATCCTCGACCACAAGGATGCGCTTGGGCAAGTTAACTCAGCTCCACGATCCGGCCGGTGTGGAGGAAGACCACGTCTTCGGCGATGTTCGTGACCCGGTCAGCAATCCGCTCCAGGTCCTTGGCGAGAAAGAGAAGGATGGCCGACCGTTCCACGGTGGAGGGATCGTGGACCATGAAGTCGACCAGCTCGTCCCAGAGACGGTGATAGAGGGTGTCGACCTCGTCATCCCGTTCGGCGATGAAGCGGGCTCGCTCCTGGTCGGCCTCGATCACGGCACCCAGGATCTCGTGCACCTGCGACTCGGTCACCTCGGCCATTTTGGGCAGGTCGATATAGGGCTTGAGCAGGGGGAGATTGTTCAGGCGTAACGCGGCCCGGGCGATGCTGACCGCGTGGTCGCCCATTCGCTCCAGCTCCATCACCATCTGCTGGAAGCTGACGATCAG